>PMXD01000378.1 GCA_003165895.1 Bacteroidota bacterium | reverse complement strand
AACCCTTTGATTTTCAATGTGGGAACTACTGGGTTCGAACCAGTGACCCTCTGCTTGTAAGGCAGTATTGAACGATTCATGAATTTCTGCTTGAGTTAACTAAACCACCTTGAGTTTAACCTTCTTATTCCAGTGAAGTTGTAAAAGTTTGGCGTTTTCCTCCTGCGATATCTTAATGTATTTCATAAACGATTTTTCGGTTTTGTGACCTGTTATCTTCATTATGCTGATAGCAGGAAAACCACTTAAAAACAGGTTAGTGGCAAAGCTACGCCGGGCTGTGTGCGTTGTCATTAACTTATGTTTTAATGTAATAGCCTGCACCTTTAACCCTCCTTTAGTATGTGTGTGTAAAATCTTGTCGTTTATCTTCACAGCTTCGCCTACATCCTTTAAATAATCATTCATTTTTTGGTTTGAAAATGGTCTGGGTAAACCTTTTGCCGTGTGTGCGTATTTCTGCAAAATGGCTTTTAGCGTCTAGTGAATAGGTATCACCACTGTTTCCCCGGTTTTAATGGTCTTAACCTTTATTTGGCCGTCCGTAATATTGTCAAACAATCCTCATGTTCGATATGTAAATATTGAAGTACCGGGTGCCTGAAATTTTTATAATGCAATTAAGCAATGGGCTATAGATCAAGTTGATAAGGCCAAAATAATTTTGAATAATTACGTAAATGTTTTTTGATAAATATACAAAGTGTATATATTATACATACTAAAATAAATATCTTTGTTTGAAAAATGTTTTGTATCTTCGCATTGAAGCTAAAACGGTATTAAAATGAAACAAAAACAATTGCCGCTGAAAAACAATGAATTTACAGCTATAAGCTGTCTGACTAAAGTGCCGGTGATCGATCCGCTAAAGAGACTCATCGACCTTACCTGGGGTGAGGTAGTACTGGAACTGGACCGAAGATATAACTCAACTGGTTCCTCAACAAGCCACTATTCAATGCAAAGTTTTGGAGGATTTCTGAACATCGATCAATGTGCAACCCTTACGGGTTACAAACCGGGCTATATCCGCCAGCTTGTTTTCAAACAAGCAATTCCTTTTTTCAAATCCAAAGGAAGGAAACCGGTAAGATTCAAGGAAGCGGAGATACTGGCCTGGATGGCGGACAGGAAATTTACCCCAATTGATGAACTGGCCAATGATTATGTAGATAAAAAACTTTAATCTTAAAAACTAAACCTATGACAACAAAAAATGAGACTCAGGAAAAATCGTTTACGGGCGAACTCTTTAAAAAAATATGGAAAAACCCACTTGGCAGCCCTTACAGGCTATACACCNNGCTATACACCTGGGTATATCAGGCAGCTTGTTTTTAAGCGAAAAATCCCGTTTTATAAAACGGAAAACCTGAAGCCGGTGAGGTTCAAAAAGTCAGAGATATTGTCTTGGATAACTGATCGAAAATATGCGCCAATTTATGAGCTGGCAGATAATTACTTAGAAGAAAAAAAAATTAAACTTAAAAACTAAACAAATGACTTCAAATAACGAAATTCCGGAAAAATCAATAGCTAACGACCTGGTAAAAATGGCATGGAGAAATTCATTCCATGGATGCTGCCCTTATGTCTGGTGGCGTCAAGATAAGCCCATTAACGAGTACCTGGAATCCTACATCCGATAAGCGCTGATTAGAATTGTTTTTAATTATTGAGTGATTCATTAACCACGCTAAAAAAATAAAACTATGAAATTAACCGATTCAGAAACGGAAACCGCCGGACCCAGGGTAAACATCGGGATTAGAGTGTCTCCGGAATTAAAAGAAGAGCTAAATAGAGAAGCGGCAGCGCTTGGTCAAACTTCATCGGAATATGGGGAGGCAATACTACACAACAGGCATCGCGCTGATGCAGAAATAGCTCAGCTAAAGCAGGCGATTATTGAGGGGGCTAAGGCAATAGAAGATTTGAATTTGCAACAATTAATGCTGAAAGGCAAGCAGCAGGATGAATTTGCGAATTACAAAAAAGAGATTGAATCATTGAAAGAACGGTTGGCCGTACTGGTGCCTCAAAATGACATATTCAATGATGAACGCCTGAACTATTTATTTCAACAATTAAAAGGGAAAAAAGATGTCGTTGAGAACGTTTATGGCGATGATTTTCCTATCAGTTACGACTCGCTTGAGTCGGTTCTGATTGCTTTTATTTATTCTTCAAAACTAAACAAATAATTATATGCTAATCACAACAAAAAATCTACCCATGAAAATTGAAAACGGTAACCAATGGGGTACAATTCTTGTAGCCGTTTTGATTTTCGGCGCCGTTGGTTATCTGGGTTATCAAGCACTGAAACCAATAGAACCTATTACTTCACTTAAAAACAAAGAAGATGAGCGGGAATAACTTTGTCGAAATCATTAAAAGTCCGGCAGTTACAGTCATTGTAATTACGCTTTGCGTAATTGTGGTAATGAATCGCGTGCCGGTTGTAATTACAAGTATTAACGCAATTAAGAAGGTGGATTAAGACCCCTTCAATTGCTTTACAAAGTCGTTCATAATTTAACGCTTACGTGCATCACCAAAACTGGCGAGGTAGCACTTACCACCAATGACCCTACCGGACCGTGCCCTGCTGCCGTGTCAACAGCCAATGTGACTGTCAACCCTATTCCGGTTATAACACTGCCAGCCAGTCAAACGATTTGTAGCGGTACATCTACTACCGCAGTTATTTTGAGTTCTCAGGTAGGAGGTACAACTTATACATGGAGCGGAAATTCTCCAAATGGTATTACGGGATTTCCTGCTAATGGGACCGGCGCTACTATACCTTCTTTCATTCCTATCAATGGCGGCAACGCAGTTGGAACAATTAATTATAGTATAACACCAACCGCAAATGGATGCACTGGTACACCCAGTACTTATACATTTACGGTAAATCCGATTCCGGTTATTGCATCAATTTCCCCACAGACCATCTGTAGCGGCCAGACAACAACTGCGATTTCCCCTACTGCTAATATCGCTGGAACGTCATATAGCTGGAGTTCATCTGTTACGGGAAGTGTTACAGGGAATACGCCAAGCGGGACTACCAGTATTCCGCTTCAAACTTTAACCAATAGCGGTACCATCGCAGGTACAGTTACTTATTCTATTACGCCAACTGTCAATGGGTGTCTGGGAAATCCGGCAAATTTTGTGATAACGGTTAATCCCCTGCCTACAATAAATGCTATACCCCCCCAAACTATATGCAGCGGTCAAAGCACAACACTTGTAACTCCTTCATCAACTGTAACCGGAACAACCTATAGCTGGAGTTCATCTGTTACAGGAACTATTACTGGCAACACGTCCAATGGTACAACGAGCATTCCGGTTCAAACTTTAACCAATAACGGAACGACATCTGGAACAGTTACCTATACAATAACCCCGACGGCTAATACTTGTGTAGGCCCTACTCAATCCTTGGTAGTTACCGTTAACCCAATCCCACATGCAACAGCTACTCCAAGCGTTGATACAATTTGTTCCGGGGACGCAGTTAATATTCAGCTATCTTCAACTGTAAGTGGCACGTCATTTAGCTGGACTGTAAATGCTCCTGCATCCATTACGGGGGCATCTAACGGAAACGGGAGTCCAATCCAACAAACGCTGATAAGTACCAGTGCCGCAATACAAACGGTAATCTATACCATTACACCAAGCGCAAATAACTGTAATGGTTCGCCGATTACAGTCACAGTTTATGTTAATCCAAGTGCGGATATACAATTCACCCCCACAAACCAAAATATTTGTTCTGGCCAAACAACACAATTAGTTACCCTTTCAAGTACCACCGGAGGCGCAACTTTTACGTGGAATTCTCAATCGAACGGAATTACAGGAGTAGCTTCATCAGGAACAAGCACAATCCCCCAACAGACCCTTATCAATAACACCAATTCGCCTCTAATTGCTACGTACACCACTAATGCAAATTTTGCCGGTTGTACAAGCCAAAATGCCGTTTATTCTTTTACCGTCAACCCCATTCCAACTGTAACGCTACCGGCAAACCAAACTGTATGTGCGGGCTCAGCCAGTGCACCGGGTATTTTGAATTCGCCAGTGGCAGGCACTATTTATACATGGAGTGGAAATTCACCAAATGGTATTACGGGTTTCCCTACTACAGGTAATACTTCTTCGATTCCTTCATTTACTCCTAACAATCCAAATCCTACTGTTGGAACAATTAACTATACTATTATACCAACAGCAAACGGATGTGCAGGTACGCCCAGTAATTTTGCCTTTAATATAAATCCGGTGCCGGTTGTTGCCTCCATCGCTCCGCAAGCCATTTGTAGCGGACAAAGCACCACGCTTGTAACTCCTACGTCAACTGTAAGTGGAACAACCTATAGCTGGAGCTCATCTATTACAGGAACGATTACCGGTAATACGTCCAATGGAACAACTACCATTCCCAGTCAAATCTTAACCAATAGCGGTACTACGGCAGGAACGGTTACTTATTCTATAACCCCGACGGCCAATGGGTGTCCGGGAACCCCGGCAAATTTTGTGGTAACTGTTAATCCTCTACCTAATATAAATGCTATACCTCCACAAACCGTTTGTAGCGGTCAAAGCACCACACTTGTAACTCCATCATCAACTGTTAGCGGAACAACCTATAGCTGGAGTTCATCGGTTACAGGAACAGTTGCAGGGAATACGCCAAATGGGACAAACAATATTCCTGTTCAAACTCTAACTAATGGCAGCACAACAGCAGGAACCGTTACATATTCCATTACGCCAACAGCTAATACGTGCATCGGCCCAATACAGTCCTTCACTATTATAGTCAATCCAATCCCGCAAGCAACTGCGACCCCTACTGTTGATACAATTTGCTCTGGAGACATTATTAATATTCAACTCTCATCGACAGTAAACGGAACATCCTTCAACTGGACAGTAAATGCCCCACCATCCATTACAGGAGCATCGAATGGAACCGGTAGTTCAATTCAACAAACACTCACAAGTACGAGTTCCACAAGACAAACAGTAACGTACTCCATAACGCCGAGTGCAAATGGTTGTACCGGCTCTGTCATTACGGTGAGCATAGTAGTTAACCCCGGTGTAACGATTAATTTTTCTCCCAGCCCGCAAACTATTTGTTCCGGACAAAGTACGCAGCTTGTCACGCTGTCAAGCGCGACATCAGGGGCAACCATTGCATGGACATCTCAACCCAACGGTGTTGGAGGAGTGGCACTTTCAGGTACCACCATTATTCCCGTGCAAACTCTTACTAATACAACCAACGCGCCCATCACCGTTATTTACGCAGCCACAGCTACTTACGTGGGCTGTACTACACAGGCGTTCAATTATTCTGTTGTGGTAAACCCTATTCCGATGGTGACCAATGCACCACTCTCGCAAACTGTATGCAGCGGCAGTTCTACTCAACAGATTAACTTTACTTCGCAAGTATCCGGCGCTACATTTAGTTGGACCGCTAATTCCCCTAATGCTATCACCGGTTTTACCTCTACTGGAACTTCGGCAACGATACCAACATTCGTACCCACAAACCCTGCCGATACCGCAGGAACAATAATCATCACCGTAACTCCTACAGCTAATAATTGCTCTGGCCCTGCTGCAACCTATATTATAACGGTCTATCCTTTGCCTGATGTTATATTACCATCAACACAAACTATTTGTAACGGGGATACAACTGTATCCGTTACACCAACTACGAATGTTGCCGGTACAACCTTTTCCTGGACATAAGGTATTATTCCTTGGAAACAGCCATGGATAGATTTAGGCCCGCCGCGAAATTTAATTACTCAGCGCCCGTATCGCGGCATGAACATGTTGCTTCTTAATGCGCTTGGCTTTCCCGAAAACGAATACCTGACCTTCAAACAGGTGCAAGATTTGGGAGGCCGTGTTAAGAAAGGAGAAAAAGCCAACTTAGTTGTTCTCTGGGTTTGGATTGATGAAGATTCGAACAAACGAATGCAAGAAGTGAAGGGAAGAAAACGTCCATTACTTCGCTACTACTTTGTGTTTAATTCATCCCAGTGCACTGGGTTACCGACTCGGGCGGCACACCTTGAAACCAAACCCAATAACCCGATTGAAAAATGCGAAGGTATTGTAGCCAGTATGCCCAACCGGCCCAAGATCGTCCACAACGAGAATGAGGCATACTATCATCCTCATGCCGATTTCATCAACATGCCCAAAATGCAAATGTTTGAATCAAGCCAGGGATATTACGCAACGCTCTTTCATGAACTGATTCACTCTACCGGCTATGAAGGCCGTCTTAACCGAAAGGAACTAATGGACCTTACCAAGTTTGGTTCTGAATCCTACTCTAGTTATGTAATACAGGAACGTGATATTTCAATTGACGAAGTAATACACGCCTACCACGAAGGTAAGCTGGAAGATATGTTTGGCACCGGCACCGCAGCCGTAGTATCGCACATCGGCGAGTTTCATTACAAAGGCGAGAACTACGAATTACCTCCGGTTGAAGGCCGCGAAATTTCAAACAAGTTGAAATCCAGGTTAATCTCTATCAAATCAGGCAAAGCAGAAGATATTTTTAACTGGCTACACGCAGTTCCGGTTTCAGTTTACGCTAATCAGTAGCCCCTTCCGTCCCCGAATAAGTGTTATATGAATAGTGAGGTGATTATTAAGCATGTGGCACTTTTTGATAAGACTTGAGGGCCTAAATAAGGACATTTGATTGAGAAATTTGTCCAGCCTCGTTAAGCAGTCAAATTCCTTACAAACTGCTGCATGTATAAATCATGTTTTTCAATTTATGTTACAAATACACTTTTCGTAATTTTAAGCGTAATTAATTGATTTTAAACATGTTATATTTTTAATTGGAATTGCGCCCTTTAACATGCTCTATTTTATTTCACAACCATGTCCGGTCTAGTGCGTATTAAATCACTATCCCCCGGTTTAAAAATGCCGTAGTTGAGAAAAATTCCAACTACTGTATTGACTTAAAAAGCACATTATAGCTTCCCCCAATATACTGCGCGCAACCAGATCCCCCCGTCTGTAAATATTAATTATTTGCTGTTACAATTAAAAAGCATGCGCATGAGAGTAGTTACATTTATAAGTATTTTTTTGCTTGTTTTATTCCATACTTCAACAGTTAAAGGGGGTTCTTGTAAGATAGGCACTAATGCAAGTTATAGTTACCCGGTTTGTGCTGCTGCCAATGGTTCAATTACCATAAGTCCATCAAACGGAACAGCTCCCTACTCGTATTTCTGGTCAAATGGGGCAAGCACAGCAACCGTTACCGGCCTGGTGGCGGGTTCGTATACATTAACAATTTCTGATGCAGCAGGGTGTACGGCATTTCGCAGCTTTAGCCTTACCGCCTCTACCCGTTCAATTATATTAACTGCTTCCGGGTACAGTGATACCTGTAATGGTGGCAGGGGAAAGGCTACACTTAGCATTTCAGGTAATGGCAACGCTCCTTTTACTTATGTGTGGTCAAACGATGCGCGCACTGCAACTGCCACGGGCTTAACCGCAGGTGGCTATACGATACTGTTAACAGACAGTAACGGATGCTCAGTTTCTGCCAGCGCAAATGTTACCAATTTTAATGAAACTATTAATGTTACCGGCATTACTACTTCTCCAATTTGTACTGCATCTAACGGCTCTGTTTCAATATCACCTTCCGGTGGCATGCCGTCGTATTCTTACAATTGGTCTGGCGGTAGTTCATCATCAACTATTCAGGGGTTGGCACATGGTTCATACATAGTTACAGTAACAGATGTTTACGGCTGTTCAGCGGCTAAAACATTTACGCTTACGGCATATATGCGCCCAATGTCGGCAAGTGCGGTGGCAGCCGCTGATACCTGCACCGCACATATTGGTAAAGTAACTGCAACCGTTAACAGCGGGGGCAATGCGCCTTACACTTACTTCTGGTCAAATGCAGGTACCACAAATCCCATCACAGGGTTAGGCGCACATTACTATACGGTTGTAGTAACAGATAGTAATGGATGTTCAGCTACAGCAGGTGCCAGCGTTTCAAATATAGGAACGCCTATTGTAATAAGCGGGGTTGTATACCAGCCTTTGTGTTACGGTAATACCGGATCGGTAAGTATTACTGCTACCGGAGGGACCAGCAATAATTACAGCGCTTTATGGAGCAATGGTTCAACCAGCCTTGGCCCATCCAACCTGCAGGCCGGTAATTATATAGTAACGGTAAGCGGCACTAATGGATGTACTTCGGCAAAAAGCTATACCATAAACGCTGCAGACTCTATCACCTTAAAATTTAACGTTACAAATATTAATTGCGATAGCGATGCGGGTGGGGCTATTACTTTAACAAGCATATCCGGGGCTGCTTATCCTTGGTTTGGCACTTGGGCAGGCCCTGCCGGGTTCTCGTCTAACAGCCTTAACCTGAATCATCTTAATACCGGCAACTATACTATTAACCTTACTGATGGCAATCGGTGCTCATCGCAGGCTACATATACTATTACCAGTTCAGGTTTTATTTCACCCAAATATATAGTTACCAATACCAGTTGCCCTGGTGCCGGTAACGGAGCCATTGGCAAGGCGGCGCTTATACCTTACAGTTCTCCAGTTTATATTTGGAGCGGGCCGAATGGATTTACTTCCGATAGTAGTTCTCTGAAAAATCTTGCAGCAGGCATTTATAACCTTACCATTACCGAGGCTTATGGTTGCAGCGGCACCAGCAGCGATACCGTTAAAGCAGGCCCGGTTATAACATTAACTTACAGCATCCAGGGTACTAAATGTGATAGTGCTATTGGTGGCTTTCTTGAAAATACCAGTATTGCCGGCGCAACCTATCCATGGACAGCTTCGTGGACCGGCCCCTATGGTTTTACTTCAAATTCGGTAAGTATAAACAGGTTGACCGGTGGGAAATACCATCTTAATTTTACCGATGCGTTGGGCTGCACGGCCACCGGTAATTATATGGTTGATAGTTCAGGTGCACTTAATGTAAACTATGGTTACAACAATATTTATTGCAGCACCGATAACGGAAGCATCTCTTACCAATCACTTACCCCTTACAGCAGTATGGCTACTTACCACTGGACCGGTAGCAATGGTTTTACATCTAATAGTAAAAGTATCAGTGGCCTCAGTACAGGTAATTACAGTGTAACAGTGACAGAGAACTTTGGATGCCAGGCCATCAGGAATTTTACTTTAACCAACACTTTTGATGTAGGCGTTGTAAGCATTAAATATATCAACATGCCTGCGCCAGGACAAAAAGTTATCATCCATCCTATAGCCGGAGATATGTCGCAGGTAAACGGCCAACATTGTGCAGCAGGTATAAGCGGGCAGGTGCAGATGATAGTTACCGGGCCGGTACATTACCAGGGCATTACTGCGGGCGGACTAACGCCTGCAAGTGTGCATGGCGATACAATTACATGGAACGTTGCTGATTTTGGAACGCTAAAAATAGACAGCGGTTTCTTTGTGGTGTTCAATACTGATTCAAACGCAGTTCCGGGTAGCGACGTTTGTACTTATGTTTCAGTTACTCCACTTGCGGGCGATAATAACCCATCAAACAATACATCAAATATCTGTTTAATTGTAATTCGACCTTATGATCCAAACGAAAAGCAGGTTTTTCCCGATGGCAATATAGATATTACTCAAAAATCGCTGACATATACTGTGTTGTTCCAAAACACCGGAACAGCTCCTGCACAAAATGTATACGTGCTTGATACACTTGATGTACATCTTGATCCCGCTACTTTTAAAGTAATAGCCGGTAGTTTTCCTGTTCAATCGTTCATGTTGGGTAATGCAGTTAAGTTTAACTTTCCGGGCATTAACTTACCCGATAGCAGTGCCGATGCGGATGGTAGCCGTGGCTGGGTACAATACACGGCAGATATCAGGGATAATATGCCGTTGGGAACTGAAATTAATAACACTGCATATATCTATTTCGATTTGAATAGCCCGGTTGTTACCAATACTACAACCAATATCATTGTTGCAAATGCGAATACTGCAGCGATTGCCAACGTTGCTGGCAATACCGCAAATTTTAGCATGTCTCCTAATCCTGCTCATAACACCATTCAAATAAAAACGGGAAGCGATGTGACAGGTGGAAGGCTTGAAATTATAGATGCCCTTGGCCGCACATGTATTAGTATTTCAATGATGAGTAATGAATTTACCCTTCCGTTAAATGGCCTGGCACAAGGAATGTACCTTGTAAATATGGTTAACACATCAGGGGGCATAGTTACCAGGAAGCTGATAGTTGAGTAAAACGGATTAGTTGACTTAAAATACATAGTAACTTGAAAAGCAATAGGCTGGGCGGATGTCCAGCCTATTGTTTTTATTCCCATTAGTTTACTGCAATAAGATAAAAATACAACCACATCAGTCCGTTCAGGCTTGTATTTTTCGTTTTTATATGCATTTATGCTGTCTTTGTTTCAGTGTGCCATACAAAGCCTGTTTTGTGCTGAACCTGAATTTGAATTGGTATTAAAACATGCACTTTGTTGCCGCAAACCCGCACATGGTAAGATACGCTATCAAAGCATGTTGAAACATATTTTAATGAAAGTAGTAACAGATAATTATAAATCAGGCAGGTTACCCCCAAACCAATTTATTCTCTCCCTAAATAGAAGCCTGAATTTTTCAAAAAAATAATTAGCGGATTAAAACTTAACGATTGATTTTTCCGCAATCATTTTAGATGGATAGCTTTTAACTCAGGGATAATATGAAAACGAAACAGCTTTTTTTGATTTTAATGATATTGGCTTTTGCTATTGCGGCTTACGCTTCGGGCGAGGCCGGGACTTATTTTAATATCTATGTTCCGCCAAGTAATGTGAACGAAGGTAAAGATGTGGCGTTGATTGTAACCGCAGTTTACGACAATACTTTTTTCAGGATTAATGATACCGGTGAGGATGGCGATACCGATGATAGTGCCAGCGGAAATTTAATGGCCGGTCAGAGTTACATTCTTTATCTGAACGGTAACGGCGTAAACGATGATGCCGCCCATGCAGGCGACACCGCAGGCAAGCAGGATGGTGATCATTTTTTGATTACCGGCAGCAACCTTATATTGGTTTCGCAGGCCACTAAAAGCGATTGGGAGCATGATTGGTTGCCATCAACCAATAAAACATCTATGGGTAATACCTTTTTTATTTATGGTAATGAGGTAACTACCAGCCCTAATGATTTAAATATCATGGCCTATCAAAATAATACCCGGGTAACTATTTCAAAAATTTCAAAAGGTGCAAGTATTGGACAGGGGTTTACACATGTATCTTTAACGAATGATACGGTAGTTGCACAACTCACTTTATCTCCGGGGCAGGATATGATCTATTACAACCACATTGGCCGGGACCTTATAAAACCCGGTGAAACTTATTTGGTTAAAACCAACCAGGATGTAACTGTGCAGTATGGTGCCTTGTATACTGATGAGAGCGATGGGGGAGGATATGTGCCATCATCCAATGGATCTTCATCTGGTTCGCTTTTTTATTTAGGGGTTCCGTATGAAGATAGCGCCCAGCAGGAAATAAGAATAGTATCGTGGAGCAATGACAATAATGTTTTGCTGGAGCGATATGCTAATGGGCAATGGATAACTGTACAGCAATATGATTCCTTAAACCGGTTTAAAACTGCCGAGTGGGTAGGAGTCACATATAACCAGACCTTCTCCACCATTTTCAGGATAAGTTGTTCTCCTGGTAAAACCGTTACCGTTTTTGAAGGAAACTGGATAGAAACCGGTGAGATGGTAACCAGCGATATTGCTTCAATGGTTTCTTCGGAAACAGGGAACGCTGCGGGGCAAAGTTTTGCTATATACATGCCTCTGCCAAGCCAGCAAGGTAATATTACCGACCCCTTTACGGGTCTTAAACTCGCCCCGCTGGGTACACATGCCTATATTTTTGGTAATAGAGATTATGTATCGCAGGTTACGGTTAAAGATGCAAATACCAATGGCGGGGTTATAAACCGTACCTACACAATTCCCGCAGGATTTTATGCCGATTGTATGCTTGATTCAGTGGAATGGAAATCTATATATAATGGCACCGGTAGCTTGTTTGACGGGCCGGAACGTCCGTACCTGCTTATTAACTCAACCCAAACTGTATCGGTAATGGTATCCAATCATAACGATAACTGGATGATGTATTTTGGAGCAGGTATTGAGCACTCGTGCGATATACATTCGGTATGCAATAAAGTGGATGCCAATCCGGGCGATACAGCTACCATTGTTACAAAGGTATGCATCAGTAAGCATAACGTGAATAATTGCAACATTTCGCAACGGGTTGATGATGGGTTAAGATTACTATCCGCATTTTTTATTGACTCAACAGCCAACACAAAAGTAAACGGTACTATTAGTACAGATTCGGCCACCGGCAATACGCTGGTAACCTATAATATGCTGCAGCAAATGGATTCAACGCATAGCTATAGCCTGGTTAACCTTGTAATGCCGTTATGTTCTTTTATAGATGGCTCGGTCATTTCGCCCCAAACTATTTTGTCTGTTCAAACTACTTTTGCCGGCAGGGTAGATACTAACCTGGAGATGGCCTCGGCGGAAGGAAGTATTTCTGTTAGTAATACCGATACTACTGATTTTATAGTTGCCTCGGCATTCACAGTTTCTTCATCAAATAGTGAAAAGGGGCAGAATGTGATATTTACCGCCACTACAGCCGGTTCAAATTATATCTGGGATTTTGGCGACGGACAGAATTACTCCGGCCCGGTCGCCAGCCATGCTTTTGACACGACAGGCAGTTTTAATATTGCGCTTACAGTTAGCAACACTGGCGGCTGTTCTGCCATATCTAACCAATCTATTATTATAAATCCAGATTCCATATTGGTCAATTCAATTGTTTCTATAATCAATGATAATGACCCCCGAATATGGAGTGCATCTGATAAATTATATGTGGACTTTACCGGCTTTAATGCTGTGAACGCACAGATTATAGTGTATGACTTTTTGGGGCAGGAAATTTTTGAAGAAGAGTACACCGACAATCATACCTACGTAAAAGAAATCGGCTACCTGCCTACGCAATATCTTGTAGCTACGGTTAGAAATAACAATAAGCTTTATGCTAAAAAGGTGTTGATACAGGGGAGGTAATAAAAATATCGCGTCATTGCAAGGCCCTGCGAGATAATCCCGAGGCTATTAAAGACCCGCGTTGCGTCTTGTTCTGTCGCAAGTAGTTCTGGGTTGCTTCGCAGGGCCTCGCAAATGGCGAACATTTCATGGTTATTACTTTATTGCCGGCTTCACTCCCTGATATGAAACATTTTCAGAAACATTTTTGCCATTCACCAAATTACCTTTAATAACATCTTGCTTTCGGTTTATTTTGTTGATGATAACTATGGCAGGTTGGTGTTGCGTTTGAATGGTGTTGTTTTTCAACAAATAACTGGTTTTTTTATCGGCCATTTTATCATTGATATAAATGGCAGTTTTTGTTGAGCTACTATCCATGATAATTTTGTTGGAAGTTATTTTTAAATCACTTTTGCCAAAGCAATTGATAGGAAAGCCTTTGCCCTGCTCAATGGTGTTTTCATAAAATGCGCCCGAAGCTCCCCCACCAATAATAAGTCCGCAGTTTTGCCAGGGCTCATCTTTTTGACTATCGAATGTAATATGGTTATGATAGCATTTTACATGGATAGCATCGCTTATCTGTATGCCATCCCAACCGGTATAAGATACTTCGTTATCATACACTTCAACACCATCCAGCACCGGTGGAAACTTTGTAACAATAACTGAATCACATTTTATTTTAGCGCCTTCATAAGCTGTGCTGCCTATGTACATGCCCTCTGTTCCTGTATGGTGTATGTAGTTGTTATGAATGCTGGTGTTTAGCATAGTGAAATTATCGCTGCTTGTAAAGCAATCAGGATTGGTTTTGCACAAAATACCGGGGCCTTTTGTGTTGCTGATTTCTATGAAGCAAATTTCAATATTGTCGCTTTTATCAGATATGCCCAACCCGGCACCTTCATTGCTGACCTCAGCTATTTTTATGCCGTATTTTTGTTTTTTACTACCGCCACCGCAAAGGCGTACGTAATGGCAATTGCGCATGGATATGCCATAAGGCAGCAAGAGGCTTTTTATTTCGCACAGGCTATCGGCGTTTATAATAGTAATATAGTGACCGGGACTGCCGACAAAATCTGCAAACTGGATTGCGCCACGTTCTCCAGCGGCAAATAATAAGGTATCGCCACCGGTAACCCCTGCGAACTTTTTTTCTTTAGCACTAGCGTGATTAGCGCTAATATCTATAACAAAAGTTTTTGCCTGGGCAGTATTTACCCAAAAGATGCAGGCAAAAAACAGTCCCTTTTTCATAGTTGATCTAATTCCTTGCGGGCTTTTTCCCACTTGTTGGTTATTCGGGCAAATAGTAACCCAAGTTCCTTTAGTTGTTTTCTGTTTTTTGCATATTCTTCCAGTTTTACCAGGTCATTTTTTATGGTATCAAGCCCAAGCATTAGTAAACTGTTCTTTAACTTATGTATCTGCTCAGAGAATTTTATATAGTTCTTCTTCTCTAATTCTACTGCGCAGGTTTTAACGCAGGCAGGTATCTCCTCTTTCAGCAAATTGATCATATCTTTTATAAACAGTTTGCTGCCAAGCGACGCATCTTCAATGCGTTTAAGATTAATATGCCTGAACTTATTTTTTTTGTTCTTACTTATAATTTTTGTAGAATGGGATAACACCCGCGTGCCTTTCTTTCCTGTCAGCCTTTGCAACTCTTCTAAAAGGCGTTTTGCTTCAATAGGTTTACCTAGGCAAATATTGGCACCACTGGCAATCGCTTTTTTTATTACGCTTGTTTCCAGGCTGGCGGTAAGTGCAATAATGGGCACCTTTTTTCCCTTTGCGTGGCTGCGTATTTTTTGAATTGTTTCAAAGCCATTCATAACCGGCATATATAAATCAACAAGCAGAATATCAAAATCATGATTTTTGAAAAGCTTCAGGGCCTCTTCACCATTTTCTGCACATTTAACTTCTGCCTGCCAGTGCGTAAGATATGATACTGCAACTTTCCGGTTGGCTAAAATATCTTCCACCAAGAGCACCTGAATACCTTTTACGTTATTGCTACCTGTTTTTTGGGCCGCACTGTTTTTCCTTTTTCCTTTTGTGGCCTTTACAAAGCCAAATTCCAGCTCAAAGTAAAATCTGCTCCCTTTGCCGGGAGTACTTTCAACATATATGCTGCCACCTTGTAAAGCAATTAGTTTTTTTGTAATGGCCAACCCTAATCCTGTTCCTCCATACTGTTGTGCTATGGATGAATTAGCCTGCACAAAATCTTCAAATATCTCCTCCTGTTTTTTCTTGTTGATGCCTATGCCGGTATCAATAATTTCAAAAAGAAGCTTTATTTTTTTTCCAGTTACAGCCTGGTTTTTTACATTAATTTTTACCGAGCCTACACGCGTAAACTTGATAGCGTTATTTACCAGATTGTTCATTATCTGCGTTAACCGCATCGAATCACCAATAACATATTCAGGAATGTGATCTTCTACATGATATGAAATATCAATGCCTGTTTCGCGGCATTTGTTTTGAAACGTTTGATAAATACTGGTAATGGTTTCCTCCAGGTTAAATTTGGACTGCACAAATTCCATTTTGCCCGATTCTATTTTTGACAGGTCTAATACATCATTGATAAGCGACAAAAGGTGATTGGCCGAAAATGAAAGGATGTTCAGGTTTTCCTTTACCTCTCCGGTTGGTTTTTTCAAAAGCATAACATCAGTAATTCCTATGATTGCATTTAGCGGGGTTCTTATCTCATGGCTCATGGTTGAGAGGAACTGGTTTTTGTATTCAGATGCCAGCTCGGCTTCCGTTTTCGCTTTAACTAAAGCAGCTTCGGTTTCTTTAATGTACGAAATATCTGTAGTAGTACCAATAAGTGCCAGTGGCTTGCCATCTGCTGTTTTGCTGCTTACAGTAGCCCTTACAATGGTCCAGGCATAATTGCCATGTTTATTTTTTATCCTCAATTCGTGCCGCAGCATTTCTGATTTGCCCGAAATCAGATCGAACAATGCATTAACTGCAGGCTCACTGTCTTCGGCATGCATAATATTGATCAAGGCCGGAAAATCAAGTTGAGTTGAGTCTTCGCTTAATGCAACCAGAGATAATAAATTATCCGATCCGAAAAATTTATGGTTTACCAGGTCATATTCAAAAAAGCCATCGCCCGATTCTTCCAGCGCAAATTTCCACCTTAATTCGCTATATAAAAGTTCCTCATTTTTTTTTATATGCTCGGTAATGTTGCGCGCAATGGCAATATATCTTAATACTTTTCCGTGTTCATTTTTTACGGCCTTTATCTTTATTTCATTCCATAATGGAACCCGTTTTTTGGCTTGTATTAAAAAAACTGTGCCGGTATAATCCTTCCCGGTTTTAAATGCATTGCTTATTTCATCAACTTTAACTTTACTGGCGTGGTTGTTTTCCAGAAAACCGGCAAGGCTGTTACCTGTTACCTGTTTTGATTGTACGCCATGTATTTTTAAAAAACTGCCGTTTACCCAGGTAATAATACCTCTTGCATCAATAAGAATAACAATGTCTGTGATTTCTTCTACTGCTTGCGTAAAATCACGAAGGCGCGCCTCCATTTGGGCATTATGCTTTTGCACCGGTAATTCAGATTTCATGATATAATGATGGCAGTAAAAAAAAATGAAGGGAGGAATCGAAAGCAAGTTAATTCACTTTGTAATAATTCCTACCAAGTTATACCATGTGGTGTAGTGCAAATTGCACAATAGGCATAGCATAACGACAAGAAGCCGCCAGTATCCCCCGATACCAGACGGCTTTTGCCTTTAAGAACGATATTTTTAAACCTTCTGTCCTATAACGGTAATAGCATTACCGTTAATTGAGCCATTTGGGTGAGTGAGTAAGTCTGTTTTTACTAAAAGCTTGCAAAACGGTAGTGCCAGTAATTGTGTAATGGCTCCGCCTTTTTTCATAAAGTATGCTATCTCCCAGGCCATCCGTGCTAACATGCCGTCCGATTGGCAGGCATAGACCACCTTAAAGCCTTCCTTACGGAATCTTTCTTCCAGGTCTTTTAAAAAGTAAACCTGGCCGGGATGCTCATGGTCAACCCATTTGTTATGTTCTTCAAAATGTTTTGGTGAGAAGAAGGTGCGCTGCACTTTATTGGGAATTTTAACCAGCAGGTGTCCTCCTGTTTTCAATTTTTTAAATGCCTCTGCAAAAGGCATTTCTTTTTCCGGTATGTGTTCAAATACGTCTACCGAGTAAATAAGGTCTAAATCATTTACGGTCAAAGTATCAATTTTGCCTTCATGAACGGTTAGGTTCCCCAGGTTCAGCTTGTTTTTGGCAAGCCTTATTCTGCTTAGTGCGCGCTGGTCAATATCCAGTGCAAAAACGTCTTTACCGGTTAACGCTTTCGACATCATAATGGCGTTTTCTCCATATCCGCATCCAAGGTCCAGCACCTGGGTCACTTTGCTTAAATCGATTTTATTAATGTGCCGGCTGAAAACCTGCGCACGGGCATAGTTGCCAATGTTGGTATAGCCCATGGTTCTGTTCAGCAGCTTACCTAATGAGGGGAATGCCTGCATCCGCTCGCTTAAAAGATATTGGTTGTCGCCGTAATTAAGTCTGATAGCTTGTGGCATATTGTTTCTATTTATTTAGTTGTATGATAATCTTGTTGCTTTTTGCCATGCGTAATGGCAAAAACACCTGCTCCCAATCGGCGTATGTCAGGAGTATGAAATATAAACCTGAAACAATGCCTGTAATTGCCGCCAGTATGCTAACAAAAGCAACACCGGGCAGCGACCTGAAGAAATATAAAGCAACCGCATTACCGGTTACGTTTACCATTACCAGCAGAATGGTTTTAATAAGATTATAACGTGCAAGCCCCTGCCGCAGCGTTTCTGTTTTGCCCGAAATAAGGTCGAACAGTGCGTTAACCGCCTGCTCGCTATCGGCGGGATGTATAATATTAATCAGGGCTCTGAAATCAAGATGGGTTGAATCTCCGCTTACAGCAATCAGTTCTTTTAAATTGTCGGAACCATAGAACCGGTTGTTTGCCATATCGTATTCAAAGAAACCATCGCCTGATTCTTCCAAAGCAAACTTCCATCTCATTTCACTATATAAAAGCTCTTCATTACTTTTTATGTGTTCAGTAATGTCGCGGGCTATTACCACATATCTTGATACTTTTCCGTGACCCTCTTTTACAGGTTTTATTTTTATTTCATTCCATAAGGGCAGCCTTTTTGTAGTATGAATTAAAAAAACTGTTCCTGTATATTCTTTACCTTTTTTAATGGCACTTACTATCTCGTCAACTTTAATTTTACTGGCCTGGTTATTTTCAAGAAAATCTGCAAAGCTCTTTCCTGCTACCTCTTCAGGTTGATGGCCGTGCACTTTAACAAAGCTGTTGTTAACCCACGTAATTGTTCCTGTTTTGTCAAGCAGAATAACTACCTCGCTGATTTCCTCAACCGCCAGGGCAAAATCCCTAAGGTAATGCTCAATTTGTACGTTTTGCTCTTGCGCGGGTAATTCGGATTTCATGTATTTTAAGAAAAATACCTGCTACGGAGGGATAACGGAAGCAAGTTAACTCAGTTTGCATTAATTTCCTGTATTGTCCGACAAAAATA
>PMXD01000140.1 GCA_003165895.1 Bacteroidota bacterium | reverse complement strand
AGAGGGTGGTCGCACGAAGTGCCAACCGGGAGAGGCCTGTATTTGTCCAAATTTCAATGCACGAAGGTATAATTGTTCAGTTTGTTGAAAAGAAAGGATATACCAACCTGTAATAAAATGATTCCTTAGCGTTGATAATAAAGGCCTTTTAAATAGTTTGTTTATCACCCTGTTTCCTAATAAGCAAATAAAGCACATGAAAAAGAATATTGCTGTTATTACAGGCGGTGAAGCAAGCGAAGTAGGTATTTCGTTAAAAAGCGCCGGCGTGGTATGCAAGCACCTGAATAAGGATAAATACAACGTTTTTAAGATAGTAATTGAGGGCAACGACTGGATAGTTGAGCGCGATAACCCGGTGAAGTTAAAAATTGATAAGAACGATTTCAGTTTTACTATAGAGGGCCACAAAATAAGCTTTGATGCCGTTTTTATGGCCATACACGGCACCCCGGCTGAGGACGGTAAACTACAGGGCTATTTCGATATGCTTAAAATACCCTATAACACCTGCGGGGTTTTGCAGGCTGCATTAACTTTTGATAAACTGCGCTGCAAAGAATACCTGGAACCCATGGGCGTTAAAACTGCCAAAGCCGTTTTACTGAAAAGAGATGGGCCGTTACACCGGCCACATATCCCCTTGCCTGTGTTTGTAAAGCCCAATAAGAATGGCTCCAGTTATGGTGTTTCAAAAGTAACGAAGGAGGAAGACCTTTTGCCGGCCATAGAAAATGCATTTAAATATGACGACGAAATACTGGTTGAAGAATTTTTACAGGGCACTGAAGTTACCTGCGGGGTAATAACCATGGACGGAAAAGTAATGGCCCTGCCCATTACTGAAATAAGAAGCAAAAGCGAGTTTTTCGATTACAAAGCAAAATATGAGGGACATTCGAAAGAAATAACCCCGGCGGAGATTGACCCTGCCATTGCCAAAAACATTCAGCAAACTTCTGAGTTTATTTATAAAAAACTGGGCTTTAAAGGTATTTGCCGCATTGATTATATCATTAAGGGGCACGACCATTATATGCTGGAAGTAAACTCAATACCNNCGAGGCTCTGCGAAGCAATCCCAGAACTACTTGCGACAGGTTAAAACGCAACACCTGGTCTACCGTCGCTTTGGGATTGCTTCGCAGAGCCTTGCAATGACGGGATTTGGATTGTTTTTTTTAGAATTGAATTATAAATAGGTCTCAAATTGTTAAAGAAATATTTCACCAAAGCAATTCTGTATAACATTCTGATAGCGTTCGGAATTATTGCGGTATTGCTGTTTATTGTTCAGCGTGGCCTCAACTCCTACACCCGCCACGGCGAAAGCATTACTGTTCCCGATTTAAGGGGCATGTCTTTTGCCCAGGTAAAAACCATTTTAGGCGGTAAAAACCTCGATTGGCAGGTTATGGACTCGGTTTATGATATGAACAAGCCCCCTTTTTCTATTGTCGACCAAAACCCCAAACCCAATTCAAAGGTTAAAGAAGGAAGAACCATTTATATAACCGTAAATGCCGTTACTGCCCCCACAACCGAGGTGCCTGACCTGATAGGCCGCAGCTCGCTGAAATACGCCAAAATGCAGTTAGAAAGCTATGGCTTGAAAGTGGGTGAACCTATCTATCAGCCCGACCCGCACTTAAATGCAGTTATTGGCATGATGATAAAGGGGCACAACGTAACTAAAAAAATGAAGGTGCCCCGGGGTACGGAAGTTGTACTCATTTTAGGCAACGGCCTGGGCAACAGCCGTATTTCTGTTCCTTATTTGATAGGTTTAAGGTACGATGAAGCTGAATTTAAGTTAAAGGGATATTCATTAAACATTGGTTCGGTAGTAGCGGCAGATGGGGTATCAGATACTGCCTCAGCCATTATTTACAGGCAATCTCCTGAGTATGGCCCCGGTAAATCAATCCGTATGGGCGAGGCCATTGACCTGTTTTTGGCTAAGGAACTTCCTGAAGGTATTACGGTTGACCCTACCTTATATGATAAAGTAGATACAATACCCACCCAATAAATTTTGTTTCTTTGCGTTTAGCAGAATCTTTTGAACCTGATATGAGAAAATTTTTAGCGCTTGGTATTTTTGTTTTACTGGCTCAGCTTATAAATGCCCAGGTAGAGCAGGTTACGCCTCTTCAATTTAACCCGGCGCTGTATTTTTCAAGGCCGCAAACCCAAACTCATACCCGGCCCGGTAACAATAATACGGCTAAATACCTGGTAGACAGCGGTTACACGGTTGTTACCACCGATACCCTTCAACTGCCATTTATTGATGATTTTTCTACCGACCGGACCCCCAATTACCTGTGGAGGCAGCAGCATATTACGGCTACTTATCAGAATGTAATTAGTGGCTGCCTGCTTACTGAAGGGTTTAATGTTGTGCAGGGTGCCTTTATTAACTCTTCCTCGTGGACTTATACCTGGGACTTTACCAATCAAGTGGTTGATTCAGTTCGTCAGGAACCGGTGCGGTTTACTTTCTTCGGTTCCGGAACCTCAGATTGTTTTTCAGGCACACCTTCTACCCTATTTATGTGGCCGGCTTATTACCGGTATACTGGTTTCGATAGCACTACGGGCTATCCCATCGATTCGGTTGTAGTTGGTTTTCCTGATACCATTACCTATGCACCACTTGTAAACTTTGCCACCGGCCAACCGGGCACTTTGTGGTTTGATGATTATGCTTATATCAATAATACTTTTCCGGTTAATCCCCCAACCATTGGTGTGGCCACTTTAGATGGTTTAAATCAGTACGGCCTTCCTTACAACAATAGCAGTCCCGGCAATTACGGAACGGCGGATTACCTGACGTCCAATCCTATTAATATTTCATCATATATCGAGAGCGACTCCCTTTACCTGAGTTTCTTTTTCGAAGCCCAGGGCAATGGTGATTACCCCGATGTAGACGATTCTTTAATCCTTGAATTTAAAGATGATGCAGGATTTTGGAATGTGATGTGGTTCGATACCGGGTATTCGCAGCAATCTTATGTGCCGGATACCTTTGCCCAGGTTTTAATTGAAGTGCCAACCATCTCTGCTTCCGGAAATTTATATTTCGCCTCTAACTTTAAAACCTTCCAGTTCCGTTTCAGAAATAAGGCTTCGTTATCCGGAAACAATAACCACTGGAATATTGATTACGTAAAGCTGGATGCAAACAGAAGCTCGGTTGATACCACTATTCACGATATCGCCTTTGTTTATCCGTTCCCAACCATCCTGAAAAATTATACCCGGGAATCGTCCTCGCAATTCCAGTATCCCGCCGACCTTTCAGACAGTGTTCCCCTGCTTATCCATAATCTCGACCCCATAGCCTATACCAATCCTCCGGCAACAAGTTTTTTCAAAGGTGCAGTGGAGGTATATCCCAGCCAGGCTACCGTAGGCGGCCTGTCGGTCTCTTTTAATGCAGGCCCTTATAATGCTGAGGAGATAATTCCTTCGCTTGAATATCACATTCCATCCACAGCGGTTGATAGCCTGGTGCTTGTTTCAACCAGTTGTATATCATATTTAGCCGCCAACGATGCTATCGTTTCAAACGATACCATAAGGCGTACCCAAACCTTTGGCAGCGTTATGGCTTATGATGATGGTTCAGCCGAGAGGTCTTATGGACTTGTAGGGTCAGGGTCAGAACTGCTGCAGTTTGCTTATGAATTTAACCTCAATAAACCGGATACCCTGACTGCCTTTCAGGTTATGTTTGCACAAGTTGATGAATATAATGTGAGTGACCTCGTTTTTAGCTTTGAAGCATGGGATTCATTACAATTAAAGAACTATACCTTTGTGGCCACCCCTATTTACAGCCTTGTTAACCAGGTTCCGCTATATATTGATTCAACTAACGGGTTTGCGACATTTGTATTAGACACACCGCTGTTAATACCGAAGCATTTTTATTTCGGCTGGTCACAAACGGACAACCGCCGTTTAGAGGTAGGGTACGATGTAAATAGTACACTTGGGTTTCCGCACATGTTTGTAAATACCGGCGATTACTGGGATTCTACGTTAGCCACTGTTCAAGGCTCGCCGATGATACGGCTGATACTGGATAGCGCATATTGGGGCACAACGTCTTACCCGCTTGGGGTTATTAATCTGAATAAAGAGAATACAGATAATTTAAATGTATATCCAAATCCCAGCTCAGGTATCTTAAATGTAAGTACCACCAATAACGCCCCAAATCTTCAGGTATCAATTCAGAATGCTATTGGCGAACAGGTTATGTATCTACCTGCTGTAAATAACCAAATTGACATTAGCCAGCTTGCAAATGGGCTGTATATGTTGAATGCCGCTGATCCGCAAACCGGTAAAATCTATCATACTAAAGTTGTAAAAGTTGCACCTTAAATGGAGGTAATTTTATTTGATGGCGTTTGCAATCTGTGTAATGGCGCGGTCAATTGGGTTATTAAACGCGATAAACAAAACAGATTTAAATTCGCATCCCTGCAGTCAGATTATGGCCGGCAAGTAATAAACCGGTTTCAACTTAACTCCGGTTATTTAAATACTATAGTGCTGTTAGATAATGACCGGGTATACCTGCGCGCTGAGGCCGTTTTACGAATTTTAAAGCACCTGGAGGGTATTTACAGTGTGGCTTATATTTTTAACGTACTCCCCTCCCCTATCCTCAGTTTTTTTTACAACATTGTAGCTAAATACCGGTACCGGTGGTTTGGTAAAAAGGATAGCTGCATGGTGCCGGATGTTTCTGTTAAACAAAAATTTATTGAATAGTAAATGCGCAGTATAGTTTATATCTTTTTAGTGATAGTAGTTGTAACCCTGGCATTGGGGTATTATGTTTTTATGATTCCCAATGTAACGGAGGTTAAAAAAGTTTCTGTCAAAATCCCTACCGGGTCAACTTATGATGATGTGCTGGGCCTGTTAAAGGCTAACCAAATACTTAAAAACGCCAACACTTTTGATATAGTAAGCCGGTTAAAGAACTACCCTGCACAGGTAAAGGCGGGCTATTATGTTTTTAACCGGAATATGAACAACCGCCAAATTGTGAACCTGCTAAAATCGGGTATGCAAACGCCGGTAACCATGGTTATTTATAATATACGGACCAAAGAAGAATTTGCAGGACTGGTTGGGCGCACACTGGAGCTGGATTCAAACCTTTTGCTTTCGAAACTGAACGACCCGGATTTTTGCAAAGCTTTGGGGGTTGATACCAACCAGATTTTAAGCCGTTTTATTGTAGATAATTATGAGTTTTACTGGAACACCTCTGTTGCGAAGTTTATGGATAAAATGAATGTTGCATACAGCAGTTTTTGGAATACCGAACGCAAAAGCAAAGCAGATGCCATTCATCTTTCACCCACAGATGTAACCACCCTGGCATCTATTGTAGAAAAGGAAGTGATAAGAGATAGGGAACTACCCACAGTTGCAGGTGTTTACTTAAACCGGTTAAAAACAGGTATGCCGTTGCAGGCAGACCCTACCCTTATTTTTGCCCTGCGCGATTTTGACGCGCGCCGCGTAAACCAGCGCCATAAAGAATACGACTCGCCTTACAACACATACATGTATGCTGGCTTACCGCCTGGCCCCATTTGCATGCCGAGGAAGAAATCAATTGATGCCGTGCTAAACCCTGAAGATAACGAGTTCCTTTATTTTTGCGCCAACCCCGATATGAGTGGTTATTCTATATTTTCCAAAACTTACGAAGGCCAGACTAAAGCCGCAATTCTATACCGTAAAAAGCTCAATGAACTGAATGTGCACTGAAAATCTGCTATTTCCCCGGATGCATCTCTTCATGTTCTATTTTACGTTCCTGTTTAATTATTTTAGGGTCGCTTGGGCTATCTTTTAAAACACTTCTCATATTTTTTGAATTTTGCCCAAATCTATTAAATATTGCCATCAGCTAAATATGCCAGGTTTAAAAGGTGCAAACTAAATTGTCTCTATATACGGGAATACCGGTTGGTATCAATTAAATTGGCACGCAAGGCAATTTTATTTGAATTCTTGGCATAACAAAATATCTTGCTTTAAAATCACACGGTATGTTTGTATATGAACATCAAATAAGGGTGCGTTATGGCGATACAGATCGCATGGGTTATGTCTATTATGGCAATTACGGATATTACTACGAACATGCCCGCGCAGAAGCAATCCGTTCATTAGGTTTAACCTATAAAGAATTGGAAGACAGCGGCATTATAATGCCCATTACCCGTATGACCACCAAATTTAAGCAGCCGGCCTATTACGATGAACTTTTAACCATTGTAACCATAATACCCTCCATGCCCAGGCGTTTAATTACCTTTAATTACGAGATTTTCAACGCGGATAAAGTGCTGATAAATGAAGGAGAAACGCAATTAATTTTTATTGATGTTGCCACCAAAAAAATTAAAACAGCCCCGGCTTTATTAATTGAAAAGCTGCAGCCATATTTTAAATTTTAATTTTACGCCATCCCAAGCCCCGTGAGATGAATAAATATTGGAGGAATTTACAAAGTCAATATCCGGTTTTAATCCGGGTGGAGAAGCGGTCGAAAGAGTTTACGCTGCCCGGGCTTGATGGTGTACCGGTGTATGATGTTTACAAGTTTTTTATTGCTGAAATTCAGGAAAACTCGCTTCCAACCCGGAGCAAATCAATAGCATTCAGCTTCTTCCTCGCCATATTTCCTACCCTCACTTTCATTTTTTCATTGATTCCGTATCTGCCTTATTTCAGGGATATGGATACCAACATTTTAAAATTGCTGCAAAAGGTTTTGCCCAACGAAGAAACCTACAATTTTATTAAAGCCTTTATTGAACCTTTATTGAAAGATCTTGCAAAGCATAAACGCGGAGGATTATTAACGGGTTCCATTTTCCTGGTTCTGTTCTTAATGTCGAACGGGGTGCTGGCCATGATGCAATCTTTCGATAAATCGCACGCCCATTACCGGAAAAGAACCGCCATTCAAAGCAGGGCTGTGGCACTGAAAATAACCTTCCTGCTGATGATGCTTTTCCTCTTCTCGATGGGTTTAATCGTTGTTGGCGAGGAATTGATTTCAATTATATCGGTGTTGCTCAATATCCAAAGTAAATTTACCCATACCCTGCTTGATATACTCCGCTTTTCGCTGCTTATTGTAATGTCCTTTTTTGGCACGTCGCTTATTTACTATTACGGCCCTGCTACAAAAACCAAGTACAAATTCATTTCAACCGGTGCCACGGTGGCTACAGTTTTATCGGTACTGGTATCTGTTTTCTATTCGTACTGGGTAAGTAATTTCAACAAGCTTAACCTCATATTCGGCTCTATCGGCACTATCATGCTGTTAATGATCTGGCTAAACATCAATGCATTTGTTTTGATAATCGGGTACGAGATAAATGCCAGCATACATATTAATAAAACATACCGTATAAAAAAGCCCGAAAATTAAGCCTTGGAAAATTAATCTTCATTGATTTTCATTCCGGGCTTTTATAATTGCCACATATTTCTATTTTTGCCCCCGGAGAGATGGCAGAGCGGTTGATTGCAGCTGTCTTGAAAACAGCCGTAGGTGATGAGCCTACCGTGGGTTCGAATCCCTCTCTCTCCGCTCCATCAATACCAAACATCATTAACGCCTTGTAAACTAAATGCTTACAGGGCGTTTCTGTTTTACCAAATAACCACACTTTACACCAGATTTCACTTTTTACGATACC
>PMXD01000316.1 GCA_003165895.1 Bacteroidota bacterium | reverse complement strand
CGGTGAGATAAGGTGCGAAGGCGCTCGGTGCCAAATTTTTCTACGCAAAAAGAAGCCATGGCCGAGCCATAGATAATAGCGCGTTTCATGTTTTCAAAGCTGATGTCGCGGGTTTTGTCCAGGTAACCGCAGAAACCGCCGGCAAACGTATCGCCTGCACCGGTTGGGTCAAATACATCTTCCAGCGGAAGGGCAGGTGCAAAAAACACCTCGTTATCGTGAAACAACAGGGCGCCGTGCTCACCTTTTTTAATTACCAGGTATTTAGGGCCCATCAGCAATATCTTCTTAGCCGCCTTCACCAGCGAGTATTCGTTTGATAGCTGGCGGGCTTCGGCGTCGTTGACAGTAAGCACATCAACCATGCCTATTACTTTGCGCAGGTTGGCAATAAAAGGGTCTGTCATCCAAAAGTTCATGGTATCCAGCACAATCAGCTTGGGTTTGCTGTTTAGCTGCTCAATTACTTTTATTTGCAGGGCAGGGTCAATATTGCCCAACAGCAAAATATCGCTTTGCTTGTAGCTATCGGGCAAAACCGGGTTAAACTCCATTAAAACGTTCAGGTCGGTAACCAGGGTATCGCGGGTGTTCATGTCCAGGTGGTATTTGCCGGCCCAGAAAAACGATTTTTTACCCTCCTTTATTTCAATACCGGTGGTATCAACGCCCCTTGCATTCAGCAAAGCAAGTTCGTGCATATCAAAATCATCGCCTATCACCGACACAATGTTTACCTTTTTCGAGAAATAGGAAGCGCTCCAGGCAATGTAGGTAGCTGCTCCGCCTACAATTTTATCAGTTTTGCCAAACGGGGTTTCAATAGCATCAAAAGCAACGGTACCAACGGTAAGTAAAGACATAGCTTGTTTATGGGTTTATAGTGAATGCGGGCGCAAATGAACGTTATTTTAGGTCAATTTTATAATGTGGGGAGGTAGTAAAATAGAAAAAGCGGTAGTTTTTAAGCTACCGCTTTTTTGCTCCCCGACCTGGGCTCGAACCAGGGACCCNNTGATGCTCTAACCAACTGAGCTATCGAGGAATCTCGTTGAATTACCGAAATTTCGGACGGCAAAAATAGAAATCATTCACAAATACCACAATTTTTGGGTTAGATTTTTCGATTGGAGGGTTTTTAAGGCAGGGCGGGTTAGAAACCAAAAAACAAGTTGTATTTTTAAGCTATGATTCATGCCAGCATACAAGGGAAATTACCGGACCTGATAAGCTTATTAAAAAGCCACCGGGTTAAACGCGCCTATGCCTTTGGTTCCGTTTGCACCTCCAATTTTAATAACAACAGTGATGTAGACCTCCTTATTTCGTTTGAACAAGGCATTGACCCGATTGAATACGGTGACCTATACTGGTCTCTGAATGAAAAGCTACCGGCATTACTTCACCGACCGGTAGATTTACTTACAGAAAAGCAACTGCGTAATCCCTACTTTATTAAGGTGATGAACAATACTAAAACAGCGCTTTATGAAGGATGAGTTACAGCGCTATCTGGAAGATGTCCAGCATTTTATAAGTGATGTGCGATAGGATAATAGCGTTATTTTTTAATTTTTTTTCGTCCCCGGGTCTGCCTAAGTGTTTAAGCANNCCTGCATATCGCAGTTATCGCCCAGGCAATCGCCCAGCCAGCGGCCATCGGGTTCCGATAAAACCAGGTTCACGCGCTTATCAAAGCTCTTTCCATCCGGAAAGGTGGTTGTAATCTTTACCCACGCATTTCTCCAATCAAACTGAAACGAATGGCGTACGTTGATGTAGAGATTATAATGCTGCGTAGTGTCCTTTATTTCGGCTACAAAGGTTTTGGCGTCCTCGTATTTCCACTTATAATCTGTTATCTGCTGGTTCTCTTCAAAAACCCGCGCCTTGTCGCAGCTGGTAAAAGTCAATGCGGCAAGCAGCACAAAAATTCCATACCTAAAGCCCTTGCCCATCGCTATTTTTTCTTGTTATGATGGCCACCACTATGGCCATGGTTTTTGCCCCCGCGGCGCTTTTTGCGTTCTTTCTCTTCAAGCGTGGCAATCGTTACCTGGCCAACTAAATCCTCGTGTTTCGATTCGTCAATTTTTACCTCTTCTACAATAGCAAAGTCTTCCAGGCTCTTGGGCTTTTTGCCGCTTTTGTTCATAAATATCAGGTCCTTAACGTCCTGTATATCCAGTTTAAAAAAGTTTCCGCGCTGGGCATCAAACTCGTACCACATTTGCTTTTTAAGAATTTCGGTCTTCTTTAAATAAGCAGTACCTTCTTCAGTTTCAATTCTATCGGCGTGTTTAGGGAAATTCCGCAGGGCATCGTTATAAGTATCCAACTCGTAGTTAAGACAGCACTTTAAGCGCCCGCATTGGCCGCTCAACTTATCAGTATTGATAGCAAGATTCTGATAACGGACTGTCTGTGTAGTTACCGACTTAAAGTCGTTTAACCAGGTTGAACAACAAAGCTCGCGGCCGCAAGTGCCAATGCCTCCAATACGGCCCGCTTCCTGCCTGGCACCAATCTGGCGCATTTCAATTTTTACCTTAAACTCTTTGGCATATATTTTAACCAGTTCCCTGAAATCCACGCGGTCATCAGCGGTATAGAAAATGGTTACTTTTTTGTTATCTCCCTGAAACTCAACATCACCAATTTTCATTTCCAGGTTCATAGAGCGGGAAATGGCCCTGGCTCTAACCATGGTTTCATTTTCTTTGGCGCGGATATCCACTATAGTGGCGCTGTCCTGCTCATTGGCAATCCTCAGCATGTTACGGATAGTATCATCCCGCTCGGTTACTTTGCGCTTTTTCATCTGCGATTTCACTAATTCACCCTGTAAGCTTACCTCACCCACATCGTAGCCCTGTGCAGCTTCAACCACAACCAACTGGCCTTTATGTACTTCCAGGTTAGATGGGTTGCGGTAAAAACCTTTGCGGGCGCCTTTTTTAAAGCTCACCTCTACTATATTAAAGTTCTCGTTAAAAGAGATAGGAATATCGGCAAACCAGTCGTAAACATTCATGCGGTTACAGCCGCCCGAGGTGCAGCCGCCTTTGCTTTGGCAGCCGGTTACCACTCCATCTTTTGGTGTTGTGCAAGTAGTACATCCCATATTTATGTTTAACCCCTAACAAGAGGCCGGTATTTTAGCAGTTGAATAAAACAATTGGACGAAGCTAAAAGAAAAATTGATTATTTGGGACATTAATACCTTGCCACAAAGGCACGAAGACACCAAGAATCCAGTAAAAAGGACAGAGCTTTTTTACCACAAAGGCACGAAGTCATTAAGTTAATGACCTCGGAGAGGTCAAATATTTATAGCAACAACATGCAAGCAGTGATACGACCCCAGAGGAGTCGCATGAGAATTCGCCCAACTTAACTGGTTTGCCCATTTAATGCCCGGTTCAAGGTGCGACCCCGCTGGGGTCGTATACCTTTAGTGGTTCGGTTTCTATAAATATTCGACTCCTC
>PMXD01000017.1 GCA_003165895.1 Bacteroidota bacterium | reverse complement strand
CGTCCCCCTTCAAAGTGGGACTTAGGATGGCCCACACATTAAACATATCACTATTTTTTTTTGGGAGAGGATAATGATTAAACCAATTATAGATGAGATTACTCCCCAATCAATCCCAGCAACCCCCTCAACTCCTCCACCCTGTTCTCCCTGTTCTGCTGACCATAAAGGTCAATCAGATAATTGAGCATTTCTTTAATAATGGTAAGGGTATCGGCGGGTATAAAATATTTAGGTTCCGCCGAAACATTCATTTTTTCGAGGTAATCTTTTATTTCATTACGGCTGAAAATAGAGCCTTTGTTAATGGGGTTGACATAAAACATCACCTCGCGTTCGTTATTCTCTTCTGTCGAAAATTCAAGTAAGGTTCTTTTGCAGAAGGCAAGTATAAAGTGGCGTGTTAATATAACGCCGTAAACCGGCAGGTTTAATTCGTTTGCCAAAACCTGGTATAAAATGCCGATAGCAATGGCGCTGCCCTTTTTTGAATCAACAACCTGGTTAATACAAAAATCCTGAAAATCAGAAGTGCTTTGCGAGCCTTTGAATCCGTGATATGAATAAAATACCTGGTTAAATATCTGTATTTGCTCCAGCGGTGTTTGGCTGTAATTTAGTTCGAGCCAGATGTTTTGCTTTAGCTTAATAATCTTCCTTTCAAGTTCTTCGAACTTAATTTCGGGGTAATGGTATTTAGCCACTAAAAAGGCACCGGTTAACAGGTCCGGGCTTTCCTGCTCCAACCAAAGTTCCCACGCATCGCGCAATGCCTCAAATTGTATTTCGTGAATTATTTCCTCCAACCGTTCGTGGGTAGTTGAATTTAAATCAGCGCTCCATACTTCTTCTAAAGCCGGTATGGCTTCTGGGCCTAAACTTTTCAGCTTATCATGCACATGTCTGAAAACTTCATGGTCGTCATCGTCCAGTAGTTGTATCAGTGCATGAAGTTCGCTGTGGTTGTTCATTGGGGTTCTATTTCTTCTTAGGCGCAGCCTTTTTCTTTGCAGCGGCGTTTTTGGCCGGTGCTTTTTTAACCGGTGCTGCAGTTTCCGCTGCTGCCGGTGCCCGTTTGCCTCCGCGTTTAAACTTCTTGGTTGGGCCTTCACCAATTATCATCTGCACATCTTCTTCTGTCAGATACTGGGCATCTTTATCCTTTGGTATTTTGTAGTTGTCTTTGCCCTTCTTGATATAAGGGCCGTACTGGCCTCTTAAAACCTGTACTTCACCATTTTCGAAGGTTGCAATAAGCTTGCTATCGTTAGCAATCTTTTTCTCGTCAATAATCTTAACGGCATCTTCAAAAGTAATTGTGTAGGGGTCGTATTCCTTTTTAATAGAGGCAAACAGTTTATCCAACTGCACGTAAGGGCCAAAACGGCCAATGCTTACCTTTACATCTTTTCCTTCTATCTGGCCTAAAGTTCTTGGTAGTTTGAATAAATCAAGTGCTTCTTCAAAGGTGATTGTTTCAATACTCTGCGTGGCCCGTAACTTGGCAAAGCGGGCTTTAATACCTTTCTCTTCATCTGCCTTACCTATCTGCGCCATTGGACCGAAACGTCCCATGCGCACAATCAGTGGTTCGCCACTTTTAGGGTCGGTGCCCAGCAACCTTTCACCGCTTGCACGCTGACTTTCTTTGGTAGTGGTTTCAACCGTTTGATGGAACGGCTTGTAAAAATCGTCAATCATTTTAGTCCAAACCATTTTGCCTTCTGCAACCTCATCAAACTGCAATTCTACGTCGGCAGTAAAGTTATAATCCAGTACGTTCTTAAAGTTCTCAATCAAAAAATCGGTAACAACGGCACCGATATCTGTAGGGAACAACTTATTCTTTTCAGCCCCGGTAATTTCAGTTTTCTCTTCTTTGGTAACCTTCCCTGCTTTTAAAGTATGAACCATGAATTTGCGTTCAACACCATCGCGGGCTTCTTTCACCACATAATTTCTTTTTTGAATGGTGCTGATGGTGGGCGCATAAGTAGAAGGACGGCCAATGCCCAGTTCCTCCAGTTTCTTTACCAAACTTGCTTCAGTATATCTTGCTGCTGCTTTGGTAAATCTTTCAGTGGCGGTCATTTCTTTCAGTTCCAGAACCTGCCCTTCTTTAACAGGTGGTATCAGTGCTTCAGCTTCCCCATCGCCATCTGCCTCTTCATCAACCGATTCGTTATAGACTTTCAAAAATCCTTCAAACAAAATCACTTCGGCCTGGGCACGTAGTAACTCTTTATTTTTATCGTTAACAATATCAATAATCGTTTTCTCAATTTCGGCATCTGCCATCTGGCTGGCAATGGTGCGCTTCCAAATCAATTCGTATAATCGTATTTCATCAAACTCAGCCTCAACAGTTGACTTCTCTATATAAGAAGGACGGATAGCTTCGTGCGCTTCCTGAGCGCTTGCGTTCTTTGAAGCAAAATTTCTTTTCTTGTAAAACTTATCTCCGTATTTGCTCTTTACCTCATTTTCCAAAGCATTTAATGCCAGGTCTGAAAGGTTAGGCGAATCCGTTCTCATGTAAGTAATATGTCCGGCCTCATAAAGTCTTTGTGCCACCACCATGGTTTTAGCAACTGAGAAACCCAACTTACGCGATGCTTCCTGTTGCAAAGTAGAGGTAGTAAACGGAGCCGCAGGTGTTCTCTTACCCGGTTTCTTTTCAATAGCACTTACCTTAAACCGGGCCTGGGCTACTTCATTTAAAAACTTTTCTGCTTCTGCTTCGGTCTTAAAGTTTTCGGGGCGCTCGGCTTTAAAGGATGCCTTTTTGCCATTAGCATCTGTTACAAAAAAGTATGCTGCAATTTTGAAACTGCCTTTACTGTTAAAAGCGCGTATCTCTCTTTCACGTTCTACTACTAAACGCACCGCAACCGACTGCACACGTCCCGCAGATAAAGAAGGCTTTACCTTTTTCCAAAGCACTGGCGAAATCTCATACCCCACCAGCCTGTCTAACACCCGGCGCGCTTGTTGGGCGTTCACCAGGTTCATATTAATAGTGCGGGGGTGAGCTACTGCGTTCTTAACGGCCTTCTCGGTAATTTCAGTATAGGTAATGCGTTTTGCAGTTTTGGGGTTCAATCCCAACACTTCGCAAAGGTGCCATGATATGGCTTCACCCTCACGGTCCTCATCCGTTGCCAGGTAGATTTCGTCAGCACCTTTGGCAAGTTTCTTTAACTCTTTTATTACATCCTTTTTATCGTCGCTTACTTCGTAATTGGGCGTGTAATTATTGGCAATATCAATGTTTAAGCCACTATCCGGCAGGTCACGGATATGACCGTAAGATGAAGTAACGATATAGTCATCACCCAAATACTTATTAATGGTTTTGGCCTTTGCAGGTGACTCCACAATGATCAGATTTTTGCCCATGCTCTTCTTTAATTAGTGCGCAAATAAAACTTTTAGATTCGAAAACAAAAAATCTTATGTTCTACCTTGTTAACGAAAAAGGCGAACATAAGGTTGAAAAGAAATTTAATAGCCCCCTCTTTTTCTATATTTGGCGCTTAAACTTACGGCATGCAGTTAAACGCCCTTACAGCCATTTCTCCCATTGACGGACGCTACAGAAACAAGACAGAAGAACTGGCAGCTTATTTCTCAGAATTCGCCCTCATAAAATACAGGGTGCATGTGGAGGTGGAATATTTTATTGCCCTTTGTGAAATTCCTTTGCCCCAACTGGCCAATTTCCCTACAAAAAACTTTTCGGCGCTAAGAGTTGTCGTAAAAGGCTTCAACGAAAAAGATGCACAAAAAATTAAGGATACCGAAAAAATAACCAACCACGATGTAAAAGCCGTGGAGTATTTTTTGAAAGAAAAGTTTGATGAACTGGGCCTGCAAAACTGGAAAGAGTTTATCCACTTCGGACTTACTTCGCAGGACATTAATAATACCAGCATTCCACTGTCCTTTAAAGAAGCTAACGAAAAAATTTACCTGCCGGCAATTAAAAGAATTATTATACAGCTTGAAGCCCTGGCCAACGAGTGGAAGAACATACCCATGCTGGCACATACTCACGGGCAGCCTGCTTCGCCTACGCGTTTGGGAAAAGAGTTTATGGTGTTTGTTGAGCGTTTAAAAAATCAATTGTTTTTGTTTGAGCAGATACACTATAGTTCCAAATTTGGCGGGGCTACAGGCAACCTGAACGCGCATCATGTAGCTTACCCCCATATACAGTGGGTGGAATTTGCCAATGATTTTGTAACGCGCAAACTACACCTTACCCGCAGCCATTACACTACCCAGATTGAGCACTACGATAACCTGGCCGCGCATTTTGATACCATGAAGCGTATTAACACCATACTTATAGACCTGTGCCGCGATTGCTGGCAGTATATAAGTATGGAGTATTTTAAACAGCAGGTTAAGAAGAACGAAGTAGGNNTCATCGGCCATGCCGCATAAAGTAAACCCTATTGATTTTGAAAACGCCGAAGGAAACCTGGGTATAGCCAACGCCATTTTTGAACACCTTTCGGCCAAACTCCCAATCTCACGTTTGCAAAGAGATTTAACGGACTCTACTGTTTTAAGAAATATTGGAGTTCCGATAGCGCATACGCTTATCAGCTTCTCTTCTTTAGAAAAAGGCCTCTCAAAATTGTTGTTGAACGAAACCGCCATCAGCGCCGACCTTGAAAATAACTGGGCGGTAGTAGCCGAAGCCATTCAAACCATTTTACGCCGTGAGGGTTACCCGCAACCGTATGAGAAATTGAAAGAGCTAACCCGCGGTTCGCATGGCATAACTAAAGAGAGCATACAGGAGTTTATTCAAACGCTGGATGTTTCGGAAGCAATAAAACAGGAGTTAAGGAAGATAAGCCCACATAATTATATAGGAG
>PMXD01000385.1 GCA_003165895.1 Bacteroidota bacterium | reverse complement strand
TTTCTTACATAAATACTCTGCGCTGGGGCAGTCCGCAAACGCGCAGAGTCCCCATTACGCAAAGCCGTAAAGGGAGACTCTGCGGGGAAGGGAATATGAACATAAAATAATTTAAATATACCCAGGCAAATGTCTGAACTATGATTGAAATGATTAAATGATTACTGCGATTGAAGGCAGGCATTGGTTTTGTTTTTGCATTACTCATAGCCCATCTTAAAATCAGCAAAAATCATAGTTCAGACCGGCGGCTGCTAAAAACTCCCCTCCCGATTCAGGAGGGGTGCTTAATGCGGCAGACCCTTCGGGTGTGGCTGCGGTAGGCAGGGCTGCTNNCTTAACTTAACGCACATGCCCCTTTAGGGGACGGAAGGGGCGGCTGTTTGGCTGCTCCCGCGTAAGGGATAGCAGCGTAAAGCCCGCAATGAAGCGAAGCGGAATGAGGACTTGCAGCGGATAGCCCGGCCCTTTAGGGCTACGCCCAAAAACAAATAATAAAAAAAATAAACCAATGAGCGCAACAAGTTTACCAGCATTTTTCTTTTATCCGTCTGACTGGATGACCGACCTGAAAGTTCAGAGCCTGGATTTTGAACAGCAGGGCATTTGGTTTGCTATACTTTGTGTGATGCATGAGTGCGATGAAAGAGGCACGCTGAGCGAAAGCAACCAACCCATGTCGCGCAAAACTCTGGCCAAGCTAATAGGGTGCGACCTTCGTAAGCTGAACCGAACTATGGATGAGCTGTTAGCTAAAAAAGTAGCCTATACAGATGAAAACGGAATTGTATACAACAAGCGAATGGTTAAGGATCATGCAATTATATTAGCCCGAAGAGAGGCTGGCCGCAAGGGTGGCAACCCAAATTTGCTTAACCAAAAAAACAAAACAGGTTTAAACACCGGTAAACGGCTTTCATCTACAGATTCAAATTCAGGTACAAATACAATTACAACTACGGTGTGTGTACAGGACCTATACCAGAAATCGGTAAACGACGAAGAGTGGCTTTTTAAAACTTCCTCGGCCCACGGAATACCAACACACGCAATACAAACTTTTTGTAATGAATGGATAACCAATGCCGAACTGCGTTTTATGCTGGAAGAATACCCTGTCAACAAACTACTAAGCATGATGCTTGAAGACCTGGTGAAAGAAAAACCAAAACTAATACCTAAAGAAAATAAGGTGCCCACGGAGGCGGATAGCTGGTAATAATTATCAAAGTAATAAATAAATCATAAATCATAAATCCCCATGTCCCTCGCCAACACCACCATCACCATTTACCAGGATGTATACAGCAAGCAGCCGCATTACGTATCGCTGAGTCATGTTTTAGAGCGGATTAAAACCGGGCAAAAATGCCGCGGACTTGTTGAGCAGGTGCGCAAGGGCGACACCGGTGCTAAATTAAAACTAACTGCCATTGTGTTCAGCGGCCAGGTAGAGGGCAACCGCGAAGACGCCAACCTGCGCGCGCACAGCGGTATGGTAATTCTGGATTTCGACCATTTGAACGAACGGCTGCCCGAAGTGCGCAAACAAATGATGCAACGCACCGATGTGGTAGCCGCATTTTTAAGCCCCGGTGGTAACGGATTAAAGGTAGTGGTGCGTATAGCCGACGGCCAAAAACACCGCCGGCACTACAAAGCACTGATGCACGAAATTGAGGGCCTTGACGAAAAGAACATTAACGAAACCCGCGCCTGCTTTGAAAGCTACGACCCTGCCATTTACATCAACTACAATGCGCAGCCTTACAACCGGTTGCCCCCTGTATTAGCCTCCCCCACCGGGGGACGGGAGGGGGCCTTTGCGAAGCTCGAAAAATGGTTAACCGGTAAGGGCAACGTGTTTGCATCGGGCAACCGCAACAATTATATTTTTTGCCTGGCCAGTGCATGTTGCAGGTTTGGGATAGGGGAGGAGGAGGCCACGGAACATATTAAATTAAATTATTTAAGTAAAGATACGGAGTTTACAATCCGCGAGGCGCTTAGCACAATCCGCAGCGCTTACAAACGCAACCAGTCGGGCAGTGCTGAGTTTAACCACGACACATTGGTGGAACGCAATCCCGATAGCTATCGGGACCGCAAAGAAGTGCAAATAGAGCCCGACGACCGCCTGGTGCGCGACGTAATTTACGGCGATGATGTATATGATGACGCACTGGATATTTACTACAACGGCTACAAAAACGCCGACCCCACGGGCATAAAACAAATAGATGAAATTTTTAAATGGAAACGCGGCGAGCTTACGGTAATAACCGGTATTGCCAACCACGGAAAATCATCTATCATCAATTTTTTAGTGCTCAACAAAGCCGCCCGCGACGGCGCCAAATGGGCCATATTTTCCCCCGAAAACTACCCCCCGCACGAGTTCTACCACGACCTTACTGAAATTGTGGTAGGCGCCAGCTGCACGCCCGGCAACATAAAAAACAGGCCACCGGTTGAAAAATTTAAGGCGGCTTACGACTTTGTAAAAAAGCATATTTTCTACATATATCCCAAAGAGCTTGCGCCCACGCCCGAGTATATTAAAAGCCGTTTCCTGGAGCTGGTGATTAAAGAAAAGGTAGATGGCTGCGTAATAGACCCCTTTAACCAACTGGCCAACGACTACAGCAAAACCAACGGCCGCGACGATAAATACCTGGAAACATTTTTAAGCGACTGCAGCCGCTTTGGCATGGCAAACAATGTGTATATGGTAATAGTATGCCACCCCAACAAGCAGCAAAAAAACGCCGCCGGCGGTTACGACTGCCCTGATGTTTTCGACCTTGCCGGTGGCGCCATGTGGAACAACAAAGCCGACAACCTGCTGGTATACCACCGCCCCTACCTCCACAAAGACCGCACCGACCGCACCTGCGAACTGCACAGCAAAAAAATCCGCCGCCAAAAAATAGTCGGCACCCCCGGCATGCAAACCTTCAACTACAACCGCCACACCCGAAGGTTTGAGTTTGATGATTATCCGTTGATGCATTTGCAGTTGGTGCCGGAGAGTGTTGAAGAGGAGGTTGAAGTGCCGTTTTAGGGCGTAACCGCCGAGACGGCGGTCGGGCTTTTCGCTGCAATCTTTTTACAGCGGCTCAAAGTCTCCCCTTTGGGGAGATTTAGTGGGGCCGCAGTAAAAAGGATTTCCGCTTCAATCCCTTACGCGGGGCGGCCCGTAAGCAAACCGTCAAGACCTTCTCAGCAGAGTCTCCCTTCCGAAGGTTGGGGACTCTGCGTGAGGGTGGGCCGCACCAGCGCCGGGTCCCCCATTCCTCAGAGCAGGAAAGGGGAGACTCGGCTGGGAAGGACAAATAAAACGCAGCTAAAGATTAAGCCACAAATATTCATAACACATAAAAACAAAAAGCCATGCTAAAACCCCTCACCCAATTTTACTGCGACTGCTGCGGAGAAATTATTAAAGAACCCAGCCAGGGCCGCCTTGAATGGCTCTTCGTTTTCGACCCGGCAAAATTTGATTACGTTACCAAGGAGCACCGCATAGTGCACGACGGCCGCTATTCGCCCCGCCCGAGAATGAATTGTTATAACCTCTATGGCAATGGAAAAATCGCCGATGCCCCGCTCACCAAATTTCTGGACGCGCAAACCGGCATGGCCGAATTGCTGAGCTTTATTGACCCCGGCCCCAAAGAGGAACCCAAATACACCGGCCCCGGCGTAAAGGACCTGAGAGAATACCTCGAGTTTATGCGCCGCCTCACCATACCCCACTACGAAGAAGCCCGCCTCTATTGGCCCCAGGCCATCCGCGACAACTTTTTTGACGGCGGTAGTGAAACTTTTGTTTATGACCCGGTTAATTTGAAGCGGTTGATTGGGGAGTATGAGGGGGAGTGAGGGTGTGGAGGCGATAAAAAGGATTTGCGTTTTAATTCATTATAAGCGAAGACGCAAGAGACTTTGGCCCTTGGAAACTACAATGCACATTATGCCGTTTAAGATAATAGAATGATTTACCAACGTTTTAATAATTTCGAACCATGTTTTACCGCAGAAAAATCATAATGGCCCTACTTCAAACCTTTGAAGGCAACTTGGAAAAAATATCCTTGCAAAAATTACTTTTCCTGTTCACCAGCAGACAATCAAAGCCTGAATATGATTTTGTTCCATTTCATTACGGCTGTTATTCGTTCTCCGCAAATGCAGATTTAACTGCAATGGTTAAGCATGGTCTTGTAACGGAAAATACCACAAGCATTGCTAACGCCGATAAAGTAAATTACACAGCGTCCTTAACATCAGAGGATAAAAAAATCCTGATAGAAATCTACAAAAATTACAGTAAGCTTAGTGCAACCTCTTTAATGAGATTAACTTACCTCAATTACCAGTATTACGCCATTAACAGTAAAAAGGCAAAAGAAATTCTATCAGAAGAGCAATATCAAAGGGTTTTGGCTGCTAAACCTGAAAATAGCGATACAACCCTTTTTACTATTGGTTATGAGGGCGTTTCGCTGGAGGCTTACTTAAATAAATTGATAAAGAATGATGTTAAAGTTCTGGTTGATGTCAGAAATAACCCTGTCAGCATGAAATATGGCTTTTCCAAAAATCAATTGAGCAAGTTTTGTGAAAGTCTGAACATCGAATACTTGCATATTCCGGAATTGGGTATACAATCCGAACAACGGCAACAATTAGACACACAATCTGATTATGACAGGTTATTTGATGTATACAAAACAAAAAACCTTAAATCGACTACAAGTTATCAAAAAGAGTTATTAAACTTGCTTATTGAAAAAAAACGAATTGCTTTAACTTGCTTCGAGGCAAATATTTGTCAATGCCACAGGAAGCATTTGGCAGAAGCGATAACGCAGTTACCGGAATTTAAATTCAACTTTAAGCATATTTAGAATGGCTCTTACTAAAGTTTTAATTGCTGTGAAGACTTACCCTACTCTACCAAGCAAGTATGATGAATTAGTTTGTACAGCGGGATTTAAGGAAGATGGTTCATGGGTGCGAATTTACCCGGTTCCATTTCGGAAATTGGATTATGAAAAGCGATATAGCAAGTATGATTGGGTTGAAATTGATCTTGAAAAATACAATTCAGATTTTCGACCAGAGAGCTTTAAGCCACGATCTTTAGAGAGCGATTTCAAAATTATTAGTAACCTACCATCTGACGATCATTGGCGGCAAAGAAAGGAGGTTGTTCTTAAAAATGTAAAAACCAATCTTACCCAACTCATCAAGGAAGCGCAGGCTAAAGAAATTGGAACATCTTTAGCAGTGTTTAAGCCAAAGGAGGTTTTTGATTTTATTATAGAGCCAGTTGAAAGAGATTGGGATAAGAAAAAGCTTGACCAGCTAAAGGCCAATGCGAATCAGCTTAAACTTTTTCAGAATTCTGAGAACCCGTTTGAAGTAGTTCAAAAGCTTCCTTATAAGTTCTCTTATAGTTTCAGGGATGAAGAAGGCAGAGAAAGCACTTTGATGATAGAAGATTGGGAAATAGGGGCTTTATATTGGAATAGTTTGCATCGCCATGATGGAGATGAAATGCGTGCATGTGCAGATGTAAAGGCAAGATACTTTGATGATTTTGCAAAAACGAAAGATTTATATTTGTTTCTTGGTACAACAAGAGAGTTCCATTTTATAGCTCATAATCCTTTCATTATAATTGGAACGTTCCATCCAAAAAAAATTGAACAGACTTCCTTATTCTGATTCCTAGCTACTATGAATTGCTTTGACGAAATATCCCTATCCTGGCAGCGCGGGCACAACACAGAGCGCCATATTATAGGCAGTTTACGAAAACAGCCTGATGGTAAGTTTTTGTTCCAATACGATGTTGCCGGTGTTGCAAAAGCCAAAATTGATGGCTTTTCGACCTATACTGAGTTCCCTGATTTGCAACGCACCTATAATGGCACAGTGCTTGATATTTTTGCTCAGCGTTTAATGAAACCCGAGCGTAGCGACATACAAACGTTCTACGATTTTTGGGAAGTTGACCCTGCAAAAGTTACTGATAAGTATTACATGCTTGCCCATACCCAGGGTTTATTGCCTACTGATAACTTTGAGTTTCTGGCAGACTACAACCCTGTTGAAGGATTACATTTTTTAACTGATTTGGCGCATCTAACCGAAGTAAAGTTGCCATCCGGGAGCATTAGGCCTCACGACGTGCTTATGTATAAACTGGATGCCGGCAATTCGTTTGATGATAAATCCGTGCGTGTTTACAAGGATGGTAAAGAGATTGGCTTTATTAAAAAAGTGCATTGCCGCCTGTTTCACAAAGCCGGTGCCGAAAACCTTAGTCTTACCGTTAAGGCTGTTGATCAAAATGGCTTTATCAAGCGCATTTTTGTAAAGGTGGAGAAGAAGTAACCTATAACGTCCACCATCGTCATCGGCCCCTTATGGTAAACTCACATTTCCTGACTCCCTTAAATTGAACTATTTCCATTTCGGAAATAGTTCAATCATTGCAAGTCATTTAACCTAACTAGTTTAGCCGAATTCTGCTTTTTTGTAATCCCTAGAAGAATATCATGAAAAAAATAAAAGAAGAATTGAGTCCAATCACGGGCAAACCAATGACGGTGCAACAAGAGCGCAAAACAATAGAATTTCGGAAAAACGAAATTACCTATTGGCATCACTATTACCTTTGTAAAGATTCAAATGAACAATTTGAAACACCGGAGTTAATAGACTTTAACCTAAAGCAAATTTATAAGTCTGGCCTAAGTAGATAATATAGCCGGCAAAAATTTTATTGCTTACGATTACGCTTTTAGGTTACAAGGGATTTAAATCATCTCCCACATTATTCCTCCCCTCCCCCCCCAAATCATGTAACAATCCCCCAAAATTATGTAACGCAACCCCGCGCACAAACCCGCACTTTTGCATTACAAATTAAAACACGTAATCATGAAAAATAAATTCCTCTTTATAGCAGCCCTTGCCTTTTCGGCAGGTGCAAATGCACAAAGCTTTTTTCCGCAGGCGGCAACGGTCAAAGCTGGTTATCCCGAAGGCAAATTATCCAGCATCTATAGCCAGCTAAGCAACAACCAGTTTGCTGATGGCAATACCGGGTGGAGGCCTGCATATCAGAATACCCCGGTAGTATATGCAGCAACTGTTAATGTGAAGGACTGTTACATGATGATAGAAAATATTATGTTTTCAGTAAACAAAGGCGCCCTTACGTGCATGACCAAATACATGAAAGTAAAAAACGGCGATGTAGTGCTTATGAATGGAGTAATAATAACCCACGCCGGAAAAGTTCTGCGCCTCAAAAACGGCGATAGTGTAAATATGGATGGCCACCTGACCCGCAAACCCCTCATGTATGCCAACGCTGAAGTGGCCATACTTTAAACCCAGGCTGTCATCGTTTAAAGGCATCATCAACGTGCGCCTATTATACCCTTCATTTGTATATTACCCTACTTCCCCACCAAAATCCCCACCGGCCCCGTAATATAAAACGACATGTGGTAAGCCGGTGCACCCACCCCGCCTGCGTGTGGTTTCCAGATATCAATAACCCAGGTGTGGTGGCCGGGGCGGCCGTCGTAAACAATTTCGGCAAGGGCGGGGCCGTTGTGGTTGCTGTAGGCTTGCAGGCCGTCAATAGCAAAGGCTTTGCCTGCGTATTCGGGCACCGGGGCGTAGGGTTTTATGTGGGGCAGGCTATCGGCTTTAAAGCTGATTACCCATTCGCCCCACATCAGCATCTGTTTGCCCGATAACATACTGCCTTTGCCAAAATCAAGTTCCTTTACTATAACCGGTTGTTTTATTTTGGTAAACTTTCTCCACCGGGCACTTTTGCCATCGCCATGGGCCGAGCATAGCAGTGTTACCATTATCACCGCCGCCGCATAATTAATAACCTGTTTGTAGTAGCGCACCTGTAAACAATTGAGTGCTAAAATTAACAAAAGAGTTGGTTTGCGCGGCCACTCAAAATACCGGTACATTTATTGCGCAATACGGTGACTTGGCGCCACCGGTTAATTACTATTTTCCCTTCTTTGCCGCAGGCTTTACCTGCTTATTAAACTGTAGCGCAAGGCCGGTAAAGTAATCCAGTTGTTTTTTGGTTTTTAGCTGATCAATGGGTACCATAATATAACCTCTGAAGGGTTTGCCTTTCATTTCCATGGTGCGCACGCCGGGCATTTCAACCAGGGTATCATGTAGGGTGTGGTCTATGCGGCACATCAGTTCGTCATCTATAGTTTGCATGCAAATTTTGCCATCAACCATAAACAGCACACCGGTTTTCATAACTTTCTCTTCTGCTTTTTCGGCAGACAGTGCTTCGCGCACGCGCTGGTTTGGCCTTTTAATTGTCACATTTTCAAACCTGCGTCTTCTTAATAATGCCCTTAACCAGGTATAAATCCAGTATCTTATCCAGTGGCAGTTCAAAAGGCTCAAAGCGTTTAAATTTTTCGCTGCGCTGCTCAAAATTATCGCTGGTGCAAAGCACGGCGTTGCGTGCCTCAGGCCGCTGAAGCCTTTTAACCATCAGGTAATCGTTGGTGCGCATCAGGTAAATCTCGCCATACATAATAACCGACTTATCATTTACCCGCCGGCACAAAATAAGGCTGCCGGTTTCAATAGTGGGGTACATGCTGTGCCCGTATACATACATACCAAAATTGCAATCCTCGTACCCCGGCACCTTTACATGAAAAGCAGGTAACTCGGGCAACTGGCTCACATTCTCGTTGGCGCCGGCCGTGGCGTGCAGGTCATACACAGGTGTGCCGGTATGCAGAACCGGTGCCAGGTTACCAAATATATTACGGCTTAGTAGTTTAGCTGCCTTTACTTTAATATCAGGCGGCAGTTGTTCCCGCTCAAGCAGGCGTAACAGGTAATTACGGCTAAATCCCATTTTTTGCGCAAAATCCTCCTGGCGCATTTTGGCCTTTTTAATTTCTATCCTTAAAAGTTCGCCTTCGGCAGGCAATTGATTTTCGGCTTTCCCCATGTGCTGACATCCTGGCTGGGTTTGCATTTGTTTCCGTAGTTGGTTAACATTTGCCCATCAAATGTTGCGCAATATACAAACTGCTTTTTAAAAACAAAACCGGTACAGTTATTTATTTTTCGGGGCCTGTACGGAATCCGGTTAACGGAATTCCGTATAGGCGAAAGCTACACCTTTTTAACAAAATAATAATTTTTAATCCCATAGTCGTTAACGGTTTTATTACAACCTTTGCAATACACTGGTGCAAACTATTTGCAACCCAACCCGACTGCCGGGGCGGATTAAAATGCAAACTTTATTTTTTACTGCGCAATTCTATTGCGCAGTAATCCTTTAGCTTTGCCTTAATTATTAAACCTGCCGCACACACCAACCTGTTAAAACGGTTAAAGGCAGCTATAAATCAAATTTAAACATAACCGGTACAAAAGAAGGTACCTATTTATAACGTCATGCAGCATTGATAACCCTTAATCCCCCCTTAGCAAAAATGATATCCTCCACCAAATATCAATCAAACCGAGCCACCCTCAACTACCTNNCACTAATACTATATAACCCGCACCTGCTTTTTACCCCCTTACGGAAAACCGGGTATTGCAAAATTGCATTTATAACTTTATCATTGTTCCGGTTACTTATCAAAAGTAATTGCCTGTGTAATGCTGTGCCCTGTATGTTTTTACCTATGTAACCAGGCTATGAAGTGCAAATTTATATTATAATACAGCCTGGTTGTGTTAAGGGTATATTCATATTTTAT
>PMXD01000183.1 GCA_003165895.1 Bacteroidota bacterium | reverse complement strand
GGCTGCCCTGGGGGTGGTTAGGCTGCTGGCACAATTAAACCAAAAGTATATTATAACATTGAAAGGCTTGCTGGCATTCAGTTTTAGCATATTTTGACCATGCTTAACTTAACGCACATGCCGCTTCGGGACCCTGCGGGGACGTCAAAGGAGCAATTATATATATTACACTTACTCTATTTATTGCTAGGGGTGGGTTTACACTTTTTTCCCCTTTTTGCTATCTGTAAACCCCTAAATAATTGATTATAAATTAGTTACGACTAAAAACGAGCAAAAAAGTGTAAAGGCGAAAACCCAGCTTTTGCCGGTTTTCAATTAGTTACGAACGCTTTCCTTTTCTCACACTTCTCCCACATCTCCGTAAACTGCTCTGCAGAACTCATAAAGGTTTGCATCTCCTGCGTAGTCATACCGGCGAGGGTCCAGCTGCGGATGTAGTCGGGCCAGAGGCCGTAGTGAGCTACGCCGTCGGTGTTAATGTCCCAAGTGCGGTTGGCGGTGTGGCAGCGGGTGAAGGTATTGTCGTAGGTAAGGTGTATGCTGGTATCGCGTTGCGGCAGGGCGCTGAAGCCGCCTACATCGGTGCCGATGGCCATGTGGGTGTTGCCCATTATCTGCGCTACGGTGTGGTATGTTTTTACAAAGTCGCTGGCATTGGCGCCGTGGCCCAGGCCTACCATACCGCCGAGTTGTTTAAGCTGCGCGTATTGTTTTAGGGTGCGGCCGCCTTCATTGCCTGCACTGCCACGGGGGCCATCGTGGCCACTGTTTACGGGGTAGTCGTTTGCAAGGGCCATGTCGAGCACCACGTTGGCCATCTTCTCGCTCATGTGGTCTATGTCAATTATAAAGCCTTTTTTCATCATGTAATTCACGGCAAATTTTCCCCGGCCGGTAATGCCAATTGTGTTGCGGTGGCCATAGCCTGGCAGTGTATCCCAAAAGGTGTAGTTTCCTTTTTTGCCTGGGTTAATATCTTTGGGCAACAAAAGCGGCATAAACATTTTAGCCATTGCGTTTAAACCCACACTGGGATTTTCGAGCTGAAAGGCAATGCCGCTTTCTTTGGTACTAACCTCTTCCGGTACATACTCAACACCGGTAGTAAATTTATTCGCCACGTTTAGTGTGCTCATAATAAGGGAGGTACCGCCAAAAACATTATTCATCAAATGCACCGGGAAGATATAGCGCAGGCCAAGGTCCCACAACTTATCCAGCTCAGCCTGTACCTGCTCATTAGAAGGAGTGGCATTAAAGTTCGCTTTGTAATGATCGGCCGGTGAGTAGAAGTTACCAATGTTATCCATTTCGCTGCCCAATATCACAGCCAGTTTACCACTGGCCACAATGCGGCGCACATCCTGTGGTGTAAGCGCTATCTCCATAAATGTTGAATGCGCCACCAGGTCCTTAATACCCTGTATGCAGTTTAGCATTACCTGCTCATCGTCCAGCGGGCCGGTGCATTTGGCGGCGGAGCCTATGCAGTGGTTACTTACCGCAAGCGCTACCATAATGTTGAGGCCACCTTCTTTGTGCGCGCGCTCAATCCAGTCAATCCACATTTGCTGATGCAGGGTGCTGCACCAACTTGGCCAGGTAACAAAGTTTGGGTAGCCCTCTTTGCTGTCTTTCCACGTTGCGCTATTCAGTGTTTCTGTTTGTTTGGCCAGTTGTGCGCGGAGGATGTTTTTGCTGTGGTCGGCTTTGCAACTGCCTAAGGCAACTGATATATCGCCATAAGGGGCTCCGTAAAATAATTGCGTGCCATAAGCCAGGTCGCCGCGGGGATGGCAGTGCATATCTACATATCCGGTAAGGGGCGGGGTATTGGGTTGTTGTGCGTTCAACGCCGGGCCCGCAATTGCCAGGCATATGATGAGTAGATATCGGTACATGGATAACACCGGGGTTTTATTTGGTGTTATAATAATACGGAATTTAAAGGAAGGGTGAGCGCAGGATTAAAGGGCTTTATTTGTTGCTGATGAAAACTTTCTTCACAAAGGTTTCGTGGTTGTTAATTACCTTTACAATCAGGTAAGCAGCCGGCATATTATCCACCTCTTTTTGATAAACAGTGCTGTTGGTAAAACGGTCGTTGCTAAGTTCCTGGCCCAGGATATTATAAACCGTAACCGAGGCATCAACCGTTTGTATTGCAGTAAAGTTTACATAAATCCTGTTGCTGTTGCTCCATATTTCGGGTGTGGTGGTTATGCTTACAGTGGCAACACCGGTTGGGGTTTTAGCTGTAGTATCAATGATAGTAGTAACAGTGTCCGTTACTGTAATTTTCTGTGTTTGTGTTGCACTGCATCCCGATTGGTTAGTAACAGTTAAACTGAGGTTGTAGGTTCCGGCCTGCGCATAAGTAACGGTAGTATCTGTGCCTGTACCGGCAGTTCCGTTGCCAAAGTTCCATTGGTAAATATTGCCGGTGTTGGTTAAATCGGGGATTGTAACCGAGTCGGTTAATACAAGGGGCTGCATTAACACCACTGCTGTGTCAGATACATTGAAAGCGACCGCAGACACCGGTTCGGGGCCTTGTACCTGTATTGTTTTTTCAGCCGTGTAACCGGTGCTATCGGTAAGTATCAGGTTATAATTACCCGGGGTTACCTTTAAGGTTACCGGATTATTTTGACTAAGTATTCCACCGTTAACTATCGTGTTGGCGCTATCCGTAAGGCTGTAGTTCCAGATGGCCATGCCGGGTTGTTGAATATTGATGGTACTGGTGGCAGAACAGGTTGTATTGCTGCCGGTAACAATAACCGGTGGGGTAAAATGCAACAAAAACCTGTTCCAGTCATCGGAAGTGGTAGAGGAAAAAGTGTAATTTCCTTTTCTTAAATCAAACCAGGTGTGCAGTTTTTTATCTTCCAGGTAAATATAGCTGGTAGAGTCGAACGTATTAAGGCCGCTGAAAGTAAAAGTAAAAGTGGCATCGCCTCCCGGTTCAATACCCATTTCAACGGTATCAATAGTAGCTTCGTTTGGCAATTCGTTGATAGACATCCACTCGCCGCTGTTCATAGTATAAAGCGTTTGGCGGTTTGAAAGGCCCTGTAATTTATTGGCATCATACACGGGGCTAAAGCTATCAGTAGAAAGCGGGTTGAAACCAACCACCGTTTTATCGAGCAAGCCGGTTGAATTGTTAGCCACTATAATGGTTAACTGGCTGTTATTGGGCGATGTTACCAAACTACCGGCGTTGACGTCGCCAACTGCCAGTAAAAACAGCAGCATGCATAATGCTTTGGCACCATGCTTTATAAAATTGCTTTTACCATCTACAGATTTTACCCGGGGGGAAGGTAAAATATTCAATTGCTCAGCATTCAGGATGCAATTCTTCAGTACGGGGTAACTATTTTTCATCAGAATGCCTGTTGTTTTAATCAAAGTATAGCTTGTATTACGGCATAACAGGTAAATGGGTTACATATGGATGGTGAAAAATGACATGCATAAAGATGGATATGGATTGATATGCTTATAATAACATTTCCGAAAACCTATAGAGTTACCACAAAATTCTTCCGCTCACAACCCAAAAAAACATTTTCTTCACACTATGGATAAAATGCATTTTGATGTCCTTATCATAGGCGCCGGTATTTCGGGCATTAGTGCTGCAAGGCATTTGCAGATGGATTGCCCCCATAAAACATTTGCCATTTTAGAGGGCCGGCAAAACATTGGCGGCACCTGGGATTTATTTAAATACCCCGGCATCCGTTCCGACTCTGATATGTATACCCTCGGCTTCCGCTTTCGCCCATGGACCGGCACCAAGGCCATTGCCGATGGCCCATCAATTATGCAATACCTGAATGAGGCGGTAGATGAATATGGCATCCGGCAAAAAATTCATTTCGGGCGGCGGGTTAAAAAAGCTTCGTGGTCTACTGCTGATGCTTTATGGGCCTTGGAGGTAGAAGTTGAAGGGCAACCACACCCTGTAGCGTATACCTGCAATTTTGTATCGGTATGCGCAGGCTATTACAATTACGAAGCCGGTTATCTGCCGCATTTTGAAGGCATTGAAAAATTCAAAGGCCAGGTAGTACATCCCCAAAAATGGACCTCAGATATAGATTATACTGACAAGCGCGTGGTGGTTATAGGCAGCGGTGCAACGGCAGTAACGCTGGTGCCGGAATTGGCAAAAAAAGCGGCGCATGTAACCATGCTTCAGCGGTCGCCTACATATATATTTTCGAGGCCCGACGAAGATAAACTGGCTAACTGGATGAACAGAAACCTTCCGCTTGCGATAGCTTATCCCGTTACCCGTTGGAAAAACATTTTGATGGCAACGTTGTTTTACCGGTTAAGCAAACGTTACCCGCAGGGTGTAAAAAAGCTTTTGATAAAAGGCATTAAAAAAGAGCTGGGGGATGATTACCCGGTTGAAAAACATTTTAGCCCCAGCTATAACCCATGGGACCAACGCGTATGCCTGGTACCCAACGGCGATATGTTTGCAGCCATAAAAAAAGGAACCGCTTCGGTAGTAACAGACCGTATTGATACATTTACTGAAACCGGCATCCAATTACAATCGGGCGAAAAACTGGATGCCGAATTAATTGTAACGGCCACCGGTTTAAATGTTCAACTATTGGGCGGTATAGACTTGTATGTTGATGGCACCAAACCCGATATAGGCAAAACCGTTTCGTACAAAAGCATTATGTTCAGCAACATCCCCAACCTGACTATGGCCTTTGGCTATACCAACGCCAGCTGGACGCTGAAGGTTGACCTTACCAACCAATACATGTGCCGCCTGCTTAATTACATGGATAAAAAAGGCTACCGGCAATGCACACCACGGCAAAACGATCCCAATCTGCAACTACATCCGTTTACCGATTTCAGCGCCGGTTATATTCAAAGGCAAATTAATAACCTGCCCATGCAGGGTAATAAAAAACCGTGGTTGCTAAAGCAAAACTACATCTTTGATTTGATGAACATCAGGCATGGGGAGATTGAGAATGAGGTGTTGGAATACAGGTGATAAAGCAATTTCCTCCCCTCCTACCCCACTAAACTCTCATCATGCTTATGATTACGCCTTAACCGGTTGGAATTCCACTCTACTCTTTTTTTAAAAGGGTGCTGCCTTACTTTGCAATCCTGTATCATACATATAGGGCAACTCTTAGGCACACAAGGGTCGCCGTGAATAAAGAACTCTACCCGCTGGCCGTGTTGTTCGTTTATAATGGCCGCCACTTCTTCCATTTCGTTGTGGGCCACCTGCAGGGTATAATACCATGGCAGGGTAATGTGGCAATCAACATGCAGGCGGCTGCCAAACTGAATTACCCGGAGGTTATGTATGTCTATCCACTGGGGTTTGCGTTTGGCATTTATATTTTCAACAATGCTTTCAATTACGCTTTCATCGGCCTCATCCATAATGCCGGCCACCGACTTGCGCGCCAACCTTACGCCCATATAAATAATTATCAGACCAAATATGATGGCAACTATATTATCTAAAATCGCCACACCGGTGGTTATAATCAGTATTAAACCAATAAAAATGCCGAACGAAGAATATGCATCCGATTTTAAATGCTCACCATCGGCTTTTAATATCATTGAGTTATTAACCTTGCCTGCCCTTACCAGCATAAACCCCAGTGCGTAATTAACCACCCCCGAGGCAATGACAATGGCCATACCCATATTCAAATGTTCTAACACCGGCGGTGAAAAAAAACACCAGGCCGACTTGGTGATAATAACCACCCCGGCAACCACAATCAATATCCCCTCAAATCCCGCCGAAATAAACTCAATCTTACCATGTCCGTAAGGGTGGTCAAAATCTTGTGGTTTTGATGACAGATGCAGGCTGTATAAAGCCAAAAACCCGGCCAGCACGTTTATTATACTTTCAAGGGCATCGGTTAAAATGGTGTTACTATGCGTATAAAAGTATGCTACAAACTTGGCGCCCAGCAACACCACCCCCATAACAACCGCAAACAGTTGAATACGAAAAACAGTTTTATCGGAATATTTAAAGGGCACAGCTTACCGGATTGTTAGAACGCAAAGAAAAGAATACATTAGCCACAAAGGCACTAAGACACTAAGTTATTTTAAAAAAAATGGCACCTTTTTTAGCAGGTTAAAGCGGCAAAAATCAAAACCTTAAAGTATTTTCCTTTGTGTTCTTAGTGCCTTAGTGGCAAAATAGCAGCCTGTCATTTATGAACCTTAAATTTTACTGCATATGGGGCAATCTTCTTTTACGTGGCCCCTGGCCGGGCAATACTCCCGGCCAAAATAAATAATCTGCAAATGTAATTTGTTCCACAACTTTTCCGGGAACAATCGTTTGGCGTCTTTTTCAGTCTGCGCAACGCTTTTTCCGTTGCTTAGTTTCCAGCGCTCCATTAAGCGGTGTATGTGTGTATCCACCGGAAAGGCGGCTTTATTAAACACCTGGGTCATAATAACCGAAGCTGTTTTGTGGCCTACACCGGGCAAATGTTCAAGGTCTTCAAAAGTATCAGGCACCTGGCCATGATGCTTTGCAATAATTATTTCGCTAAGGCCGTGTATGCCCTTTGATTTCATAGGCGATAACCCGCATGGCCTTATGATATCCTGTATCTCGGCAATTGAAAGCTTCACCATCTTTTGCGGGGTATCAGCTTTTTTAAAAAGGAGGGGCGTTATCTGGTTAACGCGCTTATCCGTACACTGCGCCGATAGCACCACCGCTATTAACATAGTATAAGCGTCTTTATGGTCAAGCGGAATTGTGGGGTTAGGGTATAGTTCCTCCAGTTTGTTTATTATAAACTCAACGCGCTCTTTCTTTGTCATCCGCCAAAAATAAAAAGTCCCCCGAAGCATCGGAGGACATTTTATTTTGTCAATTAATAAGAGGGCTTAAAGTCCTTCTCCTTAGGAGAAGGATTTAGGATGTGTTTCATCCCGCTTTTCGCGGGGAGGATTATCTCATTTGCACCATCTGGCTACTGTAAACATCGTTGTTCACTATCATTTCTACTACATAAATACCGCTGCCGGCGGTGAAATTTTTTGCATCAAAACCCAGCTTATAACTGCCGGCGTTCTGGTTGCCTTCATACAGGCTGGTTACCAGTTTGCCCTGCATATCGTAAACAACTACTTTAACCTTTGCATCGGCAACCAGGTTGTAAGTAATATCTGCCCTGTCAATAAACGGGTTGGGATAGGCAGCAATGTTTATTTTACTCTCCTCAGTTACCGTTGCGCCTGTAGTAAAGGCAGCAAGCGTTGTGGCATTGTTGCTGTTATCTACCTTGGTAAGGTCGGTTACACCACCTGAGCATGGATAATTGTATATCTCCATATAGCTGGCGGTAATACCGGTAAGTTTCAGGTTATCACCGTCTTTGGCAAAATTCAGCTCGCCGCTTTTAAAGCACCATATTTTACCTTCGGGCCTGATGGCGTTGTTTATTTCATACTCCCTGAAATGCAACTTATTGCCTATCAAAACTCCCTCCAGTTTCATATCGGCAAAATCGCCGTTAGCGCTTATAATAGTGCTGGTGCCTGTAATAATATCACCATCCTGTTTTAAGTCAAACTCGTATTGAAACGTTTCGGCAAAACTTTTTTTATCGGCGGTGTATTGCATCCGTTTGCCGCTCCATTTACCGTTCAGGTCAAGTTTTGAAACCTGTGCGGCATTCAGGGGCTGTGCTGTACTTTCCTGCGCAACCGAAAAATTATTAAAAACAAAAAGCATGATGCATGCTAAAAAGACAGAGGAGATATGTGTCATATTACTTCGGTTTGGTTAACAAATTTGGAGTCATTCCAAAGATATAATAAAATACCATAGGAATGTAACAGGTTTTGAACGATTTTTTTTGAAAATATTCTTTTCTATACGATTTAACATTTTATTGACTTATACCACATCATTAGTATGCGTATACAGCCTCTTTTTCAACTGTATAAATTAGACCTCTTTCATAATTC
>PMXD01000158.1 GCA_003165895.1 Bacteroidota bacterium | reverse complement strand
TGGCCTTTGATTCAGCTGTCTTACATATATTGCAAAAGCCTCAGCCCCTTCCGTCCCTTAAAGACTGTTACTATCGCAATCAATTGATTACTAAATAATTGCGATCGTTTATGATTACAGGAGGGACTAAATAGGGACATTTTGGCTCGTAAATTCTTCTTGTGCAAACATAGGGAATTTTGAAAACAATAGAGATAACGGTTCAGGGCAATCGGGGAAGAATGGATGAGACATATATTAAAGTGAAGGGGGAATGGATGTATTTGTATCGGGCCGTTGACAAAGTGTAATTAGAGGTAGAAAATAACCACAAAGCACAGCCCTTTCTTTAGCACTGGATTCGCCTCATGATTGATAGTGATACCGGTAAAAGCTTCAAGCGGTGTTAATCCTTGTATTCTTCCATGCGGGCGTATGTTATTGTAATTAAGTAGGATGTCGGCAAAATGTTTGGTCAGGCAATCGGTACCTGCTATTTTAAGTTGGTTGAGGTAATAGTTTCTAATAGTTTTATTCACGGCCTCAGCATGCGAATTCGAAACGGAGCCAGTTCCGGAACATAGTTCTGGCATCAATATTTGCAGGGCATTAGTCCACTTTAGTTTGAAGACGTACAGACCATAAAAAATAAATGTTTAAGCAATCATTTTTATTACTTTTGGCCTACCTCCCCCTCAATTTAATTAATCACAATTAAATACGCCCGGCTTCATTCGAATTTGAGTAACTCTCTATAGTGTTTTGGACTTGGTGATTGTGTTGACGACAAAATTAAGGAAGTAAAAGAGACCAGCAATGAGCTCAGAAGAGACCAAACTCACCGAACTTACTTTCCAACTTATTGTAGAATCGAGCCCCAATGCTATTGTTTTGGTAAACAAAGAGGGTAAAATTGCTTATTTCAACAGCAGGGCAGAACTATTGTTTGGTTATGTAAGGGCTGACGTCATCGGTCAATTAGTTGAGCTATTGATTCCTAAACGATATCATGAAAACCATCCAGGATTTCGAGATATTTTTTTTAAAACACCCAGTGTTCGTGCGATGGGTGCTGGCAGAGAACTGTTTGCCGCTCGCAAGGATAAAACAGAATTTCCTATTGAGATTGGTTTAAACCCTATAGTTACAGTTGACGGAACCTTGGTATTAGCTTCAATAATAGACATTACAGAAAGAAAAAAAGCGGAAGAGAGATTCAAATTAGTGGTTGAATCTGCCCCCAATGCAATGATACTTGTTAACCGGCAGGGAATAATCACCCTGATCAACACCCAAACAGAAAAACTTTTTGGGTACGAACGTGATGAACTTGTGGGAAATAAACTTGAAATGCTTATCCCTAAACGTTTCCAGGGCCATCATCCCGGCCACTGGAATTTGTTTTTTAAGGAGCCTCAAACACCCACAATAGAAGTTGGCCGCGATCTTTTTGGGTTAAGAAAAGATGGAGCCGAAATACCGGTAGAAATAGGGTTAAACCCTATCGAAACCAATGAGGGCAACATGGTACTTGCTTCTTTTATTGATATTACCGAAAGAATACAACACGAACGCGTCATAAAAAAGCAGTTAAGCGAGCTTAAAATAGCTAATGATTATCTCGAACAGTTGGCTTATATAAGTGCTCATGATATAAAAAATCCTATTATTAGTATTGAGGGGTTGGTAGATATACTTCTTGATTCAAGTGAAATTAAACCGCCTGAGGTTGAACTTCTGAAAATGCAGAAAGGCGTTATTCAACAAATGAAAAAAAACAATAAAGGAATAAATGACATTCTTAAGCTTCGGCAAGGTTTACTTACAAGGCAAGATGCTGATGCTGAATCGATGTCGCTTACTGCAATATTGGATAGCGTGAAGATTATTTTGCGGTCGGATATTGAAAGTACTGGTTCGAAACTGAAGGTAAATATGAATGGCGTATCGGAGATTCATTTTCCATTTTTCTATCTGCAAAGTGTGTTTTATAACCTACTAGCAAATGCGATTAAATATCGCGATCCGGGCCGCGAATTGATAATTCGTTTTGAAGCACAAAGAATAGATAAACAAGCCTTTCGCTTTGTTATAGCCGACAATGGTTTAGGTTTTGATATGTCTCGGGCTAAAGATAAACTATTCGGTGTTTTTAAACGATTCCATCCTAACATCGAAGGGACTGGTTTAGGTCTCCATATTGTTAAATCTATTGTAGATGCCTACGGAGGGGAGATTGCTGTTAACAGCGAAGTGGGTAAGGGAACAACTTTTGAAATTACTCTGAAAAATCCAATTATTGAGTGATGGGTCCGATAAAAATATTATTGATAGATGACGATAAAGTCATTAATTTTTTGCACAGGCTAAAATTAGAGGAAGTTATCGTTGATTGCGTGGTTGATGAGGTTTTAGGTGGCCAAGCCGCGTTGGATTATTTGACAACACATGAGGAATGTCCAGATGTTATTTTGCTCGACCTTAATATGCCCGGAATGGATGGGTTTGAGTTTTTAGAAGAATACGAAAAGTTGGGGAAATGTGTCGATAAATCAAAGAAATTTTTGTTCATTGTCACATCATCACAACGCGATGAGGATAAAATAAAAGTAACAGCGAACAGGCTTGTGAAAGGTTATTTTGAGAAACCATTAATAGTCAACAATATTAAAGAAATTCTTGCTTGTTTCTGATGCTGCTACGGTTACAGCAGATGCAAATGTCCCCAGTATAGAATAAAACGATTATTGCGCCAGGCTATACAACCTATTTGCAAAATATGCGAACCCGCGCTTTTATTGGAAAAGCCGGTCTCAGAGAGTCGAGTAGGTAAGGGCATTTCAGCCCAAACCTTTCACAGAACCGTACGTGATAGTCGCCCATCATACGGCTCTTGTTGTCCAGTTATTTTCTTTTATTCCCAATTTCCAATAATAAAACAAGGTGGGGTTAGCCCGTCGTATTTCTTCGTACTTCTTGTATAGCTTATTCTTACCTATTATCTTGTATGTGGGATAAGACAATTAAAATTCTGAATAGGGATTTAGTTGAGTTGTATTATAAAGACCAAGACGCGGCATAATTTATTTGACAGTAATATGAGACTTACATGTACCATTTACATGTAGTTGTTATCCAGGTTTAACCACTGCTTACCAGCGCTCCTGCATATTTTGTAAGACGTTATTGTGCGGGAGCGCTGACAACCAGCGCTCCGGCGCACCTTTTTATACATCGCTATACACAGCGATAGGAAATTTCCTTTGGATTCGACTGTCCAGCTGGGCCAACATTCTCCGGCTTCGCTCAGAATGACAGCGTTGCTAAATAGAAATCCGCTTCCTTCAGGGAGCGGATTTTTTGTTTCGTGAAATTTAAGCCTTGTTTCAAAAGTCGCTGATCACAAAAGCCGGTATCACCACAATATTGGTTTAGTCAGTTAGGGCTTCACTGCCTTCTTATTAGCCCCATCTTACAGGCATTTTGTGCTGATGCGTGCTTTGTTATATTTGCGCTTCATTTTAAAACCAAATGTAATATTCAACGATATGAGCGGAGATATACAAAAGTGCATAAGAGGGTTACTGGCAGTAATTGCCCTGGTGGGATTCACCAGTTTATCGGCCCAGGTTACAAATACCCAAAGCTTTGATGCCGTAACTTTTTTGCCTACGGGATGGACAGGGATTGGAACCACTAACTACTGGAGCCGCAAAACAACCGGAACCTTTCCAACAATAACGCCCCATAGCGGTGCAGGCATGGCCCGGTTTGACAGCCACGCTGCTGCTGCGGGTACGGCGCAAACTATTGTTACCCCTGTAATTGACTATAGTAATATAGGCGGTAATACCGCTACTTTCAGCTTATGGCTGTATCGCGATACTACCTCTGCCAAAGCAACGATAGGCGATAGCCTCTCTGTTTTTATCAATACTACTGCAAGCCTGACCGGCGCTACCGAATTAGGTGTTATTGCCCGTAGTGCGACTATTGCCCTGCCTAATACTGTTGCTTTGGCCGGCTGGTATCAATACTCGTTTAATATCCCCGCAGGGTTTAATACAAATACCAATTATATTTTGCTGGAGGGAACCAGTCAGCTTGGTGATAATATATTTATTGATGACCTAGCATGGGTTTCGTACCCTGCTTTGTGCACCGGAACTCCGGCCGCAGGAACTATGTCTGCAAATACGCCAATGATTTGTGGTGGCACCGGTTCAACTTCTATTACTTTAAGTGGCGAAACTACCGGCTTTGCAGGCCTGAGTTACATATGGGAGTCGGCTTCATCTATTTCCGGTCCATGGACGGTAATTGATACGGTTGTTACAGCGATTAATACAGGCACCATTACCGCAACTACCTATTATAAATGCGTAGTTGGCTGTAGCTTTTCTGCTGCTGCCGATTCAATTACAGATTCTGTGGTAGTGACTACTAATCCTGTTCCTGTTATTACCATAACCCCTAATACCGGGGTGACTTATTGTTCAGGTGCAGCACCCGTATCCCTGGTAGCTTCAGGCGCCCAGTTATTTACATGGACGCCCACTACAGGTTTAAATACCAATATCAGCGACAGCGTTCTGGCCTCGCCAACTGCTACTACCAGGTATACGGTTACCGGTATTGATTCGCTTGGTTGTTATGGCAGCGCAACCGTTAATGTAACTACGCGCCGTTCTCCTGCCGCAGGCATTACTGCCAGTGCCAACGCTATTTGCCCCGGCGATACTGTGGTGCTTGTTGACACTTTAACCGCTTTTGGCAATGTAACCTTTGCATGGAGTTCATCGCAAACTACAGATAGTATATCCGTTGCGCCCCTATCTAGCACAAATTATTATGCAACTGTTACTGCAGGCGGCTGTAGCACTACCGATACCGTAGCTATAACAGTTACTGCAAATCCAATTGCAGCCTTTACTTATAGCGCAAACGACACTACTATAACTTTTACTAATACCTCACTCGGTGCCACTTCTTATTTCTGGAATCTTGGCAATGGTGATACAAGTATCTTACAAAACCCGGTTAGTTCTTACCCAGGTGTAGGTTCATATGCAGTTACTTTGATTGCGTATGGGGTATGTAATAATGATACTGTTACTGATACCGTAAGTATTTATCCTTCGGGCATACTATCTGTAGCAGCTATTAAGGGCCTTACAGTTTGGCCGGTTCCGGCAAACAACGTTGCTACGGTAGAATTTATTTCGGAGCAATCAAATGCCACTTTATCGTTGATGAACGAACTGGGCCAGGTGATGGAAACCAGGATTGCCGCACCTAAATCAGGTGAGCAATATAAAGAAGAATTCAACCTGGGCGGATTGACTTCAGGTGTTTATATGGTTCGTATCCATACAGGCAGCAAAGATGCAACTGTGAAGTTGATAAAGCTGTAAGTTGAGGTTTCCCATATTTATAAAAAACAAAACCCTTGCTCAGGCAGGGGTTTTGTTTTTAGTGGTTGGGTGCTAGTGAAATATAGGTTGTTGAAAATCCGGTATATTAGTGGTTGAGGGAACTTCAAACAATATTAACCAGCCAACCCCGTCTAATACTAATATGGAAACCATAACCGCAACACAAACCCCTCCCGGCCCCAAGGGCAACCTGGTATTACGCCCACCGTTTGATTTGCGTAATAAAACGCACTTTTTTATTGAATGGATGGCAGATAAATATGGCGATATAAGCCGCGCAAAAGCCGGGCCGTTCAATTTTGTTTTTCTGGCAAAGCCCGAATATATAGAGCACATGTTTCTTACCCGTGATGTTTATGTGAAGATGAACGAAGGCAGCCAGCTTAAATATTTATTGGGTAACGGTTTACTTACCAGCGAAGGTGAGTTTTGGCTAAAGCAGCGCAGGCTGATGCAGCCATTATTTCATAAGCAGCGGCTGCAGGGTTTTGTGCAGAAAATTGCCGATGCAACAAACGCGATGATGAATGATTGGGAGGAACGCAATATGAGCGTGCCTGATTTTTACAGGGAAATGAACCAGCTTACCCTTGATATTGTGGGCCGCACTTTGCTAAGCACGGACCTGAAAGGCGATTTTGCCAAAGTAAACAAGGCAATGACAACGGTGCTTGAAAGTGTAAACAAAAACCGGGGCCGTTTATTCCGCTTGCCAGCATGGCTTCCGCTACCATCGCAAATAAGACTGGCCCGCAGCCGAAAGGTACTGGAGGATACCATTGCCGAAATTATAAGCGCGCGCAGGAAAGATACCCGCCATTTTGACGACCTGCTTTCGATGTTACTGGAAGTGGAAGATGCAGATACTGCTGAACGCATGACTGATAAACAACTGCGTGATGAGGTGCTTACTATTTTTATAGCAGGCCACGAAACAACTGCTAATGCACTGGCATTTACCCTCTACCTGCTGGCTAAACACCCCGATGTAAAAAAGCGCGTACAACAGGAAGTAGCTGATGTATTAACCGGCGCAGAGTTAACATACGACCTGCTGAACAAGCTTGAATACACCACCATGGTTATCAAGGAGTCTATGCGCTTGTATCCTCCTGCCTGGGTAACCGTAAGAGAAGCTGCTAAAGACGATGTGATTGATGGTTACCTGGTAAAGCACCTGGATAAGGTGGTTGTTTCCCCATACGCTGTTCAGCGCAGCGAAAAATACTGGACTGAGCCTGAAAGCTTCGACCCCGAACGGTTTAATGCTACCAATATAAAAAGCATACCCAAGTTTGCTTATTTCCCTTTTGGTGGTGGTTCGAGATTGTGTATAGGCAATAATTTTGCCATGATGGAAATGCAGCTTGTTATTGCTTTAATGTGCAATAAATTTGACTTTAAGCTGCCGGATGATTTTGTAGTAGAAACACAACCGTTTATAACACTAAGGCCTAAAGATGGCGTCCCTTTAACGTTTGTAAAGAGGTAGAAAGGGTGCCGGTGTTACTGACATGCGCGCTAAAAAAGGCGTTAAACCTTTCAGGTCTCTGCGTTGCTAATTGCCTGGCTAAGACCTGAAAGGTTTTGCGCTTTTCGTTGCTATCAATCAGGATAATTAATATGGGTATACCCTACCACTAAAGTATCGGCAGGGTGAGACGCAACCGGCTCTAATACTAACGTATAATTATCGCCGATAGCTTCTGATACGCATACTACATCATCGGCCTCAAATCCGATTTTATACTGGTCATCCAGGTGGGCACAGCCTGCAATCCCCAGGCTTTCGGCAGAGTATTCTGTCATAAACGGATGAACCATAATTTTCTCCAGGGCTTCACTTACTTTAGTGGCAACCACAAAAAGTTTTTTATGATACTCTTCAAATTCATGCTCTTTATAACCGCCCAGGTTAATGAAATACAGTTTCTGTTCGCTACTATCGGGTGCAGATGATTTAGGCTGAACGCTGACCTTGTAGCTATCAACATATTCCACTTTGGTCCACGCATCAATATGCACTTTATCGCGCCGCGATAGTTTTTTCAGTAGTTCAGCATGCATGGCCGTTGAATCTAAATCCGGAAGCAGGCTTTTAACTGCGCCACTTAATTCGTCGATAATTTCTTTATACCAGAACTCTTTTATATCGTTGGACAGGTCGTCCAGATGGTTCGCTACTCCAAAGAATACATCATGCTGTTCAATGTTTCTGCCCTTAGGTGTGCAGCCCAGCAGAATTGCAAATAATTTTAAATCAGTTCCGGGTGATGATGTTGTGGTATCCATGATGGTTGTTTTATAGCTTTAAATTAAACCTTTACAGGGGATGATAAATTTTTTCGGCCTTCTTCATTACATCTTCTTTCTTTAGGCTCAATGGGCGTAACTGCTGTTTGCTGAATAAGGCTATCTGGTCGTTATAATGCGGACTGTTGGGGTTTAATGAATTACCGATAGGTTCAAGCGCCTGTAATTTTTCGAGCCCGCTTTTGCCAAAAGAGGCAAACATGATATAACTATCGCCAAAAGAAGGTGTTAAAGGAAACTTATCTGATTTAATATCCGGGTAGCTTGGGCTCAGCATATCTGCAAAGCCACGCAACGGCAAATTTATGTTGCCCCTGATATTGCGGTGAACGGTGCCCCACTCTACTTTTATTGTACCGTAACGCGCTTTCAAAGTATCGCAAGCGGTGCGCAGGTCGCTTACCCATTCGTCATCACTAACAGTTATACCGGTAACAAAGCACTGATCATCACAACCTCTTTTCAGAAAAGCGTCCCTCAATACCAGGAACAGCAGGGTGGGGGCATACTCATTTATATCGAAAACCCGGTTCCAGGTGCTAAGGATATGAATGGCATCTTTTATATCCGGGTATTTATTTTCGTCCAGCGCAAAAAGATTGTTCAGCGACTCAGCATACTTGCCATGGCGGGATAAGGTGACATCAAACTTCATTTTCTCCAGGTCGTCAAAACTTACTTTGTTCTTTGCGTCCATCATCTCCTTAAAACGTATAGAGCGGTTATTATCACCCGGTCTTTCGTCAATCATACGGCGTGGAAATTTGCAACCGGCCTCATTACATTCAACGCCTGTGCTGTGAAAAGGAGTGTTATTGCAATTGTAAACATAACCGCACGTGGGGTTAATAATATGAGGCATACTATCGAGCGGAACAAGTTGGGTCCACAATGTTTTTGAGGTATTACCGGGCAACAGCCCTTCCCAGTTATAAGTGGTATCACGTTCAGGCAAGGTGCCGTGTTCCAGGTAAAAAATATTATCTTCTTTATCGGCATAAATAACGTTGAACAAAACGATAGCATGTACCCGCAATGCCTCCCTGAACTCTTTATAATTATGTGCTTTGTTCATGCGGTAAAGCTGCTCACCGGCCATTATAGACTGGTTACCCGGAAACCGGATGGAATAAAAATTGTTGCTCTTGTCGCTTTTAATGGTGCAGCCGTATTTGCTCCAGTAGGTCATTTTCTTAACCGGTATTACAATCTTATGGTTTTTGCCAAGGCCCACTTTTAACCACACCGGCCGTTTTTCAAGTTTGTAATACTGCCCGTCAAACTGGTAATACAATTTCCGTTTGGGGTCCATACTTAATTTGTAGGCATCTATCCGGTCGAAAAAATTCCAGGTCATACCCCATCCTAAATCGTCATTAACCCCCATGGCCAAAGAACCGGTGCCCTGAAACATAGCCCCTTCAATATTTAATCCTTCATTGCTGTGCAGTTGCGCCTCGTAAAACGAAAGCGGGCCATCCATGGCCATGTGGGGGTTTATGCATAAATAGGTTTTCCCATCTGTTGTTTTAAGGCTGCTGAGCGCAAAAGCATTTGAGCCAACCGGTTTTTGGTCTACCTTTAAAACATCAGGCATTTTATCATATTTGCCGCTTATGGCATCGCCCACATAATCAGGTGCATGCGACAGGGCAGCCATGGTAACTACATAAGCCGTAACTATGTCTTTCGGCGTTGCAGGAAATGCAGCTTTTACCTTCACCTCTTCCGGGTGCGAAGCAGCATAGGCATTTAAACCCTGCACAAAACCATCCAGATACTTTTTAAAATCGGGCGAAAGGTCTTTATCGTAACGCTCCTCTACTAATTGTCTTGCACCAATTGAGTGTACAAAAAAATCAGTTTTAGCGCCTTCAATACCATCTTTACGGGCCATATAGCCTTTGCCGATATATACTAAATTCTGCGCTTCTGAAAAAGCATCCTCATCATTGGCCCAGGCCAGCCCGTAGGCTACTTCTGCATCTGTTTCGGCAAATATGTGCGGTATGCCAAAACTATCGCGCGCAATGGTAATTTTTGACGGGTCAATTTTAGGAAAAGACGTTTGTGCCAAAACTACAACCGGAAGGCAAAAACATACCGCAATCGTAACACGGCGGCACCAAACTGATATTATCATTAAAGTATAATTATAACTACGGATTAGGAAAAGCGTGCGGAAGTTATGGTTTTCAAGTCAAAGCAAATGTTATTTTTTGTGACGGATATAAAATCAGGAGGGTGGGGTGCATACCAAATTCTAATATAGGGCCTTGCACCTGTAAAACACTGGATATAACCCATATTTGAATGTTGCTGTAAATCAATCTGTTAATCGTGGGTTATAGAGAATTGTGGCCAGTTGGCAAAAACCGGTTGGTGAGGACGCCGAACCGGGAGCCCGTGGTTTGGCGTCCTCACCAACCACTTGTAAGCCATCCAAAGACTGAAAGGTTTCCTCCCTCTTACGTGCTAAGTTAATGACGGTGGGGTGTATTGCTATCATGGCAATGCACCCCACCCTTTTATTTAGTTCCCTCATTAATAAAAAATAATCTTATCTGTTCTCAGCGTTTGGTTGCTGTCTTTTTCTGAAAACTGAAGTAAATAAACACCGGCGCTCAGGTTTTCTTTTCTAAGGGTAAGTGTTGAGTTTGCAGGTAAAATATGCTGCTGAACAATTTTACCCTCGGTAGTTAAAACTGAAACCGAAAGATCCTTCCCATATTGCGAGTTTACAGAAATAACATCTTCCGAAGGATTCGGGAATATAGATAACGAAACCTTGTTTTCAGGCGTATTTATACCCAATGGAAATGGCGGGCAGGTTATGTGCTTAACCAGGAAATCACGAACAAACCATTCAGTTGTATCCATGTAAGCTGTCATTTGAAGATAGGTAGGAGGATATGGAATAATAAAAGGACAATGGTCTGCCCCTTGCCACAGGTAAAAGGTATCTTGCGAAACGATATGTGATATCCGGTTTTTAATGTCACACCCGCCAAACAGCATTGATTTGGTATTGGTAATGGCATACGCGCTGTCGTAAGAACAAGCCACTGTGTTATCTGCAGTACCGTGCATACCTACCAGCAATGGCGCTTCAGGAGTTATCCATATAGTATCGGCAATGCCCCCGCAAAGGTCAATTACCCCTTTTACTTTTTGCGAATAACCGGGATTGCCACTGTTACCATCAATGCCACCAACGGAATCAAGGATGGGAATTACAAATCCTGGTGGAGGCTTTGAATAATTGAGAAAATTCCAATATGCATAATTCAAGGCTATAAAGGCTCCTGCCGAAACACCGCCAATAAATATTTGGCTGGTGTCTATCCGGTAGTTATTGGCGGTGTAAGCATCTTTGTAAAAAAAGCGTACTGCCCCTTTCATATCCTGTATGCCACGTAACATTGCCGCAAACAAATTAGTGTCCGTACCGCTGCCATAATATCCCAGGCGGTAGTCAATAGATGCACACACATAACCCCGTGATGCGAAGTAATTACATAAGATAACCAAATCAGGGCTTTCCCGCAATCCCGAAACAAAACTGCCGCCAAAAGCAAATACCAGTAAAGGACGGGCAGCAAGGGTATCGCCGGCGGGTTGGTAAATATCTACGCGCAAATTGGTATCCACACCATTGTATAGTACGGCATTACCATATATAACTGTAGATGTATTAACAGTGCCGAATATCGGGTTGTAATAACGGCCACCAGTACATTGTGCATTAAGCTGATTTAACGAAGTGGTAAATAAAACGATGATGAAAAGAAGAAAGGAGAGTTTTCTCATATCACTGGGGTTTTTGTGTTTTGAAAATTAGCAATAATTTAATCTAAGTACCAAATTAAAATTGCTAAAAGTGGTTTGGCTGGTCTTTAAATCGTGTGTAAGCCGCTGCCGCCGTCAGTAAAAGCAGGCATCCGGCAACGCCGTTAAGCCTTAGGCCCAGGTCGTGGCCGGGGTCTTTTCCATAAAATGTGAGCATCAGAAATACCGAAATACCTAATGTTTGCCCGGTTTTTTGAAAGAAGGCCCGCATACCAAAATACATGCCTTCTTTATTCTGGCCGGTGGCTTTGGTATCAGCCTCGGCAATATCGGCAACAACGGTTGTTGGCAATATGCCCAATATAGCGTCAAAGATTCCGAACAGAACCATCAGCAGCACTGCTTGTGCATAGGCTGGAATTGGCAGGCGGCCAAAAAAATAAATACCCATAAATACTATGGCCTGTGCAGTAAACGAGAATATGATTAACACCTTTTTGCGTATTCTTTTTTCAAGCAACCCAACCAATGGCGACACCAGCAAAATAACAACTACCATAATGGCCATCAGGTCGCCGCTTTCTTCTTCCCTTATGCCCAGTAACACCGTTATATAATATTGCAGGCCTGAGGTAATAATGGCCACCCCCATAAAAAATGAGGCATCGGCAAAGGCAAATATTCTGAAGTTGGCGTTTTTGAGCGTTGTTTTTAACGACTGCCACAGGGGTTCGTTTGATTCGCCGGGCTTGCAATACCGCTTCTCGTCAATTACCAGGGCTGGCAGCAGCATGCAAAGCCCGGCAATTATATTTTCAATAATAATGGCGTATTGATAAGCGGTTAAACGGTCGGCCACATGTAAAAACTGTTGTATTTCGGTAGTGTATTGCGCGGTAAAGGTAGAAGCTACCATACCCAGCATAAAACCAATGCTTTGGGTAGTGGAAAGCTGCATTTTGCCATTGAGGTAATGGCCTAATTCTGTAAGGAGCGTGTTATAAGGAATTACATACAAGCCGAAGAAGAAATAATAACCAAACTGAATTACCCCTATCCACACAATATTCAAACCGTTCTCGGTCCTGAAGGGTGGCATAAACATAAGTATGGCGAAAATGACCATGGGCACTGTAGCTATGCGCATCAACGGAATACGGCGGCCTTTGGGGTTCTTACTGCGGTCGCTGAATGAAGCAATGAAGGGGTCAATAAATGCATCGAACAGCCTGCCTGCCGGCATAATAAGCGAGATAATATTGAACACAGCAAAAACTGTAATCTGGGGCACTAAATTTACCAGGCCTTTTCCTGCAGGTGGCAGGTAAAGATAGGCCAGCAATACGCTTACAATGTTGAGCGATAAACTCCAGCCAAAAACCCCGAAACCGTAGGCAATAATTTTTGGTAAGGGTAATTTTTCAGGCTTCACAGGTGTAAGATAAAATTTTATCCATAGCCCACGGATTAATCCGTGGGCTATG
>PMXD01000141.1 GCA_003165895.1 Bacteroidota bacterium | reverse complement strand
GGCTCATACCTCGCAGAACTATTGCTGGGGCTTGGGCACAATGTGCATGGCATTTTGCGGCGTAACTCACAGTCTGAAAACCAGACTTCGCGCATTGAGCATGTCCGCCACAAACTCCATCTCTACTATGGCGACCTTACCGATTTTTCAAGCCTGATAACTGCCTTAAAAAAGGCTGAACCGCAGGTGGTGTTTAATCTCGCAGCTCAATCGCATGTAAAAATCTCTTTCGAGCAACCTGTTTATACCATGCAGGCAACCGGTGTCGGCTTTTTGAACCTGGCGGAGGCCGTACGTATCGTAAACCCCGCTATTAAAATCTTCCAGGCCTCATCCTCCGAAATGTTTGGCAATAGCACGGATGCAGATGGTTATCAGAGGGAAACTACCGCATTTGCACCGGTATCGCCTTATGGCATTGCAAAACTAATGGCCCACCAAACGGCCATTAACTACCGCGATTCGTACGGCATGTTTGTTACCTGCGGTATTTTCTTCAATCATGAAAGTCCGCGCCGGGGAACTAATTTTTTAACCAATAAGGTTTGCAAAACTGCTGTTGAAATAGTCACCGGCAAAGCTGACGAATTGGTGCTGGGCAACCTGCACAGCCACCGCGATTGGGGCTACAGCAAAGATTACGTAAAAGCTATGCTGGCCTTAATGGAACTGGATAAACCTACTGATGCTATCTGTGCTACCGGTCAAACACACGCAGTAGGTGATGTGGTTGACTATGTGTTTGGCAGATTAAAACTAAGCCGCGAAAAGCACTTGCGTACCGATAAAAAGTTTGAACGCCCAACCGAAATTTTATCGCTGCGTGGCGATGCGTCAAAACTGCGCAAACTTACCGGATGGAAACCCGAAGTATNNGTATCGTTTGAAGAAATGCTGGACGAAATGATTGCTCACTGGCAGAAAGAAATAAAGTAATGGCCAAAATTGTAACCGGCGGAAATGGTTTGGTAGGCAGCCAGTTTGGTAGTCAATACCAAAAGTTGGGCCGTAATGATGCCGACCTTACACAAAAGGACGAGACCATATCTGTGTTTAAAGCACTGGCACCGGATGTAGTTATACATGCTGCAGCAGAAGTTGGCGGCTTGTATAGCAATATGAAATGGCCCGATGATTACTTCATTCAAAACGTAAACATCAACAACAACGTTATAAAAGCCAGCCGGGTGGCAGGGGTAAAGAAGTTAGTTGCCTTCCTTTCAACATGCATATTTCCTGATGTGGTGGAATACCCGCTTACCGAACAAAAAATTCATTCAGGCCCTCCGCATTCCTCCAACTATGGATATGCTTATGCCAAACGGATGATGGACGTAGCCATACAAACCCACAATCAGCAATATGGCACCAACTGGTTTTGTGTTATCCCAACTAATATTTATGGTGTTAACGATAATTTCAGTGTAGCGGACGGACATGTTATACCTGCGTTGATACATAAAGTATTCCAGGCCCGCGAAAACAAAGAAGTGCTAAAAGTGCCGGGCAATGGCTCTGCCCTGCGAGAGTTTATTTTTGCCCGCGATGTAGCAGCTATTGTAGATAGGCTGATTGAGAATTACACTGATACTACACCGGTCATTATATCTACCAGCCATGAAATAAGTATCAAAGAGATACTGGAAATAATTGTTGAACTGATGAATTACAAGGGCAAAATAGAATGGCTTACTGAAATGTCTAATGGGCAACATCGCAAACCCAGCGATACCTCTAAACTCAAAAGCATTTTACCAGATGTTAAATTTACAGGCATTTACGAGGGCCTGAAAGAAACAATCCAGTGGTTTGAGGCTAATTACCCGGGGGTGAGAAAGTAAAACGGCGTTAAGATAGTATTAAAAAGTGCGTCATCGAGTAAGCATCCTTGATGCAAGGGAAAAAATCGGGATGACGCAGAAAAATGACCTTCTTCGCAGAGTCTCCCTTCCGAAGGTTGGGGACTCTGCGTTAGGGTAGTCCGCCCACTCGCAGAGTCCCCCATTCCGCAAAGCCGGAAAGGGGAGACTCTGCGGGGAAGGTCATTATTTTCAAATAGTTACAAGAGCCTCACGACGATACTTTCTTCTTAAATCTTAGTAGCCAACTTCTCCGCATTTTTCCTATTTTTAAGCCACAAAAAATAAAGCATGAAAATGAGATTTACCCCTGTTGTAATTTTGATGTTCTTTCTTTTAAGCGCCAGTGCCCAAAGCCCCATTAGTTTAACCAGTGCAGATATGCCTGCCAACGGGTTTTCTGAAACCTTTGCTGTTGATACGCCACTAACCTCCGTAAACTATGGCAATCCTGGTGCTAACCAGGTTTATGATTTTAGTGCGCTCACTAATACACACCCGCTAACCATTTCGTACGTGGCGGCAAGCACAATTCCTCAGCACACTTCCTTTCCTACTGCTAACCAGGCATTGCAATCAAATGGCAGCGACGTTTATCTAAATTCAAATGCTTCAAATTACACAGCTGTGGGTTTACAGGGCATGGCGTATGGCTCCCTTGCGCTTACGCCTATATCCCCGGCTGAGGTTTTATACGAGTTTCCTACTCAATATCAAAGTAACTATCATAGTAACTGGGGTTTTTACCAGGCCTTTACCGGAAACCAGGTAGGCCAGAGCAGTGTTGACTCTGTAAGGGAAATTTATACTGACCATTTTTCAAGCGTTGTTGATGGTTGGGGAAAAGTTATAACCCCGGTAGGTTCGTACAGAGGTTTGCGCATAAAGCAGGTAGACACCATTAACATTGAAGTGGATGCTTATTACACGATTCTCTTTGGGAGTCCTAGCTGGCATAATGTAACATCAGGTACGTATTATGTTACCGAATACAGTTACGTATCAAAAGAGACGAAAGGAGCATTGGTTTCGTTTAGCTATGATGACACAACCGGACTGATCCATGATGCCCAATATTCACTCATTCCCCCGGCCCCTCCAATTGCAGGCTTTAGCTCAGTAAATGGCAGCGCCGGCCTGGTTACTTTTACCGATACCAGCGAAGGTTTCCCTACCCGTTATCATTGGATTTTCGGAGATGGCGATACCTCGAATGTAGCAGACCCTAACCATACCTATGCCGCCAACGGCACTTATTATGTGTGCGAAACAGTTTATAACCCCAGTGGCAGCAACACCATTTGCGATAGCGTGCATATAACTAATATTATAATTCATGTGCCACCGGTTGCTGTTAATGATACGGCCACGGTACATCAACCGAATTATGATACCCTTGCGGTAACTGCTAATGACCATAGCCCAAGTGGTGATGCGTTTTGTGTAACGTCAGTTTACGGCGGTTCGTATTTTGCAGTGCTGGGTTGTAACGATGTTACTTTTACCCCCCCTTCAAACTTTACCGGTTACGATAGCTGCCATTATATTATCTGCAATACCAACCAACCCACGCTTTGCGATACTGCCCTGGTAGTGATTGATGTAATTGCTGCCGCAATACATCTGCCTCCGGTTGCCGTCAATGATTTTTCAACCGATTTAGAGAACAATAAAGATACCATTGATGTAACTGCCAACGACCACAGCCCCAGCGGCGATGCGTTTTGCGTTACAAGGGTTTATGGCAATGCAGATTTTACGGTTTTGGGCTGCAATGATGTTGTATTTACACCTGCCAATAACTTCTTAGGTTACGACACTGTCTGGTACGTAGTTTGCAATACTGTGCAAACCACTTTATGCGATACTGCCCGTGTTATTGTAGAGGTAGTTGCGGCACATGTGCCACCGGTGGCCGTAAACGATACCCTTACGGGGCTTCAGGGCAATCGTTACCTGATTGACGCTACGGTTAACGACTACAGCCCAAGCAATGATAGTTTTTGCATACATGCTATTTACGGCTCTGCTGATTTTAGCATATTAAGTTGCAATAACGTGCTGTTTACGCCCGATTCTACTTTTACCGGTAACGATACTGCCTGGTATGTTATATGCAATACCGCCGCCGGGCAAACTTCTTTATGCGATACTGCTGAAATAATTGTAACTGTTGACCCGAACCCTGCGCTGCTACCGGTAACTAACTTTAGCGTTCACCAGGTTATGTGTGCAGGTATAGTTGGCATTAATTCAACTTCAAACGCTGATAGTCTGGTTTGGGAATACAAGAGTTTAAATTTTAATCCTATAGACTCTTTTTTTATTCAAAAAGATACGGTGGAATGCGGCTATTTTTCTAACGATCAATTCCAGGTTTGTCTCACCGCTTATAATAAATTTGGTTCTGCAAGTAAATGCGATACCATTGATGCTTTTTGCGATGGCATAAATGAAGTTCAGTTATCCGGCATCAGCATATACCCTAACCCCGCAAGCAGCCAGTTAAGTATTGATATGCGCAGCAATACCGAAGAAACAACTAAGGATTATACCGCCATTGAGCTTTACAATGCCATTGGCCAGAAAATAAAAACCATTAACAGAACCTCCGGTGCAGATGTGATTAATGTTGAAGTAAGCGGATTTGCTTCCGGTATTTATCTTGCCACCATTGTTGATAGCAAGGGAGCAAGATATACGTTGGGCAAGTTTACGGTTATGCAGTAAACACCGGTAGTCCGGTTGTGTTTGGTATCTGCGCTGTAGTGGGTGGAAAGAAAAATATAAAAGCGCCCGTCATTGCGGATAATCACCCTTGGGGCAAGGGAAAAAACCGTGGTGACGTAGGAAAAGACCTNNGAAAGGGGAGACTCTGCGGAGAACGTCTTTATTTTCAATTAGTTACAATGACGGCGTGTTTGGTTTGATTAATCATTTTAAAAATAATAACTATGAAAAAAATATTAATTGTATTTACCGTATTGATATTGTTAGGCCTGAGCGTAGGCGGGGGCCTGTTTTTTGTGTTTTTCTATCCCTTTATGCAAAAAATGAAACACACCACTACTATTCCTTACGATAAGCAGTTAACGCTGATAATAGGTGGCGGGGGCAATTCAGGTATTCTGGTGTCCGACAGCGCTGTGCTGGTAATTGATACCAAAATTGACGAGGCAACGGCACAGCAATTGTATAACCAGGTAAAACAACTGGCAGGCACAAAGCCCATAATTGTGGTAAATACCCACATACATGCCGACCATACTTATGGTAATAAGTTGTTTAAAGGGCAAACCATTATTGCCGGCGGCAACTACGATAAAGAATTTTGGATTAAAGAAGACGGGGCCGAGTCCCTGCCAACTGTTTGGGTAAAAGACAGCCTGGTATTAAACATGGGCGACGAAACCGTAACAATCCTTAATCTGCCATTCAATGCGCACACCCAAAGCGATATAGTAGTTTACCTGCATAACCGCAAAATGCTATTTGGTGGCGATGTTATTTTAAATCACCAGGCCCCAGCCCTTTTCGCCAAATACAATGCCGACGGCGAGGGCTACTTAAAAGCATTTGACCTGGTTGAAAAGCGATTTGATATTGCCGAGGTAGTACCGGGCCACGGAGAAGTGGGCGGCGTTGAAGTAATTGATAATTTCCGCACGTTTTTTAAGGATATGAAAACCGCATCAACAGCCGATGCTTCCACCGAAAATGCGTTACTGGATAAGTATGCAGATTATAACCAGATACCGGTATTGATGTCGCCCATGGCTGTTGAAAAGTGGTTTAAAAACAGTTCGGCTAAATAGTGAGATGACATCTTTTTTCAAGANNCTTGAAAAAAGATGTCATCTCTGTTGCGTCCCTTAATTCGCCTCCGTCCAGGTTTCTGTTTTACCAAAAATGGAAAAGGAGCAGAGGTAGCCCCGCAAATCGGGTTTACTGCCTTTAAAGGTTATTTTACCGCAATAGGTTTTGCCGCTGTCGGGGTCGTATATGCTGCCGCCGGTATAAACGTTTTTATCTTCAGGGTCAGGTATAAAATCTTTCAGTATAATCAAATCCTGCACAGGGTTACTGCGGAGTTTAGGGTCAGGGTTTTCGTCGTCCTTTTGTGGCTTGCCGGTGGCTTTGTCAATGGGGCCTTTCAGCCAAACTATTTTGCCGTAATACTTACCGTTTACGGCGCGGTATATTAATACCTTGCTGGTTTTTCCTTCATCGTACCAACACTTTTCAATCTGATTTTTTTGTGCTGATATCTTTAAACAAAAAATCAGCAAAAAAGCTGACGTTGTTATAGCCTGTATTAATTTATTCATTACCGGTTTTAAGGCGTGCAGATAAGTCCTGCGGCTTCTTCATTCACCAGGTTGCTGGCAGATGAGCCTGCGGGCGGGCAGTATTGTATGGTGTAATCGCTGGTAGTATCATAACAAACCCAACCCAATGAAGGTGAAGTGAGCGAATCAATATACTCGTTATAATATTGTTCTGATAAGTTCTGCGAGCTTACCAGTATGGTTAGCGTGGTATCGTAGCGCTGCTTGCGGCAAACCTCGCGCTGGTTAGTGCACTGGTAACATTTATGGNNTTGGCGTCCCCGCCAACCACTTTGTATGATATAACAAGGCCTTGCAAGGGCAAAACAGATGCACGAAATAGAACCATACTACCAATGGCGCGATTACTATACCGCTTCTACCGATAAGCTTTCGCCTTTTTATGGCCGTAAGCACAGTGAGCTGCATTTTACCCATAAAATATACAATTACTACATCCACCCGCAGTGGGATTTCTTTGGCTCCTCAACCCTTTATTGCAAGCTGATTTACTGCGACTACGAAAGCGGGTTTGCTGTAATAGAATTTATTGGCGAATGGAATGATGCCGTGCACAATGATATTATGGAGTTAAAACGCACCGTTATTGACCCGCTTATAAAAAAAGGGATAAGCAAATTTGTTTTGATAGGAGAGAACGTATTGAACTTTCACGCCTCAGACGACCTTTATTACGAGGAGTGGTATGAGGACATAAAAGACGATGATGGCTGGATAGTTGCCCTTAATTTCCGCCACCATGTGGTTGATGAAATGCGCCGTGTAAAGCTACATTACTACCTCAACGCCGGCGATGCCTACAACGATTTCCTCTGGCGTAAATTTAAACCCGAAAACCTGCTTGAAGCCGTTGAGCATCTTTTAATAAGGAGTTTAAAATAGGGAGCCCCTTCCGGCCCCTAAAGCGGAAACCAAAGCCNNTGGTTTCCCCTTTAGGGGATGGAAAGAGGGAGACAAGTGATTATATAATCAAGAGTAACAAAAAAATGGAACAAAATAATGTAATACGTAAAACGACATGAAGACATGATTACTTTTCTATCAGGTCTGATTATAAAAGATCGTCCCTATTTTGTTCTTAACTGATTATAGTCGTATTTATTCATCCTCATGATTGATAGCTCACCAAGCAGGTCCTGTAGCTCAACAAAATTAACCAACCAAGTTGTTCTCGCTCAATACCTTGATCCTTAATGTTCAAAAAGCTTTGGATATAGCTCTTGTAATTATTAATAAGCTTGTCGTGAAACTTTAGAATATCGATATAAAGACTTGGCTATTTAAAACGCTATATTAACCTATATACCAGGGCAATAAACATAGTATAATTTTCGGCACAAAGTAATAAGTTCGTTAATTTAAGAAAGCTAAAACAAATCCTCAATTTTCATTTTAAGGAACTCCTGCCAGGGAAGCCCCCCTTTACCTATCAAATAAATTTTATCCGGTTTCATATTGTCCTTGAACGCCTCCATCCCCGATAATTTATGTTGGGTGCCACTTTTCACCTCAAGGCCTATTACCTTTTTCCCGTGTGTTAAAACAAAATCAATTTCGTCATTCCGGTCACGCCAATAATAAAGTTGAAAACCTGATTGCTTGCATGAGTTGAGTAAATGAACGCCTATCGCACTTTCTACATGTCTTCCCCAAATAGCTAAATCCGTCCGCGACTTCTCATAATTTCGCCCTGACATTACACTGAATAAGGCATTATTCTGAACTTGCCATTTAGGAATTGATGCCTTTTGCCTAACCAAGCCACGCGAAAATTTTTCTAAAGCAGATAACAGCCCTGCCGAATCCAGCAATTGAAGGTAGTGAGAAAGCGTTGAAGTATTTCCCGCGTCCTGAAGCTGTCCGACTATTTTTGAATAGGAAAGTATTTGCCCGCTGTAAGCACAGCCCAACTCAAAAAGTTGTTTCAGCAATGCAGGTTTATCAATTCGGCTCAACATCAAAATATCTTTTGAGATAGTTGTCTCAATCAAAGAGTTCATGATATAATCTTTCCAGCGTTCTTCTTCATTTATAAGCGCGGCTGAGCCAGGATAACCTCCAAACCAAACAAAATCCTCTGGCGAAAGGTCAAATGCCTGATGCATTTCACTATAGCCCCAATGTGTCATTGTAATTACCTCATACCGGCCAGCTAATGATTCTGTCAGGCCTTTCTGAATGGTAAGTCTGGCAGAGCCCAACAGGACAACTTTCAATGGTATATCATCAAACGTATCTTTGTCCCACTGTGCCTTAACTGTTTCACTCCAGTTATGTATTTTTTGAATTTCATCAATGATAAGGATAGCGTAGGCCGATTTTCGGGTTCTGAGTAATAACCGGGCATTTTCCCATTGTTGTTCTATCCAGGCCCCGCCTGTGGCTGGTACATCATCTGCCGAAGCAAATATCCACGGGTGTTTCTCATCCTGAGTAAATTGCTTTACCAATGTTGTTTTCCCCACTTGCCTGGGGCCCAAAATTACCTGCATAAACCGGCGTGGTTCATGTAGCCGTTTTTTAAGAATTTGTAGTTGTGGCCGTTGATACATGATTCGGTTCTTTTATCAAAGATAACATTTTACGCAATGCCCTGCGTAATTATATTCATAGTATTGCGTAAAATAAATGTGGCAAGCCCTTTCCCTACAATTGTTTCAACTCCAATTGAACCGCTTTGGCGTTAATGAGCTTGATGAACTCAGATTTTCTGGCTTCTGAAATAAAACTAATTTTCACAAAATCAGTCCATGTTGAAATCAATGATTCAAATTTTGTAAAGATGTTATCCATTGCTTTTTCGCCAAGCTCAAAGCGGCCCATAGCGATATGAAAATCTTTTCTATTTATCCGTTTCTTTTTCCCATTCAGATTAAGTGCAAGTTCTTCAGAATCCCCTTCTACAACTAAAGCCGATGCTACCATGTCGTATGCCGGGCAAAGTGAATATCCTGATTTGGGGCCTTTCAAAAGCGAAAAGTTTTTCAGGTGCATGTCAGCATTGCCGGTAAGAAACGAGAAAACAACCTGCTCGAAGAAATTAACCAGGTCAAGCCCGGGGTCTTCAGAATATTTTTGAATAGCCTTACCAATTTGCTCATACGAGCCAAGATATTTGTGTTCAGTCAGCCTTTCTGTCAACTGGCACATATCTTCCATGTGTATTTTGTCTTTCCCTTTTCGGTCAACCCGTTTTGTTATATAGGCCAGCTTACCCGATTTCATTCGGATAAGAGCATGTGGTACGGCTTTAATACCACTAAGTTCAGCAAGGTGCATTGTAAGGTCTTCTATTTCAGGTAAGTCAGGATATAACTTCGATGGTGGCTTTAAGATGTATCCGCCCCATAAACCAACGATAGTAAAACGCCGGGGATTTTTTGTGTTAGTCAGTTTTTCTATTTCTAATGAAAGCTTTGGCTGTACCCCTGTAACAGTTGTATGTTTTTGAATGATTTGTTCAGCCAATCCCTGCATCTGGTCTTGAGTATATGGCAGTTCAGGAGGAATTGGGGTGCCAAATATCTTTCTGCTGCATTTACTATGAAAGTCCAATTCTTCTCCCCCCAATAAATCGTAACAGTAAAGACATCTTCTGTTCATACTTTTCGCTTTAATTTTCATCGTGAACACTTACTGCCCCTATACAATCTTTACAACAGGCCAGGAGCAACCCCATTCTATCACTCTCTTTTAATTTCCAGTTCTTTTCTGCAATACCCAATAGCCAGCCTTCGGGAATTAGCCCGTCAAAAAACGGCAGCATGGTTTTGCTTACAAAAGGATTGTCCGATATAGGTAGGGTAAGACTTATTGGTTCAGGCTTACCGGATTTTAAATATGCTGCGTCATACGAAAAGGTATAGCCATTTTCATCTTCAACAAGATATCCGGCAACTTTATCATGCATCAATATTCTCGCTTTTCTCATAAAACCGGTTTATCGCGATTGATTTGAACAGGCCCTAACTGATGCCCGAATAGTTTAAGAATTTGATTTACCTTGTCCACTCTCATGCTCGTTTTCCCTTGCTCAATCTCCCGCACTAATCTAAGGCCAACACCTGCCTTCTTAGCTAGTTCCGGCTGAGTAAGTTTGCGCAATTTTCTTTTCTCCTTTAAAAATACAGCTAAAGCTGTTTTAGGTTCCATATTATACCCTTATGGGTGTAAAAATAGAAAAAGATAAGAAAACTATACCTTAGTAGGTATATAAAAATGTTTTAGGTTCGTTTTTATACTCAATTAGGTATAAAACTATTTGCATAAAAAAAGCGATTACAACTTTCGTCATAATCGCTTCATTTTCAGTGCACCTGAAGGGAGTCGAACCCCTAACCTTCTGATCCGTAGTCAAATGCTCTATCCAGTCCAAACCAAGGACAAGATGCCATTCAGAAAAATGCAAAGAATGCGAATTCTATATCCGGTTCAGAAAACTTTTATAACACACAAAACAATAGCTATATCGCAGAAAAAAATTAAATTGCGAGAACCCAAACTAAATTTTGTTGCCGTGCAATGGCAATTTATTATGGATAAGGCAAAACCAGATAACCCTATACAGGTAGTAATTGCCGAAGACCAAACAATAGTGGCCGAAGGACTGGCTGTCGTTTTAGAAAAAAGCAAGCTTTACAAGGTAGTTGGAATTGCGTCAAATGGCGAGCACTTACTGCATCTGCTAAACAGTGTGCAACCTCAAATTATTTTACTTGATTTAAATATGCCTGTGATGGATGGTTTTAAGGCATGTAAAATCATCAGGGAAAAATTTCCATCTATTATCGTTATTGCCTTAACCATGTATAACGATGAAAAGGTAATAAAACAGGTTAAAGAAGCCGGTGCAGCAGGCATGTTGTTAAAACTCATTTCTTCGGGTCAGCTACTTCAAAAATTGAATGAAATAGTCACAACAGCAGCAAATGAGTCGTTTATAACCATTGAAGATATAAACACGAAAGCTCCTGAAGAATCTGTTTCGCCAAGTGATAGTTTTTTATCAGAGTTTAAAATAACCGTCCGCGAATTAGAGATAATGCGATTAATAGCACAGGGGCTTGAAACAGAAAAAATAGCCGCTAAACTCTTTTTAAGCACACATACCGTTACTACACACCGTAGAAACGTATTAAGCAAATTGGACCTCAAAAATTCCGTTGAGATGGTAAATTTTCTGCGTAAACGGAACCTTGTTTAACACTAAAACAAATCATCAATTTTCATTTCAGAAACCCCGCCATGGAATCCCAAACTACCAATCAAATAAAGTTTGAAGGACAGGCGCCGCCAATTTTTTGTTGAGCACCGTTTTCTTTCTGTTGAGTTTATGCTGCATTTGTACTGGCTGCAACATGTTTATCCTATATATTTTTGATTGCTGACGGTTTAGCACCATGGTAAGCCAACCATTTTCCCTACCGATTTTGTGAAAGGTTTTTTCCTTTATGTATGCATCCAGGCAGCTTTACATGTTGTTTGTGTGCGCAACGCAAATTTGCAAAACTGTTTGGTTCGGCCCGGTTATTTAAATTATCGATTGCCTTGCGGCTTTTACCTCCAAAAAAAATACTTTGTCTATTCTTATATGTTTATATTTAGTCCACAACTGAAGTCCCTAACACCCACATATTTATGCAGAAACAACAGTTAAAAATGCCATTGGTTTCAGCTACCCCTGAACCGCACGACCCGCCCTGGAAACCGCTTTCACTTGAAGAATTTATTGAATTACTTAAAGAGGAAGAAGATTATTGGCTGAGGGAAGAGCACAACACACTTATTCAAATTACAAGGCTGCGTAAAATATTTTACGATAAAGGAGGTTGGGATGAGCAGGTAATAAGACAAGCAACAAATATAGAAGGCCGGTACGAGGTTATACTGGTAGATGGAGATGAGGATGATGTGAAAACAAATAAAAATGACGGGAAAGAAAATATAAATAAGCCCAAAAAATATTATGGCAAGCGCTATACCAAAGAAATGGAAAGGGTTTTAAGGGGCAGGCAACTTAGAACAATAAATACTACAGACGTGCCGTATGCAAATGCCCTTTACCGCCCGCAATACCGCAAGGTGGTATATCGCAAAACCGACCGCGTATTTCCAGAGCGGGCAGGTAAATTAGCCTATATATATGAGGACGACCACCAGGAGGTTCTCATCCCGCCTGGAGGCCAGTACAACTATGCCTATGTATCAGACATAGGGCATATACTTACGGGTTGCGATGCCAGCAACTATCCCGATACTGTTGGCTTGTTGCCCGGGCGCCAGAACATTCTGAGATTAGGGCCACATGTAACAAGCAACATGGATATGTCTACCTGGCTGGGAGATATTGCCAGCGCCTCGGCTGCTTTTCTATTTACATATTTTGAAAAAAAAGATACCCTGACCATACCTGAAATGCAGGTTGTTATTGACGAATTTGTGCCCGGCACAGATATGATGGGCAATATTGATGCTTATGTTATTGCCAGCCACTACGATATTAGTTTGCGCCAGGGCATGAGGTTTACTGAAATACTTACAGATTATTATATAGGTAAGGAATACGATCCGCCCCTCCGTAATAGCCGTTACAGGCTTTTTTGCGAAGCTATTGGCTTAAAAGATTGGGATGGTGCTAATTTCAGCAATGAAGCTGCGTGGCTTAAATATTACGAAAAGGAATTGCTGGCTGCTACATGCTTTCTTTATAAAAGCCTTACCGACAACGCATGTGCCAATTTTTTTACAGCCATACGAATGTACTATTTTAAAGCATATAAAGATGAATTAAAGATACAGTTATTATTAACTACATTGCTTGGAGAACTAAAAAAAGCATTGCAAAAAGAAATTCCAATACTTGTTAAACCGGACATAAAACAGTAAAAGCAATTACTTTTCGTTCAGCATCAAACCCCGCACATGAAAAAACTTCGGAACATAAGCATTATTATAGCATCCGTTGCCGCAATTGTTGCGCTTCCACTCATCGGCCGGCTAACAACAGGTGTACCGATGCCACAGGATTTCTTTAAGTTTCCACCTATTACCCCCCCTGTAGTAGATGGCTGGAGCTGGCTTGTGTTTATTATTGTTGCTGCTGTCTGTTTTGGGGTTACCCTTGTTTACATTTTTCCTTCGCTTTTCCGCTTCAAAAAAACCGATACGGAGTTACCCTCCGGGCAAACGCACAAATTTCCCGTTTGGTTTTGGATAGGTTTGGTAATGTGGCTGGTGCCAATCGTTTTTCTTTGGGCGCATACCCCACGGCCTAAATTACTACAGGATTATTCAGATTTTCCGCTGTTTTGGGGGTTTACTTTGTTACTTGACGGCTGCGTGTTTAAACGCCAGGGACACTCAATGCTAAGCAAATACCCGACAGAAATAATGGGCATTGCCACGGCTTCGGTTTCGGGATGGATGCTTTACGAGTATCTTAATTTGTTTGTTAACCGCATGTGGTATTATCCATTCGGTAATAATCTTATTAAAAGCCCCGGAAATAACGACGAGGTATTTTTGATGTATTCCATTTTAGGCTCAACGGGCCTGATGCCTATGGCTTTTGAATGGTATGACCTTATACTTACCATACCATCGTTACGCCATCGCTTTGATGCCGGGGTAAAAATTACAATGCCGGCCTGGCTTAAAATTGTTTTACTGCTGCTGGCTTTTGCCGGCCTGTATGGCATGGGTTATGCCCCTGGCAAATACTTTTTTTATATATTTCTGCTGCCGCTTGTTGTTGTCAGTGTAGTTTTATCTTTATTAAAAGTGTGGACCCCATTTACGCCGGTTATGCAAGGCAACTGGACACCGGTTCTTGTTTTTGGGCTTGCTTACCTGGCGCAGGGTTTTGTAATGGAAGGCTGGAATTGTTTTAGCGCCACGCATTACAGCCCGGGAAATCCTGCCACTTGTTATTCACCTGCTTTCTGGGAGTACAAACTGCCATATGTTGATGGATACCGTATTTTTGAAATGCCGGTAGTAGGCTTTTGGGGCTACATACCATTTAGTATATATTGTTGGGTATGGTGGATTATGTTTGCTTACGTGCTGGGTATAAAAACGCGGTATTTCGATCATACTGAAACATATAAAGAAGCGGAATATTAAATTTTTACACATTATNNACAATATCAGCAAAAAGCTCCTGCTATTTCTTTTTCTTGTTCCATTATTTGTTCGCGCTACAGAGCAAATTACATGGAACAGGAACACGCAATTTATTGATATAGCCAACCGCATCGGGCGCATGGAAGATACATCCGGCACACTAACCATTGAACAGGTAAGTGATACTGCCAAGGCAGACCTGTTCAAACAGTCAAATAATAAAGTATTGAGCTTTGGCTTTTCGGGCAGCGTTACATGGCTTAAAATTTCTTTTAAAAATAACACATCCGATATTTTGTGCCTGTCTTTGGAGCAGGCATTATTGCCCGTTGCCGATTTTTATTTTAAAAACGATTCTAACCAGTGGCAATGCTATAAAGCCGGTTATACGGTAAACATTAATAATAAAAAGGTCCGCAACCATTACCAGGTTTTTCCTTTGCCAGCCGGGCAAAAAGAATATTACATCAGGCTTATTTCGTTTTCTCCCCCGGTAACAGTAAAAATCTGGAATGCAAATGCATTTGAATTAGATGCTGCTACACAAAAACTAACGTATGGAATTTATATCGGCCTTCTGGCCTTTGTTATTATTTTAAATATGTTTTTTGCTTATGCTTACCGTTTAGTTATGTACCTGCAATATTCAATTCTTGTACTTTTTTATCTGATGGTATCCGCCTTTGTAATGGATGGCTATGGTATATATTTTTTTCACCACATTAATTTATCTGTTACTTACAAGCTTCTGCCTCTGCTGACTTCTATCAGTATAATTCCATTTGCTTACAGCTTTTTGGAAGTAAAAAAATATGCACCGCGCCTGTATAAATTTTCACTCTTTATTCTGGGCTGGTTTATTTTTTATGTTGCCATACTTTTTTTTATCCCACAACAACTTGCACTTGTACTAAATCAAATGGATGCAATGATCATTACGCTGCTCATGATTTCCATGGGTCTTTCGGTAGGGCCGCATCACAATAAAATCGGGTACTATTTTGCCTGGGCCTACCTGTTCTTTTTTATCCTGGTAATATCACAAATTGTTTACATGCAGACAGGTTTCCCTCCCTGCCCTTTTGGATTAAGCCATGTTTCGGTAGCAATTTTTATTGAATCTATGTTATTGGCTTACTTACTGGCAAGGCGTTTACGATGGACGGAGGCTGAAGCGCAATTACAACTTCAGCAAAAAACGCAGGAAAACGAATCGCTTATACTTAACCAGAATATTAAACTGGAAGCAACGGTAAAGCAACGAACCTTAGAAATTGAGAGCCAAAAAGTGATACTGGAAACTACACTGGAGGAAAAAGAAGAGTTGCTCAGTGAAAAGGAAGTGCTGCTGAAAGAAATCCACCATCGTGTTAAAAACAATCTTCAAACCATCTCAACCATGTTAGAGATGCAAAGCGATTCGTTAAAGGATGATAACACTAAAGCTGCTATCCTGGAAAGCCAAAGCCGTGTACGTTCTATAGCATTGGTACACCAAAAACTTTACCAAAATGATGGGTTGGAAAAGGTAGAGCTAAGAGGATTTATTGAGGGACTTATTGAAGAAATTAAATTTTTGTTTGGCGAACGATCAAAATTTGTTTCTGTAAAAGTGACCCTGCCCGAAACATTTATAGTAATTGATACAGCTGTTCCGCTTGGGCTAATACTCAATGAACTTATTACCAATTCTTTAAAATATGCTTTTCCGGAAGGCAATACAGGTGAAATATGTATCCGGATTTATACCGCAGGCAATTCGCGCAAATTGAGCAAACTGGTTTACAGCGACACCGGGAAAGGGTTACCTTCATTGGAATATCTTAACTCTTCACAAACCCTTGGCTTGCGGATAGTTAAGATATTAGCAAAGCAAATTGGCGCTGATTTAGAGTATTCGAATACCAGTTGCAGCGAGTTTACCTTTATATTTTGACGTGCCATATGCACCAATATCCAGAATATAGTATTAAGGAGTGGTTTGAGGGTGGATGAATGCCATTGCCAGGATCATAGTCTTCAACTTTATCCTACTGCTCTATGGCTATTTATACTCTCGCTTTTTTTGGGGTAGAAGATTATCACTTGTGACATACTTGTGAAATAAAAAAAGCGATTACAACTTTCGTCATAATCGCTTGATTTTCAGTGCACCTGAAGGGAGTCGAACCCCTAACCTTCTGATCCGTAGTCAAATGCTCTATCCAGTTAAGCTACAGGTGCATTAATTTAAAAACAAATTTCTGTAGTCCCGTTTTTAAGCGGGGCTACAGGTGCTTTTTTGCTTAAAGCAGGGCGCAAATATAAAAAATCTGCTAAAAACTCAGGCATGGTCACCTGTTATTTTCAAAAACAGTTTGGCTTTAGGTTAAAGAAGCTGATAATTTGACCTAAAATTGAGCCCGAAACGTTTTAAATTTAAACCATGTCGCTTACACCTTCAAATATGATACCGCTCGGCAGTCCGGCTGTTAATTTCCGGCTCACCGATATTATTTCGGGTCATTCCATGTCGCTCAGCAATATTCAGGGTAAACAGGCCACGGTAATTATGTTTATTTGTAACCACTGCCCGTATGTAAAACATATTAATCCCGAATTAGTGCGCCTGGCCGGTGATTACAAAGCTAAAGGGGTGGGTTTTGTAGCCATCAATTCAAATGATATTGTGGCAGAACCGGAAGATTCGCCTGAACAGATGAAAAGAACTGGGTTGGCTTTAAAATACCCCTTCCCATACCTGTTTGACGAAACCCAGCAAATAGCCAAAGCCTACGATGCCGCCTGCACCCCCGACTTCTTTATTTTTAATAAAGACCTTAAACTGGCTTATCGCGGCCAGTTGGATGATTCGCGGCCGTCTAACAATGTTCCGCTTTCGGGTAAAGATGTACGCGAAGCGCTGGATGCACTGATTGCCGGCAAGGCGGTTTCCCCGCGCCAGCGGCCAAGTATTGGCTGCAACATTAAGTGGAAAAAATAACCACGCACAGGCGATTCAAAAGCTCTTATCTTTAAGAAGCTGTTTAAAATTAAAGAAAAGAAATACATGTTAACAAAACACACAAAGCTCAATACAAACCTGCCTGCCGGT
>PMXD01000125.1 GCA_003165895.1 Bacteroidota bacterium | reverse complement strand
GTGAAACCTCAGAGAATGAAACAGCCCTGCCTCCAGAGGGGGACATCCTTCTTTTTTCTTCGCTTCGCTTGAAAAAAGAAGCGCGAAAAAAGTCCTCCGCACCGTTATGACTCTCCTCGCATAGCGCAAATTGGATTAGAGCGATTTTGAGCTGAAGTAGCAATGGACCTACAGCATCCGCCATTCCTCAGCTACATCCAGCAGGCCTTTTATGAGCTGGCCGTGTTGCTTTTTCCAATAATGATAATTGCCAAAAATGATGAGGCGTTTTTTGGCACGGCTAACGGCGGTGTTCAGCAAAAACAAACCGCGCGATTTGGCGTAACGCGAATCGGTAAACCATTTTTTATCAGTGTCTACTACGCTTAATAGTACGTTTTCCCATTCCTTGCCTTGTGCGCCGTGTACGGTTAGTATGCGGCCTTCGTTGCGGTCGCGGGGCATTAGTTTGCCTAATAGTTTTACCTGGTTGATGTAGGGGGTTATAATGGCGTAATCGCCGAGGCCGGTGGTTTCAATAAACTGTTTAATGGCAAATGCTTCGGCCTCGGCTTCGCGGGTGGGTTTGTCGTTCAGGTTGCGCGGCTGAGGCACGTTGGTTTCAACATGCACAAAATATATTTCGGTTTCGCCGCGCAGGCTGTTGCTGCCGAAACCGTTTTTGTAAACATATTCGTTAAGCACTGCGGCCAGGTTTTTACCAAAGCGGTGCGTGTGCCGCAAAACAACCCGGCTCATTTTTCCATTCAGGGTTTCTTCGTTGTTTACATAAGATTCGTAAGCTGCTTGTTTGGTTTGATCAAACAGGCGGGAAAGGTGGATGGCGCTCTTTGACCACACAAAAGCATCACGCATTTTTTCGTCCTGCATTTCCATGTCGTTCATTTCGCAAACCGGTGGTAGTTGCAGGTGGTCGCCGAGGAAGGTTACCGGTACATCGTTTTTCATCAGCGGCATGGCTTTAACTACGCAGGCATAACCGGCTTCATCTAAAAATATATGTTCAACTTCCAGGTCATCCTCAATAAAACGGAATATGTAGCTATCAAGCGTTGCTGCTACTACAGCCGCGTTTTTGGCCCGCTCGTTTGAGCCTTTCATTTTTTTGTGCGATTGCTCTAATTCGGCGAGCATATTTTTAAGGTCATTCTCCGGCATGCTTGCAAATTCAACGGCCTTGGCCTGTATAACGGCCTCTTCTTTTTTTTGCGTGGTTATAAAGCTGTTGAGCTGGTTAATGGCGGGGGGCACACCTTCGGGTTCAAGATGCTTTACTATCATTTCGGTAAGCGGATGAACGGACACTAAATCTTTAATCTCTTTCAGCAACTGCTTAATCAGTTTTTGGCTTGTTTTTTTACCAGTGTTTTCTGCAACGGCCTCTAACAACTCGTTTAGTTCTTTTAATTTCTGAAGGCCTTCTTCAAGTTTGGGTAGCGTTTCATCGGCGCGGGTATCTTCCTTTTTCATTACGCTTTTAACCACGCGCATTTGTTTTTCAATTTGCATGCGCTGGTTGCTGATGCCAAAGTTTTCGCATACCTCGGGGAATTGCTGTGCAAAGGCTTTGGAGGTATGCCCCAGGCGTAAAAATTTTTCGCGCGGAATGCCGGCAGCATCACTCATACGCAGTACGCCGCGCATTACCTGTTCCAGCGCAGTGTTGGTTGGGGCCAGTATGGCGCAGCGCTTATTATTTTTTACGTACTGCACAATTACATTGGCCAGCACCAGCTGCGTTTTACCGGTGCCCGGTGCGCCCCAGATATAAGTAAATGGTTCGGTCAATATTGCCTGTATGGCTGCTTTCTGGTCATCGCCAGGTGTGGGGTGTTCGAAATAAGGGAAGTCTTTAGCCAGGTGTTCCAGGGGGGATTTTTTAGTAGGCAGTTGCAGGTTGCTTCCTTTTTGGTCGAACCAGCTGTTAACGCGTTGTACCAGGAATTTCATATCGGCAATAACCTTCAGGCTGCCGGGTTTGATGTTGATGAACTTCGGGAACAACTCAGCGTTGGGTTCCAGGTAAAGCATGTTTTTTTCTACGTCGTATTCCAGCACGCTTATTTGTGTGGTATCGTATTTATTGTTGTCGCCTTCAAAGCGGAAGAAGATAGTTTCGGCATCAAATATCTTTTTGGATAGGCGCAGGTTAACGATGCGCTGGAAGTGGTCAACAATTTCAACGCCCCATACGTCAATTTCGTTTAAGCCACGCCCTGTTTTTTCGAGGTAGTCGTAATAAGATTTGCAGGAGGAGATACAGAGTTGTTTTATTTCTTCAGGGGTCATTAACCGGAGTGTTTATTTGCGAGGGGTGAAGGTAAGAAATGGGAGGGAAATAAAACGTGTAGTAATTTAAGGAAAAGGTCTCAGCCCCTCCCGTCCCCCAAAAGGGGATGCCAAAGCAAAATACAGTCCTCAAATTTTTTAAGCAACCCAAAAACAGTTTTACCGGAACGTTTAAAGCAAAAAGCCCTCCACATTCCTGGCCCTGATAATATCCTTATCGGTATGCGATACTTTTGGCAGTTCATCTTCGGGGTCTATGCAAAAGTAAAAGCATTCCTCCTCGTGCAGGAATTTTAAGCGGCGCACGGTATAATGGGTGTAATCTGATTTGTAATAGAACATGTATTCAACCACATCGGTAAACTTTAACCTCAGGTGTTTATTTTTTTCGGTTTCGGCAAGCGAAAAAACGATTTCAATGACAAGTGAATTTGATTCATCGATGTATAGCAACATGCTGGCTAGCTGATTATTGAGCAGCGAGTAGTTTTGGTTTAAATGGGTGAGGAGGGCGAGGTTTTGGCCGATGGGGTGCATGGGTACCGAGTTTTAAAGAAAACTTCTTTTAATTGATTTAGTGATTTTAAAGCTTAAAGGTATTGAATTGGGAAGAATCAAAATTCGCTCCAAATACTTAACCCATAAAACCTCTACCGAACTATTCTGGAAGGAAGTACAGCTACCGGAGTTAAGTCGGAACGTTATAATGCCGGGTGATTAACTTTCGTTTGGAAAATTTCTTTTTCGAAATTTTTGAGCATGAAGTGCAAGCAACTTTTTGTTATTTCTTTCCATCTCTAACTTTAACTCTTTAAGTTGTTTGTTTGCGATAAAAACACCTTGAAAAATCATATCTTCATCAGACAACGAGAGGTTGAGCCGATTAGTTCCCTGAAAGGCATTTCCATTTTGCAAATAGTTTTCGATACCCGATAGTTTCTCCAAATAATCATCATCCAACAAGTCGTTATATGCTTTTAAGCTATTAATAATAGGTATAAGTTTGGATCTCAATAAGGACAAGCCGCTATACAGTTCTTCTTCTGAGTTAGCCTTATCAACTTCATATTCATTCAGCGCAATTTTTATTTTATTTATGTCAAAAATATAATCTTCACCCACCTTTACTTTAAACTGGAGGGAGTTAATTTGATTGTTAATAACATTTGTTTTAAATATTATATCCGCCGCAATTTTAGTCCATTTGCGTTTTGCTGGTCTGTATACAATTATTAAGTAAAAAATGGTTGCCGCCACCAAAGAATACGCAACATTAAGTAGGATTGCGCCTAAGCGAACCAGAAGTAGATATGGGTTACATACATCGATTGGATAAAGCTCAACCGCAAAAATGTAGGTGATGCACAATAGAAATATGCATAATAATAATTTGTCAATTCTCATTGGGGGTGTAGTTTTGGCTTACAATGTTTTTTGTACCTGATTTATGGATTTGATCTTGAAGCTTTGGTCTTGTTTTAAAATTGTCAAAAACTCTAAATAGGCTTCGACGTCTAGTTCTTAGCTCCAGATATAGGACACCATGTCAAATAGTAACTTGTGACGTTCTTCCAACTCCGCTTGCCCAAATTCATTCATTGGACGAAATTTTAGCTTATATTTTTTAATCATTCCCGTGAAATCCAGTTTTGATTTGTAACTATCCTCTCTTAGCGTTTCATTCCAATATAAAGTGTTTGCATAAGATTTAAGTTTCTTTTTGTAGGTCTCATTGTTACTAGAAATATTGTCTCTGCCCTTCAATAGAAGCAGTCCTCCAAGTCGATTCCTTTCGCTTTTAAATTTCTCCTCTTCTCCCCCAAAAAGTTGAAGGTTTTCGGAATTATCAGCAAGAATATGCTCAATATGAAACCCGTTTACGGAACCGGTGTTTTGTACCAAATCATATAGGGAGTGCTTTACATTTAGATTGGTATTATCAGCAATAAATTTTTCGATCCTTGCAAAGAAATATCGTTTAAATCTTTTGTCTAATTCAATCCCTGTTTCTTTAAAGAAACCATAGGATAACGGTGTATTTGCCTGAACCCCTCTCGCCTCGGTTAGTAACTCCAATAATAATTTATCAAACGCAGGACGAATTGCAGAAACATCTTTATTTCGAATTTCGGCGCTCAGCTTATAAATAGCAACGTTAAAGGCATTGCTGCTATAGCTTCTTTGCAACTGGAGCAAGCAAAATAGTCTGTCAACTTCATAGGCAATTGTTTGAATTTTTTCCTTTTCCTGTTTATCGTTTAATGTACATGCCGAAAGTATTAACTGAAACTGGCTATTCATTTCTGTTAAGCTATTATAATAAACCGAAGCAAATCCGTTTTCAAGAGAGTTGTCGCCATAATAATTCAACACCTTTGAATAAAGGTTTGTGTAATATTTGAAATCGTTTTGGAGAAATCGCTTTACCTCAAGGTGGTTGTGGTCAAGATTTAATTTGTTTTCCGAAAAAATTGCACGATGATAGTCCTTATCATACCGTCTCCCTTCCCCGATAGTGTCAGCAAACTTTGACTTTAGAAAATAGATGAAAAATTGATCGATTTCATCTTCTTTAAATGCATTGATTTTTGCCACCTGTCTCTCCCAAAGCTCATTTAATTTCAAACCCTCAAGTTCTTCTTTTGAAATTTGCCCTAACAACTTCCCTTTAAGAATTTCGTACGGTTTTAATCTAACCCCTCGATCATTAATAACTTCAAAAACCATCGGAACATCAGTTTGTTCCACGTTTAAGTTAATAAGCACCAGACGATGCATAAGATAAAAGACAAAGCTTTCGAATCGGTGCTCAGTATCAAGTTCAACTCCAAGACGGTCGGAGACAACCTCATAGTTCTTTACCATATTCTCTGCGGTAAGACCTGAGGTTACATCAATTTTATCAAATTCCTTTCCCTCAAAAAGTCCTTTCATAGCTGCTTTATGAGCTTCGTGGTTCATCCAAAAATCTGTCTTATATCCTGATAGTCCGACAATTTTATTGCTAATCCATCCTTCCAGTTGCGATTTGAAAGATTTTGACTGATGTTTAAGTTTGATGAGAATTAAGGTTAGGGTCGTTAGACGTTGCTGCCCATCAACTATGTATAGTTTTCCATCGACATTATTTGTTACATAGGTGTTTAAGTAATACCAACCATATTTGCTAATTATTTGATCCAATGGCAGACTTAACTCTTTATATTTTTTATACTCCTCATTAAACTTATAAAACACATCGTCCAATAATCTTTTTACTGGCTCTTCAGTCCATTTATATTGGCGTTGATAAAAGTCAATGTAAAAAGTCGTGTTAGAAAAAAGCTTGTCTATGTTTTGTTTGTCAGGTTGAACATCCATATCGTTTAATATTTTAAGTTTTAATTCCTTTCTGCTATTGGTAATAGGCTTCGACATTTGCAATGTCCTAAGCCGCCCCCAAATCAAACACATTAAAACCACACCACCTATAACGGAAACCCGTGTATTTTTAAAGGCCCCGCAAACCCTCTAACTCCCGAAACGGGAGAACCGCTACCCAGCAATACAAAATACACCCTATTGCTGTGGTGTTGTTCAAATGTCACGAAGTAACTTTTGGATAGGCTTTTTCGGTAGCTTGCCTTTCCTTATAAGAGTTACTTCGCGCAAACCCTGTTTAACACTGGCAACCAATTCATGGCTGTCTTTGTTTTTCGGTAGCTCAGCAACTATTTTTTTCATTTTCTAAAGATAAATGGTTTATCATAAAAAATACAATCGTTGCCGCCATCGTTCCAGGCATCCCCCAAATCAAACGCATTAAAACCACACTACCTATAACGAGAAACCGTGTATTTTAAAGGCCACGCAAACCCACTAACGCTCCCGCGTAAGGCGGGATGAAACACAGGGGCTGGAGAACCGCTACGCAAAAATACAAATGCGCCTTATTTATGAAAGTTGTTGTATCATAATTCCCCGGCATGTTTTAAAACAAGCTGGATCAAATCTTTAGAATAGTATCTTTTGTGTTCAAGGAGTTCAATTAACAGAGGTTTTAAACTATTAACCAGGCCAGATGATTTTGCCTGTAACAGTAATGCAAGCGTGCCGAAGCAGGGGATATGCATAGATTCAGCCACTCTTCTTGCTTCCATATCATCGGTAAGGAATGCGTCACCATTCAATTCTTTCAGCAACAATATAGACTGTGCCTCGCCTAAACCCAATTCAGTTAGTGGTGGCCGGATTTCAGTATGCATAGTGCGGATATGTTGCCTGACTTTCAATAAGTCATATTCATAAAAATCAATCTTTTTATAGTTGACTAATTCCTGGTAAACTCCCTGCGCAACAACATAGTCGGGATATAATTGTTCAAGTATATTCAGGCGCTTAATGTGGGCCAGAGAAATAAGGGGGCCGGTGTCGGCAATAACAATCATTCTATTTTTTAGTTAATAGAAAGTTTATGTCCTTACTAAGTTGCTGAGGGGTAATATTTGAAATAGCGACCCCATGGTCTGCAAGATAATCTTCAAAATCCCCACGGTTCATGCCGGCAATCTCTGCGGCACGCCCTATCGAAATTTTGTGCATTTGATATAAAGCTACGCCTGCAAGCCGCTTTAATTCCTCTCCCGCATTTTCCCGCGATACCTTAAAGGTTGAAAGCAGGTCTTCACTAATTTCTACATCCAGGTGTATGCTTTTCATACTAATAAAGTTATAAAATAAAGCGGGGATATTTGAATGCCGTGGGTAATAATTGTATGAGGGTTGTTACTTTCTCTGCGGTCCAGATTTGACAGCTTTTTAAAAGTTGTCAAATCTAAATCACTAACCGGCCAAAAAAAATCCGCCCCGATACCGGAGCGGACTCTTTTATTTCACCCAAAAATAAATTACTGCATTTTTATAACCATGGTATTAAACGGGCTATCGTCCATTACATACTTTACGTTACCGTTGCTTTTAGAGGCGGATTCTTCTGATTCCAGGAACAGGTCAGCAGTTACATGCGAAACTGATTTTGAAACGCTTTTTACCACAAACTTTTTATAACCGGCTATTTTAAAAATTACACGGATAGGCTCGCCAAGTTCTTTCTTGTTAAGCACTATTGAATAGTTGCCGTCATCATCAATAGAGGCATGCATCAGTTCCTCGCCAAACTTGTCGAAATTGATTTTTGCGTTTTTGATGGGCTGCTTGGTATCGTTGTCAATAATTCGACCAGTTAACACCAGAACATCCTGGTTTGCCGGGGCATTATTTACAGTGGCAGCAGGTGCCGTTGCAGGTGTCTGACCCAGTTGTGAGGCAGATTGGGCGGAAAGATGTCCACATACTAAGCACAACAAGACACTTAGACCGAGGATTAGGGAGAATTTGGTTTTCATAGGGGCCTCCTTTTAATTTATAGATGATAAAATGTTGAAAATGAGCTAATTAATGTTGTATTCTTTACTACCTCTCCATTTCCGCTATTTGCGAAAATCTATATTCCGCGAATTTTCGCTACAAAGATACAAAAGACCAAACGATTCGATGTTGACAAAATTGTTTTTATTGTGTTAAAAAATTGAAAAGTGTTTGCGGTTTTTACGCTGCTTAATATCAGCGAAAAATATGCTGATTCGGGACGGATAAACAATCGCCCGAAAAGCCAACCCAAAACAGCCCAATAATTTTTAAATTAAAACTGAATTTTATGCGATTTTACAGAGGAGAAATGCGAAAAAGGGGCAAATAAATTTAATGTGTATCCGGCCGTCGAAATGCCTGTAAGATTGAATAGGCCCCTTTGAAAATACCTCCACGCAAACCCTCTGGCTTCCGAAACGGGAGAATACCCAGAAATACAGAATGCAACCACTGGGGAGGAGAGTTCCCCCCTTGGTGCAAAGGGAAGTTCATTGCACATGCAGTCTTCATCCCTCTGATCATATTTTGCAGGCCTTCGGCATCTGAAAATATGATCGTCTCCCTTCGAAGGGCATGTGCGTTAAGTTAAGGTGTGTTTTTGTAGGCTAAAACCCAGTCCTGGTAAGGCTTTCATGGGCAAAATATACTTCTGGTTTAGAGTGCCAAACAGCCTAACCACCCCGGCGCTGCGCGCCACCCCTCCTAAATTAGGAGGGGAGCTGTAATGCAGCAGACCCGAAGGGTCTGCCTGCGCCTGCCTGCCGCAGCTACGGTTTGGACACATCT
>PMXD01000138.1 GCA_003165895.1 Bacteroidota bacterium | reverse complement strand
AACAGCCAGCCCCTTCCGTCCCCTAAAGGGGAAACCAAGGCAAAACAGCCCAATACAGCGTTAAGCACAAATTCTGTATTTGCATTTGGCTTTAGTTTCCCCTTTAGGGGACGGAAGGGGCTGGCTGCTTGCATTAAAAACCTTAGCCATGTCATCCAAACAAAAAAACCTTTCAACCCATAAAGAATTTTCAGCCCCACATGCTGCAAAATTTAAAATAGCTATAGCCGTTTCGGAATATAACGAGGATATCACCTTTGCCCTGCGCGATGGTGCAATTAAAACGCTTAAAGAAAACGGCGTAAAGGAAAAGAACATCATTGTAAAACTGGTGCCCGGTGCATTTGAACTCCCCCTGGCCGCAAGCTGGCTGTATGAATACGAAAATGTGGATGCAGTTATCTCCTTAGGCTGCGTTATCAAAGGCGATACCGATCACGATATCTATATCAATAACGCCGTATCAACTGCTATTATGAACCTCAGCCTTGAAACCGGTGCCCCATTTGTATTTGGCGTAATAACCCCCAACAACCATCAGCAGGCTATAGACCGCGCAGGTGGCAAACATGGTAATAAAGGGGTTGAATGTGCAGTGGCTACTTTAAAGATGTTAGAATTGAAGTATGAATTAAAGAGTTAGTGGGAATTTTTGGCTTTGGCTTCCCCTTTAGGGGACGGGAGGGGCTGAGCCCCTGGCAATGAGGCAACCAACCAACAATTTCAAGCGCTTTTAATATCATTATCAATCATAAATCAAAAATCAGCATTCTTAATTCTATGAAACTCCACACCATAGACACCGGTTTTTTTAAGCTTGACGGCGGCGCCATGTTTGGTGTTGTGCCTAAAACCATGTGGCAAAAACTAAACCCGCCCGATGAATACAACATGTGCACCTGGGCTATGCGTTGCCTGTTGATTGAAGATGGCAAACAACTTATTTTAATAGATTGCGGCCTGGGCAATAAACAGGATGAAAAGTTCTTCAGCCACTACCAGCCCCATGGCGATGCCAGCCTTGAAAAGAGCCTGAACCAATTGGGCTTTACCCGAAATGATATTACCGATGTCCTCCTCTCCCACCTTCATTTCGACCATTGCGGTGGTGCTATTGAGCGGGACAAAGAAGGGAAACTGGTGCCTGTGTTTAAAAATGCTACCTACTGGAGCAACGAAAAACACTGGGAGTGGGCCACTAGACCTAATGCCCGTGAGAAGGCCTCTTTTTTAAAGGAAAACATACTGCCCATACAAGAAAGCGGGCAGCTAAAGTTTGCAGAGGAAGGAAGCATGGTTATTAACCCTAACATCACTTTAAAAACAGCTTCCGGCCATACGGAATCTATGTTTATCCCGCACATTAAATGGGGCGACAAAACCATTGTTTATTGCGCCGACCTTTTCCCCAGCATGGCGCATTTGCCTTTGCCTTATGTAATGGCTTATGATACACGGCCCCTGCTAACCTTAGATGAAAAGGAGAAGTTTTTAACTGAAGCCATAGCCAATAACTACATTTTCTTTTTTGAACACGACCGGAGTATTGAGTGCTGCAGCTTGAAGCAGACGGAACGGGGTGTGAGGGAGGATGTGGTTATGAGGTTGAGTGAGTTGTAATCACGCTTTAAAGGTGGACATTGCCGGATATTTAATTACTTCTATAAAATGAGAGTTAAGGTGGTCAAAATCTTTATCCGTTGTTATTAATTTTGCATCTGCCGCTTTAGCTGTTGCTGCAATCCATAAGTCATTTTTCCCCATATTACGAGGCGTAAATTTTACCAGCTTATCTGATAATTTCCCTTGACTAAAGGCACTGATATTTGCGTACGCATTTATCAATTCGCCATCGGTCTCGCTGATACCAATTACAATTAATAACCGCAAGAGTTCCCGCAGCAACTTCATCTTTTTGGGTCCCCAGTTGTTTTGCTTCCCAAGTGACAATAACTCCGCCTGCGTAACAACCGAAATTATAACCATATTACCGGGATCAGTCAGTTTATGATCTGTCTCTATTTTTGTATATAGTTCGTGTTTGCGAATGTAGGCAAGCGCAACATTTGTGTCGAGGATATATCTGCTCATTTCGTCAATTGCTTGGATAGGGATTCAAATGTTTCATCACCTGGCCAAGTCCCTATAATCTCACTTAAATGATTTTTTTTACCTTTCTCTAACCATTGTTTTTGCAATTGCTCTGTTACTGACTCAATTTTAGGCCTGTTAGCTAAATAAACTCCGCCTTTATCAGCTTTTTTATCGGTAGGTACAAGTGCTCGTGCTGAAGATTCAATTTCCGAAATTCGATCTATATTAACAGAATAAAATATATTCTTCCCATCGCGCTGTGCGTTAACTATACCAGCCTTTCGCAAGATTGCCAGATGCTGTGAGGCAATCGATTGCGCCAAATGAAGTTCAGTGTATATATCCGAGATAGAAGCTTTGCCTTTTTTCTCAATTAATACTAACAGTCTTTTGCGCATAGGGTGGTACAAAGCTTTAAGGTTAAATGAAGCTTTCTCTCCAAGTTTCATTTCTACTTCAATACCGCGCTTTTTCAATTTTAATGTTGACATAAGAATAATTTTCCCTTCCCAAATATAGGCACCTTTTAAGTGCTTTGCAACCTGCCCCTAAAGTAATAAGCTTTAAAATCCTTCAAAAAATACAATCCTTATTTTCTCTCATTCGCCATTAAACTTACTTTTGGCTTATGTCAATTACCGCCAAACAAATCCTTGAATCAATCCCCCAGCGTTTTCGCCCTGAAAAAGCGTTGGATTATAATGCCATTTTCCATTTCAATATATCCGGCGATGAGCCGTTACAATACACCGTTACCATTAAAAACAGCGCTTGCCAGCTACAAACCGGTTTGCTGGGCACTGCCGACTGTGTTATAGCCACCAAATCAAAAGTATATATTGACCTGGAAACCGGTAAGGCCAACCCGCAAATGACCCTTATGCTGGGTAATATCAAGGTAAGCAATATAGCAGCCATGATACATTTCTCCAGGTGCTTTAGAAAGTTCGAGGCCGAAAATTTAAAGCCTGCCGTTGCGACTTCCTATTTAAACAGGGCACCCAAAACGGGTCCATTGTCCGGTGTAAAAATCATTGACTTTACACGCC
>PMXD01000215.1 GCA_003165895.1 Bacteroidota bacterium | reverse complement strand
GGGACGGAAGGGGTCGGCTGTTGGGAATCCGACAATTTGGTTTGCACCCAGCCCATCCCGCTATATGCCCATTTATAGTTTTTAAGTAATTGTAAATTGGTTTAGGTTTGTTATGTAATATTGAGATTATGAAAACACTTGTGCTTGGTGCCTCTACTGATACTTCCCGATATGCCAACAAGGCCATAAGATTGCTGCGGGCGCATAACCATGAGGTAGTTGCGGTAGGCAAAGACGAGGGTTCGGTTGAGGGAGTTGGTATTATACATGACATACCGGCAGATGATAAAATTGACACCGTAACGCTGTATTTAAACCCCATAAGACAACAGGCCTACTATCAAAAAATACTGGACCTTAAACCGAGGAGGATAATTTTTAACCCGGGCACAGAAAACGAGGAGTTTGAAAAGCTTGCGGCTCAAAACGGAATTGCCTCCGAAGAAGCATGCACTCTTGTATTACTGAACACCGGACAATATTAAATAATGTGAGTTATGGATTAGATTTTTTTTGACATACTATATGTATGGTTCTCCCATCTCTATCAGGTTACATTGCGCTGTCATGGTGAGCGGAGCCGAACCATTTGTTTCCTGATGGAGAAGAGAGATGCCGAAGGCAGAGGGATGNNATTACATATTCCATGAATTTGCACCAGAAACAAACACTTCAAAATCACTTGTTCGTTTTATTCTAACCATAACTCACGTTAAACTGAAACAAAAAATATAAACCAGCTAAACAAACTACTATGAACTACACCGAAGGCATGCTTAAAGAAGGAGCATTAAAAGATAAGACCATTATTATTACCGGCGGGGGAACCGGTTTGGGCAAATCAATGACCAAATATTTTTTACAGCTGGGCGCCAACGTGGTTATTACCAGCCGTAAACTGGAAGTTTTACAGGGAACTGCCAATGAACTGATGAAAGAAACCGGTGGACAGGTGCTGGCAGTGCAATGTGATGTGCGCATTTATGCTGAGGTGGAGAGTATGCTGGCCCAAACCATTGCAAAATTCGGCAAGGTAGATGTGCTGATTAATAATGCAGCAGGCAATTTTATAAGCCCAACCGAAAGGCTTTCAGCACGTGCGTTTGACACGGTGGTAGATATTGTTTTAAAGGGCTCGTACAATTGTACGCTGGCCTTGGGCAAACATTGGATAAAGGAAAAGCAAACTGACAAAGTGGTGTTAAGCATTGTAACTACCTATGCATGGACCGGCTCGGCATTTGTGGTACCTTCGGCCTGCGCCAAGGCGGGAGTGCTGGCTATGACGCGCTCATTGGCTGTTGAGTGGGCTAAATACGGTATCAGGATGAATGCCATTGCACCGGGGCCGTTCCCTACCAAAGGAGCATGGGACCGTTTAGTTCCGGGCGCTTTCCGCGAGCGGTTCGACCTTCAAAAACAAGTGCCTTTAAGAAGGGTGGGAGAACACCAGGAGCTTTGCAATCTGGCGGCCTATTTAATTTCAGATTACTCGGCATATATTAATGGTGATGTGGTGACCATTGACGGCGGCGAATGGCTGCAGGGCGCCGGTGAATTTAATATGTTTACCGAGGTAACCGGTGATGAATGGGATGCCATTGAGAAGATGGTAAGGGGGGCTAAGAGTGAATAAGTGCGATACGTTGCGAGTAAGCACCCTTGTGGCNNCATTCCGCAAAGCCGGAAAGGGGAGACTCTGCGGAGAAGGTCTTTATTTTTCTGGCTGTTGCATTACAGTCGGCCGCAAGTAGTTCCGGGATTGCTTCGCAGAGCCTCGCAATAACGATATTTTAGCAGGTAGAATATAGTAAAAAGTTTAATGCAAACCCCATATCAACTTCCCATATTATTATACCACCGGGTTGTAAATAGTACCTGTAGGATTGGTAAACACAAAACTTATGTGTGGGAATCAGCCTTTCGCAAACAGATGCAATGGTTGAAGGACAACGGTTATCAAACCATTACGTTCTCAGATTTAGATGCTTTGCCAGCCAATGCTGACCCCGGTAAAAAGATAATTATAACCTTCGACGACGGGTATACGGATAATTACACCATTGCCTTTCCGATACTAAAAGAATTTGGGTTTAAAGCGGTTATTTACCTGGTAACCGGTTACAAACGCAATGAGTGGAATTTACATGAAGGCGAACCCGCGCTTGAACTAATGAGCAAAGAGCAGATACTTGAAATGCAAAATTATGGTATTGAATTTGGCGGGCATACCCGGCACCATGTTGATTTAAAAAACTCAACGGCAGATAAGCAGCGGGAGGAAGTTACCGGCTGCTTCAATGACGTAGCAACGATAACGGGGAAAAAGCCGCTTAGTTTTGCATATCCTTATGGTGCTTATAACAATGATACTTTAAAGGTGCTTGCGCAATCAGGGTTTAAATATGGCATTACAACCATTTTTGGCCCGCATAACTGGCCGGAGGATTTATTGCGGATAAGGAGGATTGAGGTTCGCCCGAAAGATGGATTATTTGCTTTCCGCCGCAAGGCAAGCGGCAGGTACTTTAACAGAAGCTGGTATCATTTTCTTTTTGCGAAGTGAGGTAATACAAAATACAATTTTCGCACGGAGAAAATACAGAGAGAACAGCCAGGGTTAATTTAGAACCTCAGAGGCTGTTTAAAATAAATACATATTAGCACAAAGTTAAATACAAGCCTGCCTGCCGGTAGGCAGGGAACACCAAAAATATACTCTTTGNNCTGCATTGGGATTTAATTTTAAACAGTTCTCAGAACAAAGGTGCCTGATAACCATTGAGTAGTGTGGGTGGTTTTAATTTAAGCCCGCATCTTTTGTTTAATCCATCAATCATATACTTACTCAACTCCGGCGAATAGAGTTCATCGTGCTGATGGATAAAAAAATACAGGGTTTGCAGGCCTTCTTCCAGCCATGTGGCAATGCGTTCTATCCATTCATCAATGCGTTTATAATCTGTTGGGTGTAGGCCGTTGCCTACATAACGGATAAACGCTTTGGGCGTAGTAAGCCGCATGCTTAGCACATCTCGCCTGCCGGAGGTATCAGTTATAATAGATGTAACGCCCAGTTCCTTCATCAGGTGCCAGGTTTCGTCTGCAACAGTATTGTCGGTGAACCATTCGTGGTTACGAAATTCGAGGGCTACATCAAAATCTTTGGGCAGTGATTTCAGGTAATCGTGAATAGACTCATAATGCTTGGGCCCAAAATTATCTCCCAGCTGGATAAAAGAAGTGCCCAGTTTTTTGCCGAAGCCATGCACGGTTTCTAAAAAGGCATCTGTTTCTTTTTGCGCGTTTTTTAAGCGGCGGATATGGGTAATGCTGTTGGTAAATTTGGGGCAGAATTTAAAATCATCCGGCGCAAGGGCAGCCCATTTTTCGACGGTGGAAACAGGGAATAACTGGTAGAAAAAAGCATTTAACTCAATGCAATTATAATGTTGCACATAATGCTTTAAAAAGTCGGTCGGCTTGGTGCCTTTAGGGTAAATTTTGCCAATCCAATCGGGTCTGCCCCATTTGGCACAACCGATGAATATCTGCGGGGCTGCCTTTTTCTTTTTCAGGCCTTTAAAAAGCGCCAGGGTATATTTATCGTCTTTCGGAAGCGCGAAATCGACTGCATCTATATTTTCTACCCTGCCAAATTCCATAACCCGATTTTTATGCAATTTAATTATTTGCGGGGGGTCTCAAATTTCACAACAACTAACACGTACCTCTAAAAAGCTATTTGAAATTAAAGAAAAGAAATTCAGTTTATCACAAAGAACACAAAGTTCAATANNGGGAAATTTGTCGTACACCCCCCTTATTCCCCGAATTGGCGGTGTGGGTATTCTGCTTATATTTGCAGTCCTAAAAATTTAACCACTTACTATGGCTACTACGGCAGATATTAAAAACGGATTGTGTATTGAATGGAACCATGATATTTTCCAATTTGTTGAATTTCAACACGTTAAACCCGGAAAAGGCAATGCTTTTGTACGTTGCAGAATGAAAAGTTTACGCAGCGGAAGAGTATTGGAACATACCTTTCCGGCAGGGCATGATATTACTACAGCAAGGGTTATCAGAAGGCCACATCAGTTTTTATATAAAGATGACAATGGTTTTAACTTTATGGACCAGGAGACCTTTGACCAGATAACCATTGATGGCAAGCAGATTGAAAATAACGACCTTTTAAAAGAGGGCGATGTTTGCGAAGTTATTATACACGAAGAAACCAACCAGATATTAGGTTGCGAACTTCCGGCTACAGTAGTTTTGCAAATTACCTATAGCGAACCCGGCGTTCGTGGCGACACGGCTACCAATACAACCAAACCCGCCACTTTAGAAACAGGCGCTACAGTAAACGTTCCTTTATTTGTTGACCAGGGCGAAAAAATTAAGGTTGATACCCGCACCCGTCAATATGTTGAAAGGGTAAAAGCTGTAAGATAAGCTTTGAGTTATGAGCCGTAAGTTATGAATAAAGACAAAATTCAGAACTCACAGCCTAAAGCTATCTATTAACTAAAAAAAATTTACTTTCGAAATCCCGATTCAGCCTGCCTGCCGGTAGGCAGGCAATGTTCGGGATTTTTTTATCTCACAAAAGTTGAACTATGGATTTAAAAATTATACAGGAACTGATTAAGCTGGTTAAAAAATCAGAGATCAGCGAGTTGAGTGTAAAAGAGGGCGACTTCTCTGTAAGTATTAAAAATAAAGGTTCCGAGCAGCCAACTTATGTAACCGCCCCGCAAACTATTGCAGCCCCGGCGGCTAAACCTGCAACAGCACAGCAAGAGGCTGCTGCTGTAAAAGAAACTGCGGCCAAAGCCGTTAATGAAAACCTGTTAACCTTCAGGTCGCCTATGGTTGGTACTTTTTACCGCAAGCCAGGCGTTGATAAGGATGTATTTGTTAAAGTGGGCGATACCGTTAAAGCCGGCGATGTATTATGCATTATTGAAGCCATGAAACTGTTTAACGAAATTGAGTTCGACGGCCCTTCAGGCAAAATAATTAAAGTGCTTAGCGAAGACTCTTCGCCGGTTGAGTACGACCAGCCTTTATTTCTGATTGAAAAGGGAGAATAACGAAACCGGGAAAAATTTAGCCACAAAGGCACAAAGAACACAAAGGTTTTGCAGGATTTTGTATTCTTCGTGTTCTTGGTGCCTTAGTGGCAGAATTCATTATTCAAGATTAAGAGGATGTTCAAAAAAATACTGATTGCCAACCGTGGCGAAATAGCCCTTAGGATTATACGCACCTGTAAAGAAATGGGCATTAAAACCGTGGCGGTTTACTCAACTGCCGACCGCGACAGCCTGCACGTGCGCTTTGCCGACGAAGCTATTTGCATTGGTGGCCCGCGGAGTAAAGACTCTTACCTGAACATGCTGGCTATTATGGCCGCCGCCGAATTAACCAATGCCGATGGCATTCATCCCGGTTACGGTTTTTTGGCCGAGAACGCCGAGTTTGCCGATCTGTGTGGCAAATACCAGATAAAATTTATAGGCCCTACCCCCGCGCAAATGCGCGCTATGGGCGATAAAATCACTGCCAAAGATACCATGATTAAAGCCGGTGTGCCCTGCATACCCGGCAGCGAAGGACTGATAACTGATATGGTGGAGGCTAAAAAAATAGCCACGCAAATTGGTTACCCTGTAATATTAAAAGCCACCGCCGGTGGTGGCGGAAAAGGCATGCGCGTGGTGCATGAAGAGACTGGATTAGAGCGGGCCTATACCATGGCCCGCACCGAAGCCGGTGCTTCTTTTGGTAACGATGCTGTATATCTTGAAAAATTTATTGAAGAACCACACCACATTGAAATACAGGTAGCCGGCGACCAATATGGCGAAGCCTGCCACCTGAGCGAAAGAGACTGCTCGGTACAACGCCGACACCAAAAACTGGTAGAGGAAGCCCCTTCGCCGTTTGTAGATGCTGCCCTGCGTAAAAAAATGGGCGATGCTGCGGTTAAAGCAGTAAAAGCCATTAACTACGAAAGCGTTGGCACCATAGAGTTTTTGGTTGATAAGCACAAGAACTTTTACTTTATGGAAATGAATACCCGTATACAGGTTGAGCACCCTGTTACGGAAGAGGTGATGGATTTTGATTTGGTTAAAGAACAGATATTAATTGCAGCCGGCACCCCTATTTCGGGCGAACTATATTTTCCCGATAAGATGCACGCCATTGAGTGCCGTGTAAATGCCGAAGACCCGCTAAACGGCTTTGCCCCCAGTCCCGGCAAAATAACCGCCCTGCACACCCCTAAAGGTTACGGCGTTCGTGTTGACACCCATATTTACGCAGGCTACACGGTACCACCTTATTACGATTCGCTGCTGGCCAAAGTAATATGCCGTGCCAAAAGCCGCGAGGAATGCATTGTAAAAATGCAGCGCGCCATGCACGAGTTTATTATTGAAGGCGTAAAAACCACCATCCCCTTCCACCTTGCGCTGATGGAAAACGAAGAATTCCGCAGCGGTAAATACGATACGGGTTTGCTGGAAAGGTTTGATTATGTGACAGCCATAAAAGACCTCGATTTAGGGTAAACACCATAGGTGTTGGGAATTCTTTTTGCACTTCTTTTTTCCAGCGTAGCGAAGAAAAAAGAAGGCTGTCCCCCTCCGGAGGGGGCATAGGGGGAGGTGAGCATTTATGTAAATCGAATGCATGAAATATGAAAATGCCGCATCTTTCAAGTACCTGTGGGATAAACACCTAACCTATGTTATATAATATCACAAAATCTGCTAAAGAAAGAAAATAACCTGTATTGTCCGACAAAAAT
>PMXD01000176.1 GCA_003165895.1 Bacteroidota bacterium | reverse complement strand
CTTTTTTCAAGATGTTATCTCTTGTTACGAATAAGGCTTGTAGAGATGGATAGGTTAGATATCAGCCATGGCCTTTACAATCTTTAAGCATTGTGCCCGTTAGAGATAACATCTTGAAAAAAAATGTCATCTCTATTCCATTTTACCTTATCAGTATTACATACCCCTTTTTAAAATAATCCTTCCCATCATAGCCTTTGGCGGTAATGATGTAAGCAAACGTTGCGGGGTCCTGTAGTTTGCCTTTGTAGGTGCCGTCCCAGCCGCGGCTGAGGCTGTTAAGTTCGGTTACATCGCGCGAGTCGTACACTTTTTCGCCCCAGCGGTCGAAGATTTTTATTTCGTAGTCTTCAATGCTTTCGCCATAAACAGTAAAGTAGTCGTTTACCCCGTCACCGTTGGGGGTAAATGCATCAGGCACATGCAGATTGCTGGGGCAAACATCAACTACCACGTTTACAGAGTCGTAATATTCTCCGCAGATGGTAGCAATAGAAACGGTATAAAGCCCGGAAACTGTAACGGTATAGGAGGGGCTGTGAGAGCCATCCTGCCAAACCGGATTAGTGCCGGCTTTAGGGGTGAGAATAACTTCGGTGCCCTCGCATATAGTGGTATCGGCCGGTAAAATATTGTGACTGACGGTGGCGGTTTCAAATACTACGCTGTCAATTGCTATACATCCGAAGGAATTTACGGTAACAGTATACGTGGCTTGCGCGCTTACATTAATACTATCGGCAGTTGAGCCGGTGCTCCATTTATAAGTTGAGTTGGGGAAATACGCATTCAGCTCAATGCTATCGCCATTACATAGTAATGAATCGTGGCCCAGGTTTACAACCGGTGTGGTATGTTCAACAACAATGGTTGAATCTGTGAGCGTTCCGCAAACAGTAAGTACAGTAACGGAGTAAGTGCCTGAATGGGTAACGTTATAAATTGAATCGTGGGTGCCATCCTGCCAAACTGCATTAATGCCGGTTGTTGGTTTTAGAATCAGCGGGGTACCGCTGCACAAAGTGGTATCGGCAGGTAACAGCTGACTTGCAACTACTGTTATGGCGCTAAAGTGAGTACTATCAATAACCTGGCATGTTTGTAAGGTGACGGTTACAATATACAGGCCTGTTTGGGTTACTGTAATGGAACTGGTGGTAGATGCATTGCTCCATTGGTAAACAGACGAAGGGAAAAAGGCATTTAACACGGCACTATCGCCGGTGCAAACGGTGGTATCGGCAACCAGCTGTACTACAGGAACAGGGTTTTGCGTGATGATAACCGAGTCGGCGAAGTTGCCACATGCGTTGCTGACGGTTGCGCGGTAGGTGTCGGCGGCAGAAACTGTAATGACTGAATCAGTAGCACCAGTAGACCAGTGGGTATTATATACACCCGTAGAAAGAACCCTGGTAAAATTGCCGCAGTAGGCTGTATCGCTGCCCAGATTAAATACAGGAGTTTTATCTACGCGGATGGTTATAGAAGAAGAGTCCTGGCAGTGAGTGCCGAATGTTACTACGCATTTAAAAACAATGTTGCCTGTAGCATTGGTTTGGTACGCAGGATTTACACCGGTGCTGAAAACAGTACCGTTGGCGGTCCACTGATAAGTGGTACCGGCGGTAAAATCGTTTTGAAAGCTAAGGGTTTGCCCCGAACATGCCGAACTGTCGGAAACTGTAAAGTTGCCAGAAACAAATGAGCAGTTATTTAAATTGCAGGTGTCAATTACACTTACAGAATAAGTACTGCTTATACCGCATGAATCGCTTACCCTTATGGTATAAGTACTATCGGGCTTAATATTATTGAGCACCCCGGTGTTGGAACTTGTGGTGGTGGTGGCCTGGCCAAAAATAGATACTATATAGGGTGGAAAGCCGCCAATGATAGTAAACGGAATATCGCCCAGGCTATTAGCTCCGCAAACAGTTACGTTTTTAGCACTGATAATAGGCTCGGCATATTGTGGAACACGAACGGTGAGCGTATCTAAAACGCAATGCGGGTTTCCGTTTGAAACGAGGGTATCGGCCATAAATACGGAATCACTCAGAAAGTAAGCGCTGGCCAGGTAAGTGCCCGGAGGAACTGCCGTGAAAGTTACGGAAGATGAGAATAGTGAGGTATCGGTAAGCGTAGTATCGGCATTATGGAGGACGTAAATAAAACGGCTGTTGTAACAATAATAGTAATAGGGATTTTGAGGAAAGAGCGTTACACTGCCGGCATTGAGGCAGCTTTGTGTGTGTGTTGCGGCAAGCTTATAATTGAAGGTAAATTGCTGGGATACGGAGCAGCCGCTATCCGAGATTAGGGTGTAGTTACCCGGAGGAATATTGAAAAATATGCCATTGCCACCTCCCTGCGGGTCCTCGTTATATATGAAACCTGTGGATGATTTCAGTGAATAATTTTCAGGAAGGTCGGTAGATGGAGAACCGTATTGAACTATGAGGCGGATGTTGCAATTGTCATCAAAAAACGGAGTAGTACAATAGCCATCGAAAAAGGGAACGAAAAAGGTAACCGTTGCGGGCTGACAGGATGGGGGAATAATATTTACCGAGTACGTTCCGTTAGGCAGATGAACAAACAAGCCTGTTGAATTTTCGGTCACACTATCATAAGCGCCGGTATTTGGATTGAGGAGGTACAGAATATATTCAACACCGGCTGTAATAGGTACGCCAGTAGCCGAGCTGGCAAGTATCTGCACTCCATTACATGAGATGTAATCTACTTTACCGGTTATGTTCTGATTAGGGGCATGAAAAGTGGTGTCTTTTACCCGTCCGCAGCCATCAATAGCCCTAAACGTGTAGGTGCCGGTATCGGGCACCACAAAGATACCTGTGGGTAAGCTATCAGTTTGGGCAGGTGAGCAATTGAGGCAGGTAATAGAGCCACCTTCCAACGGACCCGACGGCAAGGCACCACTTACAGTTACTATAATAGTATCATTAAACGGGCATGCTGCAACTGCCGAAATCTTCAAAGGGGCGATTGAAAAAGGCCCGATGGTTCTTCCACAGGCATCGGTAACCCCGAAGCCAACGGTTTCGTTAACAGAAGTAACAGGAAGGTGATAAAAATTACCTGAATCCTGCGTAACAGTTGCTACCGGTACATTATTTACATATTTATAAAAAATGTATGTTAATGGCGGTGTACCTCCGTTAACAGTTAAAGTGGCAGTACTATCAGTAGGATTGAAACAATAATAGGTGAGGTCGAGGGGATAACAGTCTACCACGGTTTTAGAGTTGGCATGGCAAAAGTCTGATACATAGATGGTGTCGGGGCAAGGGTATGTTGTGGGCACATTAAATATTCCTGTGGCGTTAGAACTGGTATAACTTCCGTTTACCAGCCTGAAAGAATAGGGAGGGTTTCCGGAGCCATTGACATCGCCATACACGGTGTTGGATAAAGTTCCGTTGCCCTGGCAAAAACCGGAGAGTGAAAGAGACGGAGAGCTAACGGTAATTGATTCGGTAAAGAAATTCTGGCACGCATCGTACACCCTGATATAATAAGTGCCATTGCACAGGTTAGGGAAGGCATTGCTTGCCTGTGGTGAACCGAAAGGCCCGTTGAGGCTGCTATCGGAAATAGCATAAGTATAAGGAGGCTTGCCAAGAGAACCGGAGGAAAAAATAGTATCGCCATTTACAGATAATGATTCTTGCGGAAACTGGTAATTGCCCGGCACAGTAACTGTAACATCAACAGTATGACCGACGGCATCGGTAACCTGCACAACATAAGTGCCGGCATGAAGGTCGGCAAAAGTGTTATCGTTACCGCCTGATATGGGGTAGGTTACATTGGCAACGGCCGGCCCGCTGATAATGGTATAAGTATATAGGGGTGTACCGCCTGTTGGGTGAATGGTAATTGACCCATCGTTATAACAAACGGAGGCAGTGGAATCAACCGAGCTGACAGAAAGACCCTGCGCCCTGATGCATGGAGAGAATATAAAAAGGAAAAGCAGAAGTACATGTTGCCTCATTCGGTAAAAGTGTTATTTGTATAAATGTATGCCAATATTTGAAAATAATGAAGATTTGTTGTGAAAACATTTGTTGGGTATTACCAAAATGTTTTTGTCAGGCCGCCACCNNACAAAAAAAGGGACGAAAATTTCATCCCTTTTTTGATATATTTTATAACCGGGTTACTACCTGATAATCTGAACTTTTTTTGTAGTAATATGTGTTTTGCCATCAACAGATGATACAAATGTCATGGTGACTAAATACGTACCGGCTGCATAAAGCGAAGTATTTATCTGTGTAACAATTTTGCCTGATTCGTAGTTGGCAGTATATAAATCGGAAATTTTTTGGCCAATGATATCATACATAGCGATAGTTACCCGGCCGGCTTCTGGAAGTGTAAAGCCCAGCCATGCATTATCAACGGCAGGGTTAGGATACACTATAAAAGCACCGTAATCGTCCTGGGTAACTTCAAGTATACCCACAGTGGTTTCGTTTGGTTGCTGAAAACCCTGGGTAAGGATATTACCATTAGCGGTAAAAGTTTGCACCATGGTCATTTCACCAACGGTGTATGAAAGGCTGTTGGTAGCATTGGAAGAATACCCGCCGGTGCTTGCAATAACCTGCGGAGTTAACATTTGCGCATTCAATCCTGCTGATACAACCGCCAAGGCAAAAACAAAGTATAACTTTTTCATGATGTTTGAATTTGTTGTAAAGAAAACGAATTAGGGTTAAAAAACAAAAAATATTATTTTGAATTACAAAGCAAATCTAAACTATTGTCCATTTTACGGGATTAGCTATTGTTAAGTTTTGCATTTTACCCAAATATAGCTTTTTGACATAGCTTTGATGTCATTTTGAGCCAGAAACCTGGATTTAGTAGAGCATTCGGACCCGGATTGTGCTTTTTACCTCCTTTAAAAGGCTAAAAGCCTCATCAGAAAGGGCGGTATCAACATCCAGCACCACATAACCTATTTCGTCGTTGGTTTTTAAATACTGGCCCAGGATATTGATGTTATGTGAGGAGAGCTTAGAGTTGATTTCGCCCAATACCCCCGGCACGTTTTTATGAATATGCAGAATACGATGCGTTTTAGCCTGCATGGGCAGGCTAAGCGGAGGTACTGAATGTGAGCCTGTGGTAATGCCCTTTTCGAGAAAATTGAGCATTTTGGAGGTAACATCCAGGCCTATATTAAGCTGGGCTTCCTCGGTTGAGCCACCGATATGCGGGGTTAAAATAACGTTGGGCAGGTTTTGAAGTACGCTTGAAAACGCCGCACCGTTTTTTTCCGGTTCTTCAGGNNAAAACGTCGATTGCAGCGCCGGAAAGCTGGCCACTGATGAGGGCATTTTTCAGCGCGGCCAGGTCAACAACATCGCCGCGGCTATAATTGATGAGGATACTGCCCTTTTTAAAGTGGGCCAGCATATCGGCATTTATCATATACCGGGTGGAAGCCTCGCTGGGCACGTGCAGGGTTACAATGTTCGACCTTCTTAATAAATCTTTTAGCGACCTTATCTGCCGGGCGTTGCCGTGGGGCAGCTTGGATTCAATATCATAATAAAGAACATCCATGCCCAGTGCTTCGGCCATAACGCTTACCTGGCTGCCTATATTGCCATAGCCAACAATGCCCAGGGTTTTGCCCCGCAGTTCGTAGCTGCCTTTGGCTTCTTTTTGCCAGATGCCGTTATGGGCTGCCCTGCTTTTATCGGGTATTCTTCTAATCAGCATTATTGAAAGGCCTATTACCAGTTCGGCCACGCTCCGGGTATTGGCGTAAGGGGCGTTAAAAACGGCCACCCCTTTTTCGGTGGCGGCTTTCATATTAACCTGGTTAACGCCTATGCAGTAACAGCCGATGGAAAGCAGTTTATTGGCTTTAGCCAGTACCTTTTCGGTAACCATGGTTTTGCTGCGTATACCCAGCAAATGCACGTCTTTAATTTCTTTTATCAGTTCCTGTTCGCTTAATGCGCCGCTTAGTTTTTTTACGCTTGCATAGCCCGCCTCTTTAAACTCTTCAACCGACACATCGCTGATATTTTCCAGCAGTAGTATTTTGATTTTATCCTTGGGGTAACTGGTGCTTTTATTCTTCATTATAGCTTAAATCAATTGATAATTAGGGCGCAAATATAGGGGATTGATTGGAGTAGAGATGAGTTCTTCACCTTGTAACCTTGATACTTATAAACTTTTCGAATCAATTAAATGCGCGAATTGTGCGGGGGTATAAACCGGCAAAGAATGTATGGCATGTTTATAATCGCCGGTATTTCTGGTTATAAAATATTCGGCTTTTGTATTTAAAGCCGTAAAGTATTGCAACGCATCTTCTTTATCTTTAAAAGCGGAGTTTAAAGCATTTAGAATCATATCTTTTCCTCCATGTGCAATTTCACATGCTGACACGAAGGTTAGCAACTTTGCAGATGCATTTTCTACTTTATAAGTATCGTAACTAAAATAAAACAGGTTTGCCATGCTGCATTCTGCAATTATAAACCTTACCTTATCCTCCATTAGCAGCGGCATTAATTTCACGCTTGTATGATAGTAGGGTTCTCTCCTGGAGATGATATCAATAACTACATTGGTATCTAAAAAAATACTAAGCATATTTTTTCAAAAGGTGCTCTTTTCTCAATTTTTTATCGTCCAGTGTTTTAACTGGTTTCGATTCGTTGAGCATTTTCATTAGCGTGGCTGCGGCAACGGCCTGTTCTGATTTTGGTTGATTTTTTTTTGCATTCAAAAACAATTCTTCAAACATGCCGGATAATGATTTGCCAGCACTTTTTGAATAACGCTTTGCTTCAGCGATGATACTTTCCTCAACGGTAAGTGTGAGCTTGGTTTTCATAAAGACACGTGCTTTTTACAAAGATACGTGTTTTTCTAAAGGATTACAAATTCATCATCTCTTTCTTTGCATTCTCAAACTCCTCCCAAACCTCCTTCACTATTTCTCCCGCAGGTTTAATTTCTTTAATAAGTGAAGCTATTTGCCCAATCTCCAGTTCTCCCTCTGCCATGTCGCCCTCAAACATGCCTTTTTTGGCACGGGCGCGGCCGAGGATGGTAGCTAGTTCTTCGGGTGTTGCGCCGCGGTCTTCAGCTTCCTGGATGCGCTTTTGAAAATCATTTTTTATGAGACGAACCGGCACCACTTTTTTCATAGACAGCATGGTATCACCTTCCTGCGAATGCGTAATGGCATTTTTAAAATTGGGGTGGCCTGATGATTCGTTGCTGCAAACAAAACGGGTGCCCATTTGCACAGCATCGGCGCCAAGTACCATGGCGGCCAACATGCCTCTGCCGGTGGCTATGCCTCCGGCGGCAATTACCGGTAAGTTTGTTGCGGCCCTTACCTGAGGTATTAAAACAAAGGTGGTGGTTTCTTCGCGGCCGTTGTGGCCACCTGCTTCAAAGCCCTCAGCAACTATTGCATCGCAACCGGCTTCTTCTGCTTTTTTTGCAAACTTAGAGGAAGCGGTTACGTGCACCACTTTAATGCCATGTTGCTGCAAATGTTTGGTCCAGGTTTTGGGATTACCTGCTGAAGTGAAAACTATTTTTACGCCTTCTTCAATGCAAATGGCAATGTGCTTATCAATATCGGGATATAACAAAGGCACATTAACTGCAAATGGATTTTGGTTGGACGCTTTGCACTTTCTGATGTGGTCGCGCAGAATTTCGGGATACATAGAGCCGCTGCCTATAATACCCAGTGCGCCTGCATTACTGACAGCAGATGCCAGTTCCCAACCGGAGCACCATATCATGCCTGCCTGTATAATGGGGTATTGAATGCCAAAAAGTTCGGTAATTCTGTTTTTCATTGATAACGTTTTTTGCCACAAAGGCACCAAGACACTGTTTTGAAATAGTTCAGAATNNGTTGTGGCAAAGTATTTTTCCCTTGGTTAGTCATTCTTTTCTCCGCGTAAATCAAGTTCGGTATTATCGCCGATATTAAGGCTTTGGCTGAGGCCGGCAATGGAGGAGTCGCTGCCTATTAAAGAGCTGTGTAAAACTACATTCTCCAGCCGGGTATATGAGCCTATGATGGAGTTTTTGATAATGGAGTAATTGATTTCGGTGTTTTCGCCAATTGAAACGAAGGGGCCGATAATGGAGTTTTTAATTTTAACCCCTTTAGCAACGCTAACCGGAGGAACGATAATGCAATTTTCGTATTTACCCAGGTTTACGGCCTTCTCGGCCAGCTTTTTTAGCAGGATGGCATTGGTTTCAAGCAGGATGTCTTTTTTGCCTACATCGAACCAGCTATCTACTTTCTGGCTTTTGAATTTAACCCCGTCGCTGATCATTTTCATCAGGGCATCGGTCAAATAAAATTCGCTGTTGTTGCGCAACTGATTATTGACAATATATTCAAGCGCATCCATCAGTTGCTCTGTTTCGCGGATAAAGTAAAAACCTACCAGCGCCATGTTTGACTTGGGGATGCTGGGTTTTTCAACTACCGCTTTAATAAAACCATCGGCATCTATTTCGGCCACACCAAATGCCCGGGGGTCTTCTACTTTTTTTACGCCCAGGGTTGAATATGATTCAGCCATTATCTTTTTTATATCAATATCAACTATCGTGTCGCCCAATTGAATAATGAGTTCTTTGTTGATATCTATCATTTCTTTGGCCCGCCAAATAGCGTGGCCCAGGCCCTCGCGGTTTTCCTGGGTTACAAATTTTGCATGGATGTGCGGGTAATTATTTTCAACAAACTCTTTGATTTTTTCGCCCAGGTAGCCAATAACAAAAATGAAATCGCTGATGCCGTTTTCGAGCAATTCATCAATTATAAACGACAGAATTGGTTTACCTGCAACTGAAATAAGCACCTTGGGCTGTGTGTAGGTAAGGGGCCTTAACCTTGTTCCTGCACCTGCAACTGGAATAATAACCTGCATTTTGTAAAGTTGAGTTGCGAATATAAGACAGTTTTCAGTTTACCGACCACAGTTTTCAGTTGGGGGCCGGGGCTTGTATTTAAACTGCCGACTGAAAACTGTAGACTGGTTCCGGTGTTGGTAAAAAGCCTAGTTCTGTTAACGCTAAGTAGCTGGCAAGCTTTATTTTAGCGGCTTAAAATAATGGGTTATATGGCAAGAGATACACAGGTTTTTGACATTATTGATAAAGAATTACACCGCCAGCGCGAAGGCATTGAATTAATTGCCTCAGAGAATTTTACTTCAGCCCAGGTAATGGAGGCCATGGGTACCTGCCTTACCAACAAATATGCCGAAGGGCTACCGGGCAAGCGTTATTACGGCGGTTGCCAGTTTGTAGACGAGGTTGAAACTTTGGCTATTGAAAGATTGAAGCAACTGTTTGGTGCGGTATGGGCTAACGTTCAGCCACATTCGGGGGCGCAGGCTAATGCTGCGGTTATGCTGGGTGTAATTAAACCAGGGGATAAGATATTGGGCTTTAACCTTTCTCATGGTGGTCACCTTACGCATGGCTCGCCGGTTAACTTTTCGGGTAAATTTTACGTGCCTTCTTTTTACGGGGTAGAAAAAGAAACCGGAAAGGTTGATATGAACAAGGTGCGCGAAATTGCACAACGCGAAAAACCCAAGCTGATTATTTGCGGGGCTTCGGCTTACTCGCGCGAGTGGGAGTATGCTGTTTTCAGGCAAATTGCGGATGAGGCTGGAGCCTTGTTGCTGGCTGATGTTGCGCACCCTGCAGGTTTAATTGCTGCCGGATTGCTGAACAATCCTTTAAAGCATTGTCATATCGTAACCTCTACAACCCACAAAACTTTACGCGGGCCACGGGGCGGTGTAATTATGTTAGGCCGGGATTTTGAAAACCCGATGGGCGAAAAAACACTAAAAGGCGAACTGAAGATGATGAGCGCTGTGCTGGATGGTGCGGTTTTCCCTGGTACGCAGGGCGGCCCTTTAGAGCATGTAATAGCTGCCAAAGCCATAGCATTTGGCGAGGCACTGAGGCCGGATTTTAAAACATACCAGGAACAGGTGCAAAAGAACGCCCAGGTTTTGGCGAATGCGCTAACCGCTAAGAACTATGAAATAATTTCGGGCGGAACGGACAACCACTTAATGCTGATAGACCTGAGAAACAAAAATGTATCGGGCAAACAGGCTGAAGCTGCTTTGGTAAGGGCCGATATTACCTGCAATAAGAACATGGTGCCTTTTGATGATAAATCGCCGTTTGTAACTTCGGGTATCCGGTTAGGCACGCCGGCAGTAACCACCAGGGGTATGAAGGAAAAGGATGTGCTGCAGGTGGCAGAATGGATTGACCGGATTATTATGGATGTTGAGAATGAAACGCTGATTGGCAAAGTAAAAGCTGAAGTGAACGAGTACATGAAACAGTTTCCGTTATACGAATAACATGATACATGGGAAAACATGTAGGGGCAGGGTTCACCCCTGCCCGGCCTACCAGGGCAGGGGTGAACCCTGCCCCTATGGGATACCGCTGTTTTTCATATTTTGTTTGATGTTCCCTGCGGCAATTTTCCCGCAATCCGATTTATCATATCAGCAGGGCTACAGACAATACAAACAAAACCATTTTGATTCGGCCATAGTTTCGTTTTCGCAACTGGTTTCAGAACATCCGGAAAGGAAAGAAGGTTATTACAACCGCGGATTATCGTTTTACCACCTCAACAAATTTGCTGAAGCATTGCAGGATTTTAATGCCTGTTTACAAATAGATACTGTATTTGAAGATGCCCGGTTTATGAAAGTGCTTGTGCTACAAGGGCAGGGCGGGTGGAATAGTGCTTTTGATGAATTTAAAAGGATGAATACAAACTACACCGGATATAATGAATTGAAAAAACGCATCCGGTACCATAACATTTCCGTAATACTAAGTAGAAACTGGTATTATATGATTGCCATCATGTTTATGTTTGTAATCTTAGTGGGTGTAATCGTAAAGTCTTACTATTTTATAAAAGGGTAGTTAGCTGCAGATTTATACCGCAAAACTTTCTCCACAGGCGCAGGTACGGGTAGCATTGGGATTTTGAAAATGAAACCCTTTTCCATTTAAGCCATCAGTAAATTCAAGCGTGGTATTGCAAACATACAGGAACGAACGGAGGTCGGTAACCAGTTTAATGCCTTTATCTGAAAACTCCTGGTCGTCTGGGTTTAGCTTGGTATCAAAATCCATTTTGTAAGATAAGCCCGAGCAGCCGCCACCCAAAACTGATACCCGCACAAAGGCATTTGCATCCAGGTGCTGTTCGTGCATAATTTGTTCTATCTTCTCTTTTGCTTTATCTGACACAAATAACATAGGGCTTGCTTTATTTAACTATGCAAATGTAACGCCTTCTTGCTTTATTTGTTCACGATTACTATCTGTTTAACCTATTCTTACAAGTTATAGACCATGCTAATAGAACATATTGGAATTGCCGTAAAGGATTTAGAGGCATCGAATGACTTGTTTGGCAAATTATTTGGCAAACCCCATTATAAAACTGAAATAGTTGAATCTGAGCATGTTAGCACTTCTTTTTTTAAATTGGGGGATTCAAAAGTTGAGCTTTTGCATGCTACGGATGATGATAGCGCGATAGCCAAATTTATTGAGAAGAAGGGTGAGGGAATACATCATATAGCATTCGGGGTGGAGGATATTGAAAAGGAAGTTGAGCGTTTGAAGGCAGAGGGGTTTCAACCCATTTCAGATAAGCCTAAAAAAGGGGCCGATAATAAGCTGGTATTCTTTTTTCATCCTAAAAGTGCCAATGGGGTTTTGATTGAATTGTGCCAGGAAATAAGAAAGACCGGGGACGCTGATTAATTATGATGGTTATGATTTTTAATGCAAGTTGATGAAATATAAACATATCTTTTTTGATCTGGACCATACGCTCTGGGATTTTGCTACTAATTCGGCGCTGGCGTTAAGGAGGATTTTTGATGAACAGGGACTGGCTGAAAGAGGTGTTGAATCTTTTGAGAAATTTCATCTGAAGTATGTACCTATTAATGACCGGTACTGGGCGCGTTATCATAACGGCGGGGTTACAAAGGAGAAGTTGAGGCACGGAAGATTTTATGATACACTGAGAGAGTTTAATATTAATGATGCTGCATTGGCTGAGGTAATGGCCGAAAGCTATCTAACCATCAGCCCTAAGATGACCGCTCTTTTTCCGGATGCGGTGGAGGTGCTGAAATACCTGCAAGGCAAATACAAACTGCATCTTATAACCAATGGCTTTGCCGAAGTGCAATGGATTAAGATTGAGAACAGTGGGCTGAGGCCATTTTTTGAGCACATTATTATATCAGAAGAAGTAGGAACCCAAAAACCCGATAAAGCCATTTTTGAAATCGCCATGGACCGCGCGGCCACCCATGCCAATGAGTGTATTATGATAGGCGATAACTACAACACAGATATAGTAGGTGCACAAAACGCCGGTATGGATCAGGTATTTTTTAATCCATTAAAGAACCGAAAGGGCCACGCGGTTACTCATGAGATTAGGGAGTTGAAGGAGTTGATGGGGATTTTGTAAGCCCATGCGGCATGTCATGGGGGCAAAACTAAAGCCCTGAGTACAGGGGGGGTAGGTAGCAGAAAAAAAGTGTTACTTTGCTGATTATAAACTATTTACATCAAAAATTAACAAAAAACTGCT
>PMXD01000037.1 GCA_003165895.1 Bacteroidota bacterium | reverse complement strand
TGTAACTTGTCTCGGGCGTTAACCTTACCCCTGCGCAAACTCACTCAACTCCAGCCATCTAACTTCTTTTGTTTCCAGCAATAAAGTCACATCGCCTAACCGGGTAATCATTTTATTCAGCACTTCGTAAGGCTCGTTGCCGTGGTTTATTTTGTAGTTCAATTCGGATTTTTCTTTTTCTAAAGCTGGGATGTCTTTTTCCAAGGCTTCAAATTCAAACTTCTCTTTAAAAGATAGTTTCTGCTTGGGTTTTGTGGGTTGTGCCGCCAATGGCTCAGCTTTAGCAGAGGTTGCGTCAGCGGTCATGCTGGTGCCGGGATTCAGTTTTTTATTTTTGTCTTTAGCCCTGCGCCATTCAGAGTAGTTACCGGGGAAATCGTTTACTACGCCTTCGCCTTCAAAAACAAACATGTGGTCTACCAGTTTATCCATAAAATACCGGTCGTGCGAAACGATGATGATGCAGCCCTGGTATGATTCTAAAAAATCTTCCAGGATGGCCAATGTAATAAGGTCAAGGTCGTTAGTAGGTTCATCCAGAATTAGAAAATTTGGATTGGCGAAGAGGATGGAAAGCAGTTGCAAGCGTTTCTTTTCACCACCGCTCAGTTTAGATAGATAAGTGTATTGCTGGTCGGGGGTAAACTGAAAAAGTTCGAGGAATTTTCCGGCAGATACTTTGGTGCCATCGGCCAACGGAAAATGCTCCGCGATGTCTTTTACAAATTCAATAACGCGTTTGTCTTCTTTTACTTCCAAACCTTTTTGACTGAAGTAGCCGAACACAACAGTTTCACCGGTATTAATTTTGCCTGAATCTGCTTTTTCAAGGTCTAATATAATATTCAGGAAGGTTGATTTGCCTACCCCGTTACGGCCGATGATACCAATGCGCTCGCCGCGTTTAAAGGTGTAATCGAATCCTTTTAAAATTACTTTTTCACCGTACTTTTTGTTCACCTTCTTTAACTCAAGGATCTTGCCGCCTAAACGTGACATTTTTACATGCAGCTCCAGCTTATCATCTGCTTTTTTAGAGTTGGCTTTATCTTCTACTTCGTAAAATGCATCCTGCCGCGATTTTGATTTGGTGGTACGGGCCTTGGGTTGCTTGCGCATCCAGGCCAGTTCTTTGCGGTACAAATTGCGTGCCTTATCAATAGAGGCTGACTCACTTTCTTCCCGTTCCAACTTACGGGTGAGGTAGCTTTCAAAATCGCCTTTATGCAGGTATACCTGCTGGTTATCTATTTCAATTATTTCGTTACAAACATTATTTAAAAAGAACCTGTCGTGCGTTACCAGCAGCAGGGTCGTTTTAGGGCTTGAAAGGAATTCGGCCAACCACTCAATCATTTCAAAATCGAGGTGGTTGGTAGGCTCATCCAGTACTAAAAAATTATGGCGGTCGCCGAAACTAATGTCAATCAAAACCTTGGCCAGCGATAATCTTTTACGTTGCCCACCCGACATAGAGCCCGCCTTTTGTTCAAGGTCGGTAATGTTCAGGGAGGTTAAAATCTCTTTTACTGTGCTTTCAAAATTCCAGGCATTCAGCTCATCCATCCTGCCCATCAGCCGATTGATTTCGTCATCATCATGATGGTTCAAAGCCAGTTCATATTCCCGCACGGTATTAATAACCGGGTGGTTGTAGCTAAGTATGTTTTCAAGCACGGTTTTATCTTCCTGGAACTGCGGGTTTTGGTCGAGGAAAGAAACACTTACATCCTTGTTTATCCAGACTTTGCCTTCATCGGCAACGTCTTTACCCGCCAGGATATTGAGCAGGGTTGTTTTGCCCGCGCCGTTTTTGGCAACCAGGGCAATTTTATCCCCCTCTTCGATATTGAAAGTTATATTGGTAAAAAGCGGCTTTTCTACGAACGACTTAGTGAGGTTCTCAACGTTTACATAATGCATATGGGCGCGAAAGTAGCACAAAAAACGGCCGAAAGTGGGGTTTGGCTGGCAATAGTTTAATACAAGCCTCTCCCGACCGGCACTTCGTGCGGTCACCTCTCCATTCTTCGAATAGAGAGGGCAAAACCAAACTCACCCGAACAATTTCCCTCTCTATCGCTTGCGATGGAGAGGGTGCCCCAGCGAAGCGAGGGGCGGGAGAGGCCTGTATTGTCCTTAAAACCTTTCACTGCACACTATCTGTGTTATAAGTGCATGGGGTATACGGAGAAATAGATATTCTTTTGTTGTAAAACTTAACAGGATTGTCGCCAGCGCTGATTTTAGGGGTCGTATTGGGTTACTTTGCATTGCTGCTGGTTATTGCGTTTTATACAGCCCGTGGGGCCACCAACGAAACCTTTTTTATTGGTAAAAAGAGTTCGAAATGGTATTTGGTGGCTTATGGTATGATAGGCACCTCGCTTTCGGGCGTAACTTTTATGAGTGTGCCGGGAGGTGTAGGTAAGGGGCACTTTGCTTACATGCAAATTGTGATAGGTTATTTGCTGGGCTACCTGGTTATTGCATTTGTTTTAATGCCGCTTTATTACCGGCTTAACCTAACCTCAATTTATACCTACCTGCAATCAAGGTTTGGTAATGTGGCTTATAAAACGGGGGCTACGTTTTTTTTGGTGTCGCGGTTATTGGGGGCGTCTATCCGCATCTTTTTAGTGTTAAATGTATTGCAGATTTTTATGCTTGACGGATGGAACATTCCTTTTCCGGTTACCGTATTTGTAATACTGGCTATGATATTGCTTTATACATTTAAGGGGGGCGTAAAAACCATTGTGTGGACAGATACCCTGCAAACCACCTTTATGATACTGGCGCTGGTTATTACTGTTTTCATCATTCGCAATGAACTGCATTTATCTTTTAGAGAATTATATGCATCGCTCAATCAAAAAGGCTACACCCAAATATTTGATACCGACTGGCGCTCGAAAGGGTTTTTCATCAAGCAGATAGTAAGTGGCATGTTTATTACCATTACCATGACCGGGCTTGACCAGGAGATGATGCAAAAGAACATAAGCGTACGCACCCTGGGCGAGGCGCAGAAAAATATGATTGTTTTTAGTGTGATACTGCTTTTTGTCAATGCGCTTTTCCTTTTCCTGGGTGGTATACTTTACCTCTACCTGGCGGATAAGAGTATTGGCATACCGGCCCATCCGGATGATGTTTTTCCAACTATTGCGCTGCAATATTTATCGCCGGTAGCGGCGCTTGTTTTTGTCGTGGGCCTGGTATCGGCTTTGTTTCCCAGTGCCGATGGTGCTATTACGGCGCTTACCTCATCGTTTTGTATTGATATAATTGGATTAAAGCAGCGCAATGATTTAGATGAAGAGCAAAAAATGAGCGTAAGGCGCAAAGTGCATTTAAGCGTGGCTTTTGCTTTTTTACTGGCAATAATTTTATTCAGGGTAGTAAATACAGGTTCGGTAATAACTGCCACGCTTAAAATTGCAGGATATACTTACGGGCCTTTGCTGGGCCTGTTTGCCTTTGGTATTTTATCGGGCCGCTCAATTACCAGCAGGCTGGTACCGGTGGTTTGTATTGCGGCACCTATTCTCACTTACCTGTTAGATACATTTTCAACTAACCTGTTTTTCGGTTATCAAATGGGGTTTGAGGTGTTGCTGGTAAACGGGCTGATAACGTTTTTGGGTTTAGGCATTATTTCAAACACAAGGCCCCCTGCAGTATTATATAGCAGTTGAACCTTATTTTCATCAAACAAAAATTATGACTAAAAAGAAAAACGTTAAAAAGAAAAGCTGGGCTGAATTACGGGCAGACTCGAGTTGGCGTATGTTTAAAATAATGAGTGAGTTTGTGGATGGATTTGAGAAGATGGAGCAGTTTGGGCCGTGCATATCCATTTTTGGTTCGGCGCGTACCAAACCAGACCATCCGCATTATAAAATGGCAGAGCAGATTGCTGTGCACCTGGCTAAAGAAGGCTTTGGTATTATTACCGGTGGCGGGCCGGGTATTATGGAGGCGGGCAACAAGGGTGCCCAAATGGCCAAAGGCAGTTCGGTTGGTTTGCACATTGAGCTGCGTATGGAGCAGGACTGGAACGATTACGTTGATGCCGACAAGCTGCTGATATTTAAATACTTTTTTGCCCGTAAAGTGATGTTTATCCGCTATGCTCAGGCGTTTATTTTTATGCCCGGCGGTTGGGGCACTATGGACGAAACTTTTGAGGTGCTAACGCTGATACAAACCAAAAAGGTAGATAAAGTACCGGTTATTTTTGTGGGCCAGGAGTACTGGAAAGGTTTGCTGGATTGGATGAAGGATACCATGGTACGCGAGAAGTATATTAATGCCGAAGACCTGAAGCTTTTTCATGTAACTGATGACCCCAAGCGGGTGGTAAAAATTATTGATGATTTTTACAAGAAACAGGAATTGAGGCCAAATATGAGGCTGTAGTTAAATATTAAGGTGATTTTTTATCTGTAAGGAGGTTCTTTTTTTTCGTGTCTCCGCCCCTTCCGTCCCCTAAAGGGGAAACCAGGGCAAAACAGCCAAATCCAGGTATTGACGACCAACCTTGTATTTGTATTCGGCTTTGGTTTCCCCTTTAGGGNNCGGAAGGGGCGGCTGTTGGCAATTTTGGTAATAAACAGATCCATGAGTTTTCTTTCGCCATTCATATTTGTGATGTTGCATGCATTGCTGCAGTCCGGTACTGACAGCAGTGTATATCCGCAAAAGTATTTCAATCCACCGTTGGATATTCCATTGCTTTTGGCCGGTAATTTTGGTGAGCCGAGGGCGGGGCATTTTCACGCAGGGCTGGATATACAAACCAAACAGGTTGAAGGCCTGCCGGTTTATGCAGCTGCCGATGGTTATGTTTCGCGTATTAATGTTTCAAGCGTGGGGTATGGTAATGCACTTTATGTAACGCACCCAAATGGTTATGTAACAGTGTACGGGCACTTAAAGGAGTTTACACCGGCGCTGATGAAACGGCTGCGAAGCGGGCAATACGCCAAAAAATCTTTTGCTGTTGACATTGAATTAAAACCGGGAGAGTTTCAGGTAAAGCAGGGAGAGCAAATAGCTTACAGCGGTAGTACCGGAAGCTCGGGCGGCCCGCACCTGCATTTTGAAATACGCGATGCGCAGGAGAACCCCATTAACCCGTTATTGTTCGGGTTTAAAATTGTTGATGCAACCAGGCCCCTGGTTAGCGACGTGAAGTTTTACCCCATGGACTACCTGAAGTATAACTGCGATGGTTACCGGTGTAAATTAAGCGGTAAAAACGGGCAGTTTGAAGTGCCGGGCGGAACGATAAAGCTGAACAGCACTTCAGTTGGTGTTGCGTTAAATACTTACGATCTGATGGATAAGTCAGAAAACCGTTTGGGGGTATATAGTTTGAAAATGTATAAAGATGGGCAGCTGGTTTATGAATACAAAATGGACAAAATATCATTCAAAGACAGCCGATATGTACTGAGCCAGATTGACTACCCCGTTTTTATAAATGAAGACGAGCAGATGTTTCACCGGTGCTATGTGGAACCCGGCAACAAATGCCCGGTTTACAGTAACCTGGTAAACCGGGGTATTATTGATTTAAGTGATGGCGTAGTACATGATATAAAAATTGAAGCAGGAGATTTTTTTGGGAATATTTCAACGGTAAAATTTAAGGTGCAATACGATAGTAAAAGTAGCCTGCTAAAAGAAAACAAAACATCCTATGTAAAAAGATTTGATTATAACCAGCCCAATGAGTTTTGGGACAGGGATATACGCCTTTCGCTGCCGGCTGATTGCTTATTCGATACGCTGTATTTCAACTATTCCGGGGCGCTTTCAACCAATGCGGAGGTGTATTCGAAAGAGCATTTGCTGAGCGATGTAAATACCTGTTTTTTTGACTGGTTCGGTATTTCAATTAAAGCAGATAAATTAACGGAGCGGTTAAAAGATAAGGCAGTTATTGTTTTTAAAGATGCCAGGGGGAACGAGTTTTCGAGGGGCGGCACTTTTGAAGATGGGTTTGTGAAAACCAAGGCCCGCGAATTCGGACTTTGTTATATTAAGGTTGATACCATACCACCGGTTATTGCACCGGTTAACATTTATGCCGGTAAAAACATGCGTAAAAGCAAGACCATTCTTTTTAAAATCAGCGACGACCTATCCGGTATCCGGTCTTTTAATACTTATCTTGACGGGGAATGGGTGGTAACTGATTATGATGCCAAGTCTTCGACGCTGATATATTACCTGGATAATACTATGAAGCCCGGCGAACACCGGTTTAAAGTAGTAGCCGAGGATGAAAGACGCAACGCTTCGGAATATGTTGTGAAATTTATGATGTAGTCTTTCACGGCCAATGTCATTAAGTTAAGCCGNNGGTAGATGTATTCCTTAACTTAATAACATTGCTTTCACGGTCCGCAATTACCATAACTCACTGAAACAGACGGTAATCCACCTTCCGGATACAATCTTAAAAACTTAAACTGGCCATAAATAATTGCGATATAAGGCTTTTAGTTTAAATTGCCTGTCTGGGATTAAGGTTTCTTAATCGTAAAATGCTTTGCAGTAAGGAAAATTTTATTTTCTTTGGACTGTTACTATAAAAGACAATGAACCCCATGAGAAGAAAATATTTACTAACGTCATTTATGCTGGTTGCTGCGCTGCTTATTTTAATCACGGGCAAAGTTAGTTCCCACATCAAATTTCCGCCGGCAGGCTCTTGCGGAGACCCAACGGATAGTATATATTGTACTCAACTGCCGCAGCTTTCCACCTGTGCCCAGTGCGGTTGTCATGGCAGCCCGACACATGCTGTTACTCCTCAAAGCCTGAATTTACAAATCGGGACCGATTCCAACTCGCTGAGTATTCTTGACAGTAACTTTAAATATGTACCCGGGACCACTTATTACATTAATTTTAATGTGCTATTAGGTGGATATGTTCAGGGTTTCCAGTTAACAGCTCTAAATCCAAATAAAACAATGGGCGGTTCTTTGACACCCGCTAACCTCTCAACGGAACATATAGAATCTAACGTAATAGGATCGGATACAGTTTATTATATAAGCCATTTGCATGCACACAACGGTGTTAGCAGCTGGATATTTCAATGGACTGCCCCCACAACTGATTCGTCAGTAACTTTCTACTACGCCTTTAACTCGGG
>PMXD01000145.1 GCA_003165895.1 Bacteroidota bacterium | reverse complement strand
AACCCCCTTTGGCCGTAGCGTTAGGTTTGAGCGAAGCATCTTGCTTCGCTCTGCTATGTTTGTAGCGTCCCGCTACAGTATTATTTTTGTATAAACTTAATACAAAAAGTAAACATCCGGATAAAGTATACGGTTTTCCCTTCTCCATTTTGCTCCGAAAATGGAGAAGGGAAATGTCGAAGACAAAGGGATGAGGCAAAAGGGGCCCGGTTGCATTAGCGCGATCGAAAAAGATTAAGAATGCATTTCCCGAACGCTTTAGGGGAGGTTTGGGGACCTATTGCGTAATCACCACCGGCAACCCCACCTTTACATGCTCAAAAAGCTCATCTATCTCCTCATTCCTTACAGCTATGCAACCACGCGTCCAATCATTTCTGTAACGATTGCGCCGCACATGCTCCTGGCCATTCGGCAGGCCATGTATCATGATATCCCCTCCCGGCGAACGGCCGAGCTTAATAGCCCTTTCTATATCTGTGGTATTGGGGTAAGAAATTCCCAGGCTTTTATGAAACAGGCTTTTAGCGTTCATTACACTAATATGATAATAGCCCTCGGGCGTTTTGCTGTCGCCAAAACATTGCTTGGGGCCAACAGGATGGCTACCTAATTGCACAATATACTTTTTCAGCAACACACCCCTGCTAAACACCAGCATCTCGTGGTCAGCCTTATGCACAGCAATACTGTCTACCATTACCTGGCCGGCAAGATTTGTAAAATAAATTTCGCTTCCGGCAAAAGATGACACCGCAGATAGCAGGCTTGCCATAAAAGCAGAAACAAACAATAAATAAAACATCGGGGACCTTAACATCCGATATAATTTAATACATAATAAAATGTTTGTCAATAGTGGTCCTTACAACCCTGCACGGCAACATCAACAGCCCGCCTTTTCAAAAGGCAGGCGAAATTAAATAAGTAATCCAGAATCCAGCAAAAAAGCATATTAATTTTTTGCGACAGGTAAAGCTGCTTTTCCACATAAAGGGCTGTTGCAAAATATTTTTTTCAAAACACATAATAAAACAGATACTATAAGCGTATATTAGTCTGAGATTATTTGGTTGCACGGTTTTTCATATTCAACCGCGCATAACTTATAATCAAAATCCTACTCAACCCACCTCAAACATGCGTACCGCAAAAACCTGTCTAGCTGTGTGTTTTATGCTTTTTCTATCAGCCTGCAGTCACAAGAACAAAGTAAGTTTATTAGATACCAGCGCAAGAGATGAGGTTCCCTCCCTCGGAAACCTCAGATTTACGTTCGACAAAAATTTAGCCCCTGATTCGGTTTTGAACCGATGGGACACCACTCAGTTTGTTCAGTTCTCACCCAACATACCCGGGCGTTTCCGTTGGGAGAATGCCAACGAACTGATATTCTCACCCGAAAATGAATTACCACCCGCCACCACCTTTAAGGCGGATGTAACACAGTTGATTCTGGAGTACGACAAAAAGTTTTCGATGGGCAAATGCGAAACCATCACTTTTCATACGCCCTATCTGCAACTGCAAAGCGCCAACGCTATGTGGAACGTAAGCGATGGCAATGTAAGCACGGCCTTTCCGCAGATTGATATGTATTTTAATTACAGGGTAAACCCTAACAAACTGAAGGAATTGCTTTCAGTAGAAATAGACGGGGTAAAAAAGGATTTCAATTTGCAAACTACCGTCAGCGATAACAAGGTTACTGTATCGTTAACCGGTATTAAGATGGACGACAAAGACCTTGCCTGCCATGTAAAAATTGCCAAAGGCCTTTTGCCCGAAGGTGGCAGTAACCCTACCGACAAAGACCTGGAGGCTAACCTGGTTATCACCTCCCCTTTTACCCTCACCATTCAAAATGTTGAAGCCGACCACGATGGAACCCAGGGCACTGTAAAGGTTTACACCAGCCAGCAGCCCTTGCCCGATGAACTGAATTCATTTATTACTATTGAGCCGAAGGTGAATTTTAAAACCGAAGTTACCAACGAAGGTTTTATCATTAACTCTGAGGATTTCGACCTTGCCAAAACGTACACCCTTACTTTAAGAAAAGGCCTGAAAGGTAAAATTGGCGGCACTTTGAAAGAAGACTATACCAATACCCTAGGCTTCGGGCAACTACAGCCCAGCATCAGCATTGTCAATAAAAAGGGCATCTACCTTACATCAAAGGGTTCTAAAAATATTGAGGTGGCTATTACCTCCGTCAAGAAGGTAAAAATCATCATCTCTAAAATTTACGAAAACAACCTGCTTGCCGCCCAGCATAACGGATACGAACCCAACGATAACTCGGGCGGGTATTATGGCGGCCGCTATTACGAGGAAGGCGAAGGTAACTCCAACTCATTCTATAACAGCGATGCAGTTATGGGCGATGTGATATACGAAAAAGAGATAGACACCAAAACACTTCCCCGCTATGGCAACAACCGCCTGTTTAAGTTTAACCTGGAGGATAAACTAAAGGACTTTAAAGGGATATATCACCTGTCAATACGCAGCAGCGAGGAATACTACCTCCGCGATTCACGATTTATTTCACTTTCCGACATTGGCTTAATTGCCAAGCAGGGAGCCGATAAGATTATGGTGTTTGCCAACTCTATTCAAACCGCAGAGGCTTTAAGTGGCGTAGCTATTACAGTTTTTGGCCGTAACAACCAAACCATTGGCACTGCTACAACCGATGCCAGCGGGGTAGCCGAAATTCCGTTATCGAAAAAGGAGTATGACGGTTTTACCAGTGCTATGATAACCGCCCGCAATGGCAACGATTTTAATTACCTGCCTTTTGCCAACACTCACGTTGAAACATCGAGGTTTGAGGTAGGTGGTAAACAGCCCAATGCAACCGGCCTTGATGCATTCATCTACTCTGAGCGCGACATATATCGCCCCGGCGAGAAAATAAATTTCAGCGTAATTGCCCGCGATTGGGGATGGAAAAGCCCCGGCGAAATCCCTTTAAAATTAAAGTTCCTGCTGCCAAATGGTAAGGAACTGAAAACACTGAAGAAAACACTGAATGACGCCGGTTCGTTGGAAACGCAGATAGAACTTTCATCTTCCGCTATTACCGGCAGTTATTCGCTGGAGGTATTTACCAGCAATGATATTTTGCTTGCCTCTAAAAATGTGCAGATAGAAGAGTTTATGCCGGATAGGATTAAAGTATCTGCCGATTTGGACAAGAAATTTCTGAAACCCGGCGAAACCACCACACTGTCTGTTAACGCCGTTAACTTTTTCGGGCCGCCTGCTTCTGACAGAAATTACCAGGTTGAAATTCAACTAAAGGAAAGGTACTTCTCTCCTCAGAAATATTACGACTATAACTTCTTCCTGGCCGACCGGTCAACCTCGTACGATAAAATTGAACGTGAAGGCAAAACCGATGATAAAGGAAACGCAAAAGAAACCTATACCGCTCCGGCCGATTACAAAGACCGCGGCATCATTCAAACCGATTTTTATACTACTGTATTCGATGAAACCGGAAGGCCGGTTAACCGCAGGGCAAGCATTGATATTTACACCCAGGATGTTTTCTACGGTATCAGGGATGATGGATATTATTACTATGCCCTTAACCAACCGGTTAAGTTCCCGTTAATTGCGGTAAACAAAGATGAACGGCCATTAAACAACGTGCGCGCCCACGTGCAGGTTATTAAACACGACTACCGCACAGTACTAAGCCGGAATGATTCCTATTTCCGTTACGAATCGCAACGCGAGGACAAAACCATTATTGACCAGGAAGTAAATGTAACCGGTGAGAATACCGTATTCACATTCACACCTAAAACACCTGGAGAGTATGAGATTCGTGTAGGTAAACCAGGGGTGAATTCTTATGTCCGTAACGAATTTTACAGTTATGGATGGTGGGGCAACTACGGCGGTGGAAACTTCGAAGTAAACAACGAAGGCAACGTTGATATTTCGTTAGATAAGAAAACCTACATGGCCGGAGAAACTGCCAAGGTGCTTTTCAAAACGCCATTCAATGGTAAATTGCTGGTAACTGTGGAGAATAATAAAGTAATCCAATACCAGTATGTAACCGTTGAGAACCGCGCCGCTTCGGTTAACCTTAATTTAAGTGCAGAGTATTTACCAAACGCCTATATCTCTGCCACCTTAATAAAACCTAACCAGGAAAGCGATATGCCTTTAACCGTTGCACATGGTTATAAAGCTATTGAAGTAAGCGAGAAAGGCCGGAATATGGGAGTGCAGATATTTGCTGAAAAAGAAGTCCGTTCACGCACTCACCAGAAGGTAAGGATTCAGGCAGAGCCTAATAGCAAAGTTACACTGGCAGTAGTAGATGAAGGTATTTTGCAAATTACAAATTACAAAACACCTGACCCCTACAATTTCTTCTATGCTAACCGGGCGCTGGGTGTAAACTCGTTCGACCTCTATCCGCTCCTGTTCCCTGAAATTAAGGGCATGCTTTCATCCACCGGCGGCGATGCGGCTATGAACAGGCGCACCAACCCCATGCAAAACAAGCGCGTTAAACTGATAAGCTACTGGAGCGGTATTATGGATGCCAACGGCAGCGGTGAGGCTAGTTTTGAGTTTGATATACCACAGTTTAGCGGGCAACTCAGATTAATGGCTGTCGCTTACCGTGGCCAGAGTTTCGGCAGTAAAGATGCCGAAATGGTTGTTGCCGACCCTATTGTTTTAAGCACAGCCCTGCCAAGGTTCCTGTCGCCAAAAGATACGGTTATTATGCCGGTAACCATTTCAAATACCACTAAAAATGCTACCAGTGCAACTGCAAGTATCAGGCTAAGCGGGCCGCTAAAAGTGGTAGGCAATAGCAGCCAGACCGTTTCGGTAAACGCAAAGAGTGAACAGCGCATTCAGTTTAAAATAGTGGCCGACCCTAAAATTGATGTGGCAAAAGTTACAGTTGAGGTAAGTGCGTTGGGTGAGAAGTTTAAGGATGAAACCGATATTACTATCCGCCCGCCGGTCTCGTTGCAAAAGCAAACCGGCTCGGGGCCCATACTTGCGGGCGCTTCGCAAAAGATTGATTTCAATTTAAACAAGTTCATTCCTTTCAGTGCCGATTACCAGCTTATCATCAGCAAAAACCCTGCGGTTGAAATTGCAGACCAGATGTGGTACCTGGTTCAATATCCGTTTGGCTGCACCGAACAAACCGTCAGCTCGGCATTTCCACAATTGTATTTCAGCGACCTGTCGGAGTTGATGAATATGAACAAGACGATGAAGATAAGCGCCAACTTTAATGTGCAGGAAGCCATCCGCAAAATAAAGATGCGCCAATTGTACAACGGCGCCATTACCCTTTGGGACTATGAAGGCAGCGAAAACTGGTGGGCCACCGCCTACGCCGCTAACTTTTTACAGGAAGCCAAGAAGGCGGGCTTTGATGTTGACCAAAGCCTGCTGGATAACATTTACAGCTACCTGATTGCTAAGTTGAAGAACAAAGAGACCATTACCTATTACTACAACGGCAACCAGAAAAAACAAATAGCACCTAAGGAAGTAGCTTACTCGCTATATGTATTGGCCATAGCAGGCAAGCCCCAGGTATCAACCATGAATTACTATAAAGAAAATACTGAAATGTTGGCCTTGGACAGTAAGTATTTATTGAGCGCCGCCTATGCCATAGCAGGCGATAAAGCAAAATTCAGAGAGATGCTGCCTACCTCTTTTAGCGGCGAAATGGCCAATCGCGAAACCGGTGGCTCTTTTTACAGCGAAATAAGGGATGAAGGTGTAGCCCTCAACGCCATACTCGAAGCTGACCCGCAAAATCCTCAAATTGGGGTTATGGCCAAACACCTGAGCCAGGAGATAAAATCAACTTCCTGGTTAAGCACACAGGAAAGGGCCTTTGCATTCCTTGCCCTGGGCAAAATAGCGCGACAGGCTAATCAAACCAGCATTAAAGCCACAGTGCTGGTTAATGGCAAAGAGGTAGCGCAAAACGATGGCAGTACCTTAAAACTAACCTCTAAGCAATTAGGCGGTACCAATGTAGAAATAAAGACTTCTGGTATTGGCAGGCTGTATTACTTCTGGCAGGCTGAGGGCATAAGCGCCGATGGCTCGTTTAAAGAAGAAGACAGCTACCTGCGCGTGCGCAAACGCTTTTACGACCGCTACGGCAGGCCAATTACAGGGACGACCTTTGCCCAAAACGATTTGATAATAGTGGCAATAACACTTGAAAACAGCTACAGCCGCTTTATTGATAACGTAGTAATTACGGATATGCTACCTGCAGGTTTTGAAATTGAAAACCCCCGCACCAAAGAGATACCCGGCATGGATTGGATAAAGAATGAAAGCAGTCCTACCCAGATGGATGTGCGCGATGACCGCATTAACCTGTTTGTAAATATTGGACTTCAGCCACAAACATATTATTATGCGGTGCGTGCAGTATCACCCGGCACCTATGTAATGGGCCCCGTAATGGCAGATGCCATGTATAATGGCGAATATCATAGCTATAACGGTGGTGGTTTGGTTAAGATAGTGCAGAAATAGTTGGTAAGGTAAAAGGCGCATGTGTTAAATAAACATACATGCGCCTTTTCTTTTTTTAATATACTACTAACTTATTATCTTGCCCATCAAAATACCCCCAATGAAAATGAAATTTCTGCTATGCTTTTTAGCGCTGACTTTATATTCATCCGTTTACAGCAGTGATGGAAGTGAAAAACCTTTTAAGAGAGTTTATATTGGTGTCGCATTTACACCTGAAGCAAGCTATCGGTATTTAGCCGCCACCGGTGGCAGCTCGTCACTATATCAGAGCCTGATTCAAGTGGAAAACAAGCAGGCTTCGCCGGATTTTGGCGTAGGCGCTTCGGCCAAAGTGGGGATAAACATTACCCACCTTCTTGCAATAGAAAGTGGAATTGGCTACACGTTAGCCAGATACAGGCCTGTGACAAATCAACCACTTACCTATGGCTCATCATGGAACGGAAGCTCCTATTCCGCTTCCGATTCATCCTTAACAGAAAAAGAAATCTATCATTATGTAACTATCCCCATTGGCTTGCGCTTTTCATTTGGCCATAAAAGGGTGCGCGGAATTATTGTAACAGGTGCCGATCTTGATTTCTTATTAAAACAAACACAGGTTATTTCCATCACGGGCACCAATCCACATACAGAAAGCAACACTCCTACAGACCAAACAAAAACCTTTAATACCTTTAACCTCTCTCCATTTCTGGGGACAGGTATAGATTGTTATCTCTCTCCTGCTGCCGTTTTGCGCATTATGCCGGTGGCACAAATACAATCACTCAAAAACATCAATACCCCAATTAGCGAGTATTTATGGAATGTGGGGCTGAATGTTTCGTTCTTTTTTGGGTTGTAAACCAACTTATTTGCGAGAGTAGTGCAGCAATAATCAGAACATTAAGAGGCGCATGTGTGTTAATCACATGCGCCTTTTCTTTTTTAGCACAGAAATTGCTCTTTACTTTACATTTATAACGGCTTAAAAAGAATCTCCCTATGAAAACAAAATTTGCTCTTCTTATCCTCCTGTCAGTTGTTGCTATTCAGGCATTCAGTGCAGATAATAACGAAAACAGCGAAAAGCCAAGGTTTAAACGCATTTACATCGGCTTTTCAGTTACCCCTGATGTAAGCTATAGGTACCTTCATGGCAATTTTGAACCCTCAGGCGTAAGTCAGGCCGATGTGCAGGGAGCTGTTAGTTATGGCAATTCACATTCAATACCCGAGTTTGGCATCAATGCCTCATTCAAACTAGGCATTAACCTCACCCACTGGCTGGCTATTGAAAGCGGTGTTGGTTATTCTTTAATCCGGTACCGGTATAATTCAAACCGGTATTCCTCGCCCACTGGCTTTACCGGAAATATTATTAACCAGGCAGACACATTTAACACAACAGATAAAGAAACTTACCAATACATGACAGTTCCACTTGGCCTCCGTTTATCAATAGGGCACAGAAAAGTGAGAGCTATTATTGCTGCGGGCGCTGACTTCGATTTTCTGATAAGACAAACAGCTGTATATACACATGCTTATGCAAATGGTGTCACCATAAACGGAACTGATGTTGCTACCTCAAATTTTAATACATTTAACTTATCCCCTTATCTCGGTGTAGGTATTGATTGCTATTTTTCCCCTACTTTCGTTTTGCGCATTATGCCGCAAGCCGAAATACAAGGGCTAAAGAATATTNNCACCGGTAACTGAATATTTATGGAATGCCGGTTTAAATGTTTCTTTCCTCTTTGGCTTGTAAACTGATGCGGATGAAAACCTGAAATTTAAACCAGCGATGAGAAAAGTATTTTTTTGCCTGTTTGCGGTTGCCTCTTTAACAGCGGCTATATGTTCCTGTAAAAAATGTTATACCTGTGCATACAGCGCAGTTGCCAGCGATATTTATTGTGCAAAAAACACGCCCAAATCAATACTTACGCAATTAGACACCAGTTGCGTGCAGGCCGGAGGCGTATGGAGTATATATCAGCAGTAAGTGAGGGTATCCGGTTACTTAACCGGGGTTGGAACTACCAATACAGGTATTTTAGAATGCCTTACAATATATTCAGCCGTGCTATCAATCAGCAGATGAGATAAACCGGTTCTTCCGTGAGTGCCAACAACAATTAGGTCGGCCCCCCAGGTTTCAGCGCTTTTAAGTATGTCATCTTTAGGATGGCCTTCCGGCATCAGTTTTTCGAGGCCGGAACCATTGTATGAAGACAACTGTTCAAGCGTTTGCAGTGCTTCTTTTTTCAAAATCAAAAGGGCCTCCTCCGGTCCTATGCCCGCATCTACATTCCCCATGGCTTTTGAAATATCAATAACATACAGCAACGCAACTTTTGCGCTAAGTGTATGTGCAAGTTCCAAACCCTTTTTCGCAGCAGTGATAGAGTATTCGCTGCTGTCTACACTAATTAGTATTTTACTGTATGACATAGCTCATTTTTGAGGTAATCGGTTTCTCTGAAATTGCAGGTCGGTCTATTATAGCCTGGTTAACGACAGCCCCGCAAAAACAGCTGCCAGCCCTAATACAAAACTGGTAGTAATGTATAACGCAAAGGTAGTATAATTGGCCTGCTGTAACAACTGTATATTTTCGTACGCAAAAGACGAGAAGGTGGTAAAACCACCACAAAAACCGGTAGCTAAAAACAAGCGCCATTCAGGCGTAAACCAGTTAAAGCGGGCTGTAAGGCCATAAATGATTCCAATGGCCAGGCATCCTATAATATTTACAGCAAAGGTACCATAGGGAAACGGCGCCTGAACCAGTTTAGTAATATAGCTGGCCATCAGGTATCTCGCTACGCTACCCAGTAATCCCCCTATTGCAATTAATATTATATTTAATCTCATCCTACAAAACACTTAATATAGTATTATAATAACTGCGGTTTAAAAATTTGTGTTTGTAGGCGTCATTAGCCCCGAACAGAGCGGTTAAGTAGGAAGACACCATTTCCTTGTATGTCAAATATAATGTTTTTTGCCTTGCATTGTAGAGACGCGATGCCTCGCGNNCGCGAGGCATCGCGTCTCTACAAAATCGAAAATCAGAAATCACCAATCACAAATCAACAATCCCTAATACGTCCTTTCCAAAACAAACCAACTGAATGCGCGCAGGTTAAGCTTAACCATGCTGTCGCGCACAAGCGGGTCCAGTTTTTTCCAGGCGCGCTCCAGTATACTCTTTGCTTCTTTCTCGCAATTCTCTATTGTTTTATGCTTATCCAAAAGCGCAACAGCTTCAGTTAACAAGGCTATATCCTCGGTTTTCGAGTTCACTATCTGCCACAAACGGGCACGGTCAGGTTTGCTTAAAACAGCCATGGCCTTAGCAACAGGGTAGGTAATTTTACCCGCAGTAATATCTTCGGCCTTGGTTTTAAGGTTATCCTTAAAACCTTTCAGGTTCAGCGTATCATCAATAATCTGGAACGAAATTCCAAGGGCCTCAAAGTAATTGCCCAAACCTTCAATCTGTTCAGTAGTGCCATCACCCAGTAATCCGCCGATTTTTGCCAGGTAACTGGCAGGTGCGGCTGATTTTAACCTGTGCGTTGCAATTACTCTTTTAGCCAGTAAGCGGGCGGCTGAGTCGCTTTTTAAAGCATTTGGTATCATATAATCAAGCCCGTAAATATCCATAGCCTGGCCGCTGTGCGATGAGCGCATAGCTTCAAAATACCAGTTATAAATCTGTATCTTTTTTTCAACGCTGTCCTTAGCCTGGTAAATACATATCTGGCCTAAAAAGTAGCTGGCGGTACCCGCGTTAATCGCTACCGGTGTGCCGTAAATCAGGTGGCACGAAGGCCCGCCCCTGCGTATTTGCGAACCATCTTCAACATCATCTACTATCAACGAGCCCACGTGCATCATTTCAGGCAAAGCCAGCCAGTCAATAGCATCCTGCGAGTTTCCTCCTACTATATCGCAACATGCTACTGTAGCATACGATCTCCATGTTTTACCACCCCGGTCAGTAATCTCGCGGATTGGTTTTATCAACGTAGCCGCATAAGCTTTTTTATCCAGTCCATCAGTATAGTGCTTATTTCCTTTCACCGAAACCAATTCCTCAAACTTATCCTGCCCAAAAGAGGTTGGGATAATTTTTCTAACCGATTTCAAAGTTTGTTTCGATACGGATTTTAAAAAATCCTTCATGTTCAGATTATTCACAAAACCATGCCTTTCTATATACCC
>PMXD01000146.1 GCA_003165895.1 Bacteroidota bacterium | reverse complement strand
TAACTTAACGCACATGCCCCTTTCCGGCTTTGCGGAATGGGAGACTCGGCTAAGAAGGTCTTTTCCTGCGTCACTCCGATTTTTTCTCTTGCCCCAAGAGTGGTTACTCGCAATGACGCACAGATTTTATGCGGCCCGTTTGGTACGACCACGCAACATCACCCAAAAAAAAGGCCCGCATTTCTGCAGGCCTTCAATAAATTTCAAACAAGATAGTTATTACTTCTTCGCCTTTGCACCACCGGTAGAACGCTGCTCATTCTGCTTCTGCATATCAGACAGCTTTTTCTGCCATGATGAAACCGCTTTAGGGTTCTTTTTATTCTCCTCTATCTGCTTGCGCAGCTTGGCATCGTTGATAAAGAATTTCTGGATAATCCACTGATGTAACATCCCCAGTAAATTCTGTAACAGGTAATAGTAAGTTAAAGCCGCCGGAAAATCATTGAACATAAACATCAGCATCAACGGCATAAAGTAAGGCATATACTTCATACCCGGTTGCTGGTTGCCCATGGCATTTAACTGGTTATTCATAACCGCCTGGCCAATAGAAGTAATGGTCATCAGGATAGTGAATAAGCTGATGTGGTTAAACGTGCTGCCTATAATAGGTAGCGTGGTGGCCGAGAAACTTATTATTGAATCGTAGCTCGATAAATCGGTTGCCCATAAAAACGGCTGCTGCCTCAACTCAATTGAAGTTGGGAAGAAATAATACATGGCCATCAGTATCGGCATCTGTATCAGCAGCGGCAAACAACCGCCGAAGGGGCTAACTCCTGCCCGGCTGTAAAGCTTCATCTGCTCCTGGCCAAACTTGGTTTGGTCATCAGCATACTTCTCTTTTAACGCAGCCAGCTCTGGTGCCAGAATCTTCATCTTGGCCGAGCTTTCAATAGACTTGGCAGTTAAAGGATGCAGTACAATCTTTAACAGGATCGTCATTAATAAAATGATGATACCGTAGTTGAGGTTAACCTTGTTAAACCAGCTAAACACCCAGATAATAAAGCGGGTGATATACCTGATCCACGAAAACAACCAGAAATCAGGGCTTAGCTTAATAATGCTTTCAACGTTTTTATTGATAGCTGCCAGGCCATTGTAACTGTTAGGGCCTATGTAATATTGAAAGTTGTAAACCTGGTTATCGGTATTATTATAAGGAATAGTAAACCGCGAAGTAAACTGCTTTACATAACCCAGGCTATCTTTCTGAAAATGGCTTTTCAGTTTACAACCGGTATGGAAATCGCCATTGCTGCTAAATAAGGTAGTATTGAAAAACTGCTGTTTATACGATATCCACTCTAACGGGGCCTCAGTAATTAACTCCTCATCAGGTTTATCTTCACCTATGTGGCTAACGTCGCTTTTGTTATACTTAAAATACAGTGACGAGTATCTTCTTTCAAGTTGAATATTATGTTCAACGTTAGTAAGGTAGCTATCCCAGTTTACGCTAATGAAGTTGTTGTTGCTGGGTATAATTGTATTTAAACCAACCAGGCTAACATCGTAATTCACTAAGTAAGAATTACCCTTTAAAGTAAACTTCTGCTCAATGTATTTCCCTGCGCCAACCGTTAAGCGCATGGCAAATGTTTTCGACGAATCGCCGCTTACAGTAAACCCTTCACCTACCGGTTCGTAAAAAAACTGTTTGGTATCAATAAACTGGTTATTGTCTATCGGTATCTGGTAGCTGATGCTGTTGGTTTTATCCGTAAAAAGTATCAGCGGCTTTTTATCCCAGGTTTTATACTTTTTAAGTTCAACGCTTTTAATCTGTCCCCCTTTGCTGGTAAGGGTAATTTTCTGCAGGTCGTTTTCAATTACAAACAACTTCTCCTCTCCTTTTAGCGCCCCTGCAAAAACGCCAAACTGGGCAGATACGACTGATGAGTCTTTTGCTGAAATTGACGAAGCACCGGGCGCACTTGCCGTTTTAGTAGTATCAGTGGCGTTGGCTGCTGCAAGCACCTGTTCCATTGCCTTCTCCTTATCCTTCGCAATCTTCTCAACCCTCAGTTGCTCTTGCTTTGCTTTTTGGTCGGCAATGGTTTTTTTGCTGCTGTATACCGAAAAGCCAATCATCAAAACGATGATTAAACCCCAGCCTATAATGGTCTCTTTGTTCTTCATGTTTTTATTCCATTTCAATACGAACGGGCCATCGGCCCTTTCATGCCCGCCTTTAGGGCGCGCAAAAGTAAATAAATATTTCACTGTTGACGGATGAGAGTGATTTAGATTTTAAAGGCCAGCCGGAGCTATGCGGTTATAGAACCCACGGCATTTACGTCGTTGGCAGACAATCTGAAATTCATAAACCAGCTTGGGTTTACACTGTTTACACTTTTGGTGCATTTTAAAAACACAATTATTTGATAATCAATTATATGCGTATAAAATAGGGTTTATTTTAACAAAAAAGTGTAAACCCAAGACCCGTTTTTATAACTAATTGATACAAAACTATTTATGGCTTCATCGTCCTTAAATAGGTTTACGCTTTCAATTCCCTCTCATGCCTTTTGTGTGCCCAACCCAACATGTAAAAACTGATGTTAGCTTTACGAGCCGCTCTTTAAATTATGCCCATGGCTCATCAAAAACAAAGTCTTAATACGTTCCTGGGTTTTTCTACCTACACGCACAGAAACCCAATGCGGGTTAATAGATTCAAACATACCATTCAAAAACCCCGCCACGTAAGGATAGTATCTTATCCTTGTTTTCGGTAACTCCATTATGCCGCAGGCCCTGTCACCTAAAAAATAATAGTTGTAAGCCAGGTGAAGTTTTATCATCACTCTCTTTTGCCATACATATTTAGGAAACGAAGCCGTCATAGGCTCCAGCATCAGCGCGTGTGCCAGGGCTTTGGTATCTTCGTCGGCGGCCGATTGTGTCATGGTCCATTTATACAAACTTTCAATGGCCTCAANNCAGTATCAGGCAACAAATCGGGTGGAATGCCTAATAAATATCCTATATACTTCCACAAATGCAAAACGCCCTTTATTTCCTCTTCAGTTGGGCTCAGGCCTACTCTTTTCAACCCCTCCATAAAAACCAGCGAGAAGCCCAGGTTGGTGGCAACCATATCGCCCTGGTTAATAGGTGCGCCCCATAAATCATTACTCCAGCCCGGCGTTTTCTGTATAGCAGCCCTTGCATAAGCATGCATTAGCCGAACCTGAATGGCACTTTTAAAACCAATGGCATCGCGCTGCATCGCATTTCCACCCGTTACATGCACCCAAAACTCAACTGTTTCGGCCATTCTTTTGGCGGCGCCCTTTTTTAATGCCTCAGTATAAATCAGCGGTTTATTAATGGCCGAAGACTCATACCCACCCATCAAACAATAATTACGCAAAACAACCAGCGCAAACGAACCCGCCCTGCGGCAATACTCAGAACCTGTTTTAAGTAAATGCTCGTTCAACCAGCCAGGTATGGCATCTGCTTCAGCAAATAGTTGCAGCAAAGATTCAGGAGGATTGATAACAGCACCAATCCCATGGTTAAGCGCCTGCTCAATTAACCCATGGGCTTTATGAAACCCCATTACATCAAATACTTCCTTAATTACTCTATCCCCAATCAAATCATATTCAAGAAAAAGTTCTCCGCTTTGTTCAATTTCTTCTTTACCCGGCAGGCTGCCTAATTTCTCCAGCATCTTTTTACCAGCGCCTTCCTTCCAATATTCTGAAAAACCGGGAGAGGGATAAACAAATCTTTTGGGTAGCATGGATGTGGGTCTTGTTAATTGGTTCAAAAGTAAAAAAATCAGGAGCATGCCCATACTTGTACATTCTCAGCCGGGTCGCCCTTTCGAGGGTTGGGGACGTGATGCGAAGATTCCCAACAGCCGCCCCTTCCGNNCCGTCCCCAAAGGGGAAACCAGGACCGAAAGGCACTTCACTTCATCATTTTTGCGTAATATTTTTTGCATTAATCTGTATTTGATAAATTTACCTTATGAAACATACGCAATCTATGTTTTTTGGGGCCAAACCGGCGCTATTCAGGTTTGCTGAAAAAATGCGTCATGCTCCTACCGATGGGGAACTGGCGATGTGGCACTTGCTAAAATCCGAAATTTTGCGGGTTTATAAATTCAGAAGGCAACATCCGATTTCAACTTTTATTGCAGATTTCGATTCTCACAAGCTCAAATTGGTAATTGAAATTGACGGAGGGTATCATCTCAACAACTTTCAAAAAAAATACGATGACTTTAGGGATGAAGATATGGATGGAATGGGCATTGCCGTTATTCGTTTTTCGAATGAAGAAGTAATTAGACATGGAGAATCCGTAAAGCAAAAATTGCTTGATAAAATTCGAATTTTAGAAAGCCAAAGCGCTGCAACAAATACTATTTGCATGGCAATCTTAACAAAGTGGTTGCCCTGGTTTCCCCTTTAGGGGACGGAAGGGGTTGAGCATCTTGCAAAATATACAACGCTAGTGAGTTAAGGGCATATTTCCATAAAGATGTGCGCATAGACAAGCCTTCGAAGCGGGACTTTAAATACTGCCCTTCATTGGCGGGCTGTAGATACATCCGTTAAGTTGAGGACAAACAAAATATTTTTGACTAACCCTTTACAACATCAACTGCCCCAGATCCCGCTTCGAAGGGGGACGATTGTCATTTCCGCAGGAAATGGCAATCAGGGGGATGAGNNTTTAGCAGGATGGTGCGCGGTTAACTCACCACCTTCAACTTCGCCTTAATAAACTTCGCCTTATCAAATAACTCATCCTTGCTTTCGCCCAGAATGGTTACATGGCCCATTTTGCGGCCGGGTTTGGTGTCGTGCTTGCCGTATAGGTGTACGTAAACATCATTCAGGGCCAATACATCGCTCAGCCCTTCGTACTTAACCGGACCGGTATGGCCGGGCTCCCCAATCAAATTAAGCATTAGCGAAGGTTTTACGGCCGAAGTATCGCCTAATGGAAAATCCTGCAGCACCCGCATCTGCATATCGTACTGGCTGCAGTAGTTGCCTTCAATGCTCTGGTGGCCGCTGTTATGCGTGCGGGGAGCAGTTTCGTTTACTAAAATCTTTCCTGTAAGNNCGGCAAAAATGCCCGGGCTGTTGAGGGCATTCACTACTTCAAGCGCAATGCTTTGGGCCGAGGCCATTTGCACTTCGGTAATATTAGCGGGCGAAAGCAGATAGTCAACCAGGTTATAGCGGGGGTCAAAAACCATTTCCACTGCCGGGTATACTGCGGTATCACCGTTTTCATTGCGGGCCACAATTACTGATATTTCTTTATCAATAGCCACAAGCTTTTCAACTACACTGGGTGCATCAAATGCTTTATGAAAATCCTCTGTTTCGCGCAGTATCTCCACTCCTTTCCCATCATAGCCGCCATTACGCAGCTTTTGGGCAACCGGCAGAAAATTGATATAACTCTGCAGCTCGTGTTTGCGGTGGATAATGTGAAACTCAGCGGTGGGAATATGATGAAGCTTATAAAACTCTTTTTGCAGCCCTTTATCTTTGATAATGCGTAAAGCAGCCGGGCGGGGATATATCTTTAATCCCTCTTCCTCCAGTTTTACCAGTGCTTCAATATTTATATCTTCAATTTCGATGGTGAGCACATCTACCTGCTTGCCAAATTTGTAAACGGTTTCAAAATCTTTGATGTCTCCGCCAATAAAATGCTGGCTGACCGAGGATGCCGGTGGGTTACTACCCAATTCCAGCACAAAAGTTTCAACATGATAGTTGGCAGCGCTTTGAAGCAACATTCTTCCCAATTGTCCGCCGCCTAATATTCCAATCCGTAAAGGTCCCATAAGCACTAAATTCGAATGCCGAAGTTCGAATTTTCTTCAATCATTTTTTCATGAATTTTTAAAACCTGTTGTTCANNATTACAAAGTCGGCTAATTTTACTTTTTCCTCTTCCGGCAATTGATTTTTTACCCGGGCCATTATCTCCTCCTCTCCCGTTTTATCGCGCACAGTTACCCGTTCAACCCTGGTATTCAAAGGCGCAGTAACCACAATAAGCTTATCCAACGCTTTATACGAACCGGTTTCAACCAACAGTGCGGCTTCTTTAAGCGTATAAGGCGCTTTATGCTCCTTTTGCTCCTCCGTCCAGCGCTCAGTATCTCTGAATACCGCCGGGTGCACCAGCGAGTTTAAAAGGGCCAGCCGGGCAGGGTCGTTAAACACCTTACTGGCCAGCAGCTTTCTGTCAAGCTTGCCGTTAACGTATACATCTTCGCCAAAATTTTTCTTTATCTGGTCAATCAAAAAGTGTTCGTGTTGCATCAGGTATTTAGCCTGGTCATCGGCATAGTAAACCGGTATGCCCAGCTTTTCGAACATTTTGCAAACCGTGGTTTTGCCGCTTCCTATTCCCCCTGTTATACCTGCTTTAAGCATTGGATGGTGCACTTGCGCTTTTCTTTTCATGCGAATTTATTTAGAATTTCTGAGGGCAGGGAGAAATACAGAATACAGTTTCGCACGGNNTTTACTCCGTGCCTCCGTGCGAAACTTACTTTAATTCTTTTATAAAATGCCCGCAGCATCAAAAAGTAACAGAAGATGAACGGGCCATTTCATCTTTATATAAAACGAAACGGCGCAGGTATATATTATACCCTGCGCCGTTTATGTGCAATTTTATTTAAGATTATTTGGCTGGGGAAATGCAGAATACAGTTTCGCACGGAGAGAAATACGGAGGAATACAGAATTACTGAATGAAATACATGGCTAACAGCAAAGGCCTGTTATTAAATAATAATGTATTTCCCCGGCTGTTAACTCCGTGCCTCCGTGCGAAA
>PMXD01000026.1 GCA_003165895.1 Bacteroidota bacterium | reverse complement strand
TTGAGGGTGAGTAGTTACAAAATATCCTTTTTAGTTTGTTTATTCTATATTTTCTCAGCCTCCTATTAGTAGTCGTGCATAATGACGCTACAAGTATCTGTTAGTATTGATAAAAGTGCCGCTACAAACTCTATAAAGTAAATTAATTACAAGAGGGTCGAAGTAGTCAGGCACAAAACCAGAGATGATAGAACAAAGTAAAACCACCTATATTTTATTTATTGAATAACTCCATCGCAAGCGATAGAGAGGGAAAATGCAGCGATTTGGGTGTATTATCCCTCGCTATTCGAAGAATGGAGAGGGTGGTCGCACGAAGTGCCGACCGGAAGAGGCCTGTATTGCGCAACTGATGAGTTGCGCAACAAGCACTTTAGAGGCCGGAAGTGACTGATAAAGGCAGCTTAATGGAGTAATCTAATTGTCATTGGGTAAATTAATTTACCTTAAACGGGATATGTGTATAGGCAAACTCCAACGGAGCGGGTTCTAAAACATAACCGCCATATATCATTACAATATATGGCGGCACAATTCTTAAAAATCCATCTCCTTTGGAGAAAGATGTAGGATGAGTTTTTTAGAAGAAGTCGAAACGGTTATCATCAATACTTGCCAGTTTCTTTTCTACATCCTGCGCAAACCTTGCTTTGTTTTGCAGCTGTTGTTTTAACTGGTAAGTATACATCGTATAATCGGTAGATTTAACCGGCTCCTGTATGGCAATGGTTTGGGTTACATACACACCGCCATTACCCTTAACCGGTTGCGATAATTTGCCAACTGCTGTTACCAATGCTGTTGCCACCACTTTGGGTTCAAATGCGCCTTCCGCTAAAGCAGGGCGGGCAAACGAAACCTTATCGGCTTCAGCAACACTTTTAGCCAGTTTAGCAGCAAGGTCATCAATATTAGCCGCTTTGGCATCGGTCACCTTTTTCGACAGGATTTCGAATTTCTTGTCCCTGATCACTTCAGGTTTTACGATATCGCGCAAAGCGTCAACTTCTGGTAAACCCTTAGGCCTGATAACTTCAAGCATGGCAACCACGTGCTTCTTCTCTACAGTATAAACCGGAGATACATCGCCTTTTTTAGCACCGTATACCCATTTAATCAGGTCGCGTGCGCTACCCAGGCCGGCAATATCAAAAGCATCTTTCTTAACTGCGTTTACTGTTTTCATGTTCAGCTTTTGGCCGGCGGCCTTAAACTTAACATCGCTCTGGTTATCGGCAGCAAAGTTGGTTGCATTGCTGTAAATATTCCTTTCCGTTTCCGGTGTAGGCTGAATTTCTTTTGATAAATAAGAAACCAGCACAGCCGATACGGTAGGCTTGTCTTCTATTACCTGCACCAGGTGAATAGCGTTTTCGGTCTGGTTAGGCACTTTATATACTTTGCCTTTTTGTGCATGGAAGAAAATAAGGTCGTTATAGGCCTTTTCTTTTTCGCCACGCTTTACCCAACCTAAATCGCCACCTTTCATTTTACTGGCCTGGTCGCTGGAATAGTTAAACGCCATCTGGCCAAAATCAGCGTGTAACGAATCAATGGCTTTGTAAATACTATCAATCTGCTTGAATATTACGTTGGCTTGTTCCTGAGATGTAATACCTGCAAAAGAGAAAGCGATATCGCGCACGTGTACCGAATCTGAAATCAGTTTCCGGTCGCTTATTTTGGCCAGTTTGAACGAGCCGTTGTCTATATAAGGCCCAACGATTGAACCAACCTTAACTGTAAAGAACGAATCTTTAACTGAAGCCGGTGCCATTACTTTGTCCTTTTCGTAGTAAGCGGCATCAAACGGAGTTTCAGAATACAGTTTTACAAAAACAGAGTCCCCGCTTGGGGTTTTGCCGGAAGCAAAATCAGCGCGTTTTTCTGCAAGATACTGAACTGTTTTAGCAGAGTCGCCGGAAGAAGCAGCTATATCGAAAGTAACATAGTCAATCTTCCTGGTTTCTTCGTCTTGCTTATAGCGGGCTGCATGTTCGTCAACAAATTTTTTAATGTCGTCATCTGTAACTTTAACATCGGCATCGTTTACCTCGGTATAAGGCAGTTGAACATATTTAAAGTCTACCAGGCGGTTCTGGTCGTTATAAGTCATTTCACCCATCCAGCCAGGCACATAAAAACTCTTCGAAATCAGGTTACCGTATTTGGCCTGAAACTGGCCTTGTTTCAGCATAGTTTCAAAATTAAGCCACTGCCTTCTTACAGTTCCGGGCTCAACGCCTTCCGGATCCTGGTCAAGGCGGCTTAAATACATGCGCACCAGGCTTGGGTCAAACTGCCCGGTTTGAGGGTTTCTGAACTGCCCGTTCTGCTGAATGTAAGGCGAGGCATTTACACCCGTAGCCAGTTCATTCATTTCGTCGGCCGTAACGTTAATGCCCAGCTTGTCGTAAATTTTATTGAAAATGATGTCGTTCACCATCTGGTTCCATGTCTGGGTCCGGATGTTATTGCGCTGCTCGTCGGTCATGGCTTGTTGGCCACGCATCTGGTCCTCAGTGGTCTTTACGTTTTCTTCGTATTTCTTGGTAAATTCGTTGTAAGTGATTTTCTCGCCATTTACTTTACCTATTGAATCTTTTCTTCCCTTCAGCACGCTGAACTGAGAATTAGTGGCATCCATTACCAGGAACCCCACAATTGAAGCGCCTATCAGAAAGATGAGTAATCCTGAGCGCTGACGTATTTTACCTATTACTGCCATGTACCTGTTTTTTAAAAGGACGGCAAATTAAAGGTAAAAAGTCCGAAAATGAAAGGGGGACAAGCATTTGGTTGGGTTTAATCCCTATTAAATCATATAATTATTTGAAAAAGCGGGCAATTTAAGGCCAGTGTAAGGGGGATGACCCAGAATTAGGTAGAAATTAATACATCTACGCAAACCCTCTAAACTCCCGAAGCGGGAGAACCGCCTTGCAGAAATGCCAAATACACTAAGTCGGGCAACTGTTGTTTTTTTGCTGCGAGGCGGCTCCTCCGCTTCGGAGGCTGGGNNAAAGAACCGCACTACCTAATTCCGGGCCATAACCAGTGTAAGGGGGTAAACGCTGCCGGGGGTTCCCTTAAACCGGTTTTGTCATTTTTAAAAAGAATTGCCCCCGATGGTTTTTGGGGCAGCTAACCAGTTCATTTTAAGCCCGGTTTGTGAAAAAATTGTTCACACATTTTCAGCATTCCTTTTAATATAACCGGTAAAAAACGGCTAAACCTTTAAATCCGGGGCGCCGGTTAACAGGGCTGAAATATAGTGCGGGTAAGCGTTTGAGGCTTTCCGGCTGCTTTATTCATAAATTCAAAGAATTTTTTAATGGCATACGATGAAACCCGCAGTTATCAGCACTTTCAGCCTGTTTAAGGATTTGGAAAAGCGCTTGCCGCCATTATCTTTGTTACGCAAAACTTTCATCACTCAAAAAAACCTGTCATGAACAAAGGAGAACTGATCGACAAGATCGCCAAGGACACCAAACTTACCAAAAGACAATCTTCAGACGCGTTAGACGCGGTATTAAGCGCCGTTACCACCACCCTGGGCAAAGGCGGAAAGGTTACTTTAGTAGGATTTGGCACCTTCTCAGTTTCAAAACGCGCTTCGCGCAAAGGCCGCAACCCCCGCACCAACAAAGAAATTACTATCAAAGCGAAGAAAGTTGCAAAATTTAAGGCTGGCGTTGAGCTNNTACAATAGAACGCTGATTTATTATGATATTTATGATGGGTGACGATTAAAAACAAGAAAAAATGAAAAAACGGATTCTGGAAGGGTTAAAGCAAGCAGATGAAGGCAATGTTAAGCCTTGGGAGCAAGTTAAAGCTGGCCTTTTAAAACGTATCAATGATTCTGTTTCAAAAAGCAGCAAGCCAAATCAATTAACTGACGAGCAAGTTGCGGGTATTAAAAGTGGTTTGGCAGATGTAAAAGCAAGTAGGTAATGAAGATTTTCAAAAAGAAGTGCACGAATTTCTAGCAAATGAAGGCATTTAATTTCTTCAGAAAATCTTTTTGTTCCCCTTCCCCAATATCATCATGATATCGGTATACAAATAAATCGAAGCCATAACTATTACTGCAATACCGCACATAGGGCCTTTTCCTGAAGATGGTAGCAATACAAAGATAGAAAGCGCAATTAGCCCAATACATAACGGATATAAAATCATACGGGTCAATATTTTCGTAATAGTCCATTCCTTTTCGGGCGCTTCTATCTTTTGAAGTTCAGGAATACCCGCTACAACGTCGTTCAGATTTTGAAAAATTTTTTTACATTCTTTCTGTTCCACCCATAAGAGGTAAACGAAGGCCGCTGACTGGGGTCGCAAATGCTGTTAATCAAAAAACAATCGTCCGTCCGGATTATAGTTATCATTTCACCCCAACTCCCTTCCCAGTTCCATCCTCTGCGCGCCCTTGCAAAGTGACTATTGTTTTTTTCAATCCGCCATTCCAATTGTTTGGCGGTGCGTTCAACAGCCTCATTAAAATTTGCCACTGATTGTTTTATTCTAAACTCCCTGAACCTCAAGGCCCGGATTTGAATTAAACAGGCAATTATTGCGAGTATAATCCAGGGAAGGCCCTCCTCACACATTTCTATTGCCGAATCGTTGCCGGTATAATTATGAAAAATGTAAAGCGAGGATAAATCATACAAAATGACGCAGGGAACAATAAGCAAAGCTACCACTATCGCATAATGGGTAAAAGTATCTGACACGTCTAATTTTAAACGCTTCTCTTTCTGCATTACAGCAATCCAATCGTCACCCATACGCACAACCAAATTATATCCGAAAGTAATAAAATTAACCCTCCCGGCTTGTGCCGCGTTTACTGTTCCAAAAACAGTGCGTCGAATTGCGCTGTTTTCCCATCAAACCGTCACTTTTCTTCTCTTGCCTCACCCCTATCCCTTCCACATCTATCAAAAACCATTACATTTGCCGCACTAAAAAAATAATTACAAATGGGAAGAGGAGACAAAAGAACCGCAAAAGGAAAAAGATTCAAAGGTTCGTATGGCGTATCAAGGCCGCATAAGGATGCATCTATTGCTCCTGCAATTGAGGCCGCTAAAAAAGCCAAAGCACCTAAAGCTGCCATTGCAGCTGCCGATAAGCCAACCGTAAAAAAAGCGCCTGCTAAAAAAGCTGCTGCTGCGCCTAAAAAGAAAACAGAAGAATAATAAATGGACCACGTAGAGACGCGATGCATCGCGTCTCTGACCATTTGGCTGAATACACAGAGGCGCAAAAATTTTGCGCCCCTATGTATTTTAGGTTATTGATTTGAGTTTTTATGTTGAAGCCCTTTTTAAAATCAGCATTCAGAAATCATAAATCATAATTTCTACAATTCCATCATTTTATTGTAGGTTTTAATAAATATGGCCCCCAGGTTTTTGTGAGGTGGGATATAATCCAGGAACCTTTCATAAGCCTGGGGTTTATCTTTTACGGACTTTTCAAGGTCGTTCCAGAGCAACTGCCAGTCAACATCCTTTCCCTGCCTGATATACTCGGCCATCAGCTTTAGCATGGGGTTATTAACCGCCCGTGTGCCAATTTGCTTGGATGAGATAATGCTTACCTCGGGCGAACGCTCGATAATGGTAGAAAGGTTATGGTATCCCCCGCACGAGCCCAGCACAAATATCTGGGTGTTATCGCGCACTTTCTCTATGGTTTTAAAAGCGTAATAGCTGTGCCCGCGGTGTACCATTACATTGGGTTCATAATTATTATCAGCAAATATCCGCTCTAAGGCCGCCTGCCCCTCGTACTCATCCTTCCATTTGTTGGCATATATCTGCACGTTTTTACCTTCTTTGGATTTGATAATAACATAAGTGTTTGAATCAGCAATACTCCAGTTATTATCCGTAAAGGATTTGATAAACGTACGGAACGATTCTTCACCATCCTCGTCATTATAGAAATAAATCAGCCACCGGTCAACGGTATCATGGCCAAACAATTTGTCGTTGGTTATTTTATCAAAGCTGGTTATCGCATATTGTTTTGATACCGAGCCGAACCAATCTGAGCTACCCACCCTGCGGTCAACAAACAGGTTTGAGAGCAAGCCGTAAATAGCGGCCCCATGTACATTGCCACTGGCTTTCATTTTAATATACTCCAGCTTAATAGTGCTCCTTAAAATTTTAAGCACCAGCGAGTCGGTAATACTTCCAAAGGCATCAGCCACCTCCACCGATTGCGACAAGTCGTTATAATCGCCCAGGCCGCCGGCAAATTTTATCATCAGCATTTGCTGGTAAACGGCGGTCATACTTTGCAGAAAAGTGTCTAGCTTACCAAAGCCTGCACACATTTTTATAAACGTGCGGAACCGGTTATCGCCCACACCTTTCAAAAATTCAAAACCCGATATCGGGCCCATTTTTACCATCATGCGGTTAAACAAGCCATTAAAGGTGCTGGTAAATATTTCCTCCTCGCTATACACCATCATGGTATAAAGCTCTTCTGCCGTAAACTTTTCAATGGAGGCAAACCTTACTTTATCGCTTTCCATGTGCAGGTCGTTTAAAACACGTACAAATTTGAGCGAGTAAATTTCCAGGTCGCTTTCAAGCGAGTTTGAGCCTAATGGATTTTTCCGCGCCCGTATCCGCAGCATGGTTTGCAAAAACTTCACCGGTTCGCTGCCTATAGCATCGGCCTGTTGCATGGTCAGGTTGCCGTTTACAATGTCATCAATCAAAGTATAGGCGTTGCTTTTGCGTGTATACTTGTCTTTTATTTCAAGAATGATTTTTACAACCGTATCGTTACTTGTTTTAAGCGCCTTGTAAATAGGGTCGTTGGGGTTAAAGTAACGCTTAACAGTTACCGGCGCAATTTTGCTGGTTTCCTCCAGCACATGCAGGGCGTAATCTTTGTCGTTATATTGTTTATAGTTCAGAAACACCAGGTCGGGCCGGGCTTGCGCGGCATAAATCAAAAAGGTATCGGCACAGCCTTCATTTTTAATTAAGCTAAACGTGTTAAACGACTGAATGATGTTAGTTTTAAGATAACTGCAAAGCTTATTCTGCAATACCGCATTTAACTCGCCCAGCATAAACCTGAACTGGTTATCAAACCGCTTTACTGAATAAATATTGCCCGCATTTACTTTATGCAATTGTGCCGCTAAAAAATTATGCAGTTCATTTTTTCTGGCCGCGTCAAACTGCGGGTGGTTATTTATTAATCGTTCAATAGAATCAACCAATTTAAAATAAACCTTTTCCGCATAGGCACTGATAACCGAATCTCCCAGGTCAACCTTCCGGTCTTCGGTGCCGTCAAAGAGGTCAATGCGTTGTTGTTCGGCGGCTACGATATTGGCTGCGCCGCCGGGTTTAGTTGCGGTTAATGTGTCAGTCGCAGCAAAGCCTTGTGCGCCGAACAGAAACAGCAGCAATATCAGTACCCCTCGTATCAACACTTCAGGCGCGCTTTCCGTTTTTCGCAATTGCGAAAAATGGAAGTTGTCCCCCTCCGGAGGGCAGGGCTGTTTCATTCT
>PMXD01000285.1 GCA_003165895.1 Bacteroidota bacterium | reverse complement strand
AAAGGCGGAGGGGCAGAAACGCCTTTTAAGGTTGAGAACATAGGCCGCACCTTAAACAATGCCAAATCCTGAATCTCACTTAAAGAGCGTGTTTCTGAACGGAACACCAACTGCCCTACCGGCACACTGCCAGCATCAAAACGGGTAATAAACGGAGGCACTGTTCCGGGTGGCATAAAAGCCCGCGCCCGGTTTACATAGCCAACTACTTCGGCCATGGCCTGGCTCATATCCGTTCCCTCATTAAACTGTATCTTAATCAAGCAGGCACCCTGCACCGATTTTGACTCAACAAACTTTACACCGGTTACATATAAAAAGTGGTACTCGTAGTAAGAAGCTATAAACCCCTCCATTTGTTCAGGCGATAATCCGCCGTAAGGCTGGGCAACATAAATGGTAGGCACACCCATTTTGGGAAAAATGTCAATCTTCATGCTCCGTATGCTAAGCCATGAAAAGAACACAATGCCAATAAAAATAACAACAATGGCTATGGGCTGTTGAAGAGCAAGTTTTATTAAACGCACCATACCTTTCGTTAATTAACCTGATTGATAAATAAGTTTAAATCGCCCTTTACCGAAGCTTTAAATAACAGGGCCTTCCAAACACCCATGTAGTTTAATTTGTAATCCGTCTCAGCTTTTACCAGCCCGTACTGCGCTTGTATCAAATCGGCAAAATTAGCCAGGCCCGATTGATACCTGGATTGAAGTGACTTAAACGAATACTCCGCCGACTCTAAAAAAAGCGGACTTTCCTGCACCACCGCAAAAGCATTGGAAAACGTGGTATCAGCCAGTTCATCCTGCTTTCGTAATTGCAATTCAACCTCATTCATTTTCTCCTCGTTCGATTTAATCAAAAAAGCCTGCTGTTGTATTTGCGGGCGTATTTGCAAAAAGTGAAGTATAGGCACACTTAATTGAAGCCCGATGCCATAGTTAAATCTCTGAAAGCCCAACCCGTTGGTAACATCAACGGCGCCGGTATTGGAAACTCCCGAACCCCTGGCATAAGTGGTTCCCCAAACGCCCAGTGTTGGCGCAGATGTCATTGCCAGCGCCTTTTTGCGCGCAACGCTTACACTTGTGTTAGAGCTATACAAGCTAACCAAAGGATTTTTTGACGAATCTGAAGCCAAAAGTATTTGCGGCAACCGATAAAAAAACGTGGTATCTGAAAAAACAAAATTACTATCTGTAGCCAGTAACTGGGATAAGGTGATACTTGCCTGCTGCTGATACTTCTGAGCGCCCAGTAAATCAATTTTTGCTTTGGAAACCTCTGCTTTAAATAAAGCAGTATCAACACCCGGCTTTATTCCACTAACTACCAGCGATTGAACCACCCGCAAATTAGCCTGGGTCCTTTGAAGGTTATTCTGATATACCTTCAATAATTCAACCGACGTCAATACATCCAGATAGGCATTGATAACTTTTATTTTATGGCGGAATATCTCATTATCGGCATCAGCTTTGGCATATTGCAACCCCGCCTTGGCAACCTCCACCTGTGATTTCCGCTGCCCGAAGGTTATTGGTTGCCAGTTAAGCAGCAGGCTTGTAGCGCTGCCAAAAACTCCATTCATATTATTGGCTGCGCCAACCGGCCCGGTCATCGGTATCATAAACTGATTAGAAGCCATACCAATGATATTATTATAAGTTGCATAATTAACCTGGTAAGAAGCATCAAGATTAGGTATCAGGGTACTTTGGCTGGCAGCAATGCCCTTTTGCGCAGCCTGCACATCAAGTGCCTTGGATTTGAGCAGGGGGTAGTTGGTTTCCGCTATTTGCAATAGTTCCTTTAAAGTATGTCCTCTTTCTGTTTGCTGGCTATAAACGTGGGCTACTCCAATAAAAAGAAAAAGCAATACCAAAAAGTGTTTTCGAATACGCTTTAGGATGTCATTTTTCATCATTGTAATTGGTGCATTGTATAAATGGGACCTGCCGTTCTATATTTTAAAAAGTGTAAAGGTGATACAATAAATGCTCGTAATTATGGTTTATTTGAAAATACTATGGTATCAGTTTTATAAGTGCCGAAATGCCTGCGGTGTATGTGTTGTATAGCGTTTGAAATACTTTACAAAATGAGATGGGTCGTTAAAATGTAATGTAAATGAGATTTCTGAAATGGTATTGTCAGTGTAAAGAAGTAAACGTTTAGCCTCGCCAATAATGTATTCTGACAATACCTGCGTAGCCGGTTGAGCAACAGCTTTGCGGCAGGCCGCATTGAGATTTTGAGGCGTAGTATTCAAAAGGCCTGCATAATGAGCGACATCATTTTTGACTACGGGGTCCTGACCGAGCAATTCTCGAAAAGATTGAAACAGGTCTGATTTGATTTTTATTTTACCGGTAAGCGGCTTTGCTACTTCCAATACTTTTGCCAACAGTGCCTTTAACAGGCCCTCAATAATGGTAAAATTGTTTTCGTTTATTCGCTCGTTCTCTTTGGTAAGCAGCGCAAAAAGTTGGTCAATGGTTTCATTATCTTTAACATGCAAACTTGTTAAATTGCTTACTTCTGTTAATAGTAACTTTAGTTCGTTATCCAGGCCTCGGTCAATAAAGGGCTTTTTCAAAATCAATACATACCCTTCCGGTTCTGATAGTAATTCCCAATGATGAACCTGCTCCCTTCGCACAAAAAAAATAACAGGGGGCTTTATTACATATTTGCTATGGTCAATAGAATGTGTCCCACTACCTTTTGACAGGTAAATAATCTCAAAGTAATTATTGTGCTTATGAGGTTCAGTCTTTCCAATACCTTTATTGAACGGCGCTGCCTTTATAAACTTATCCCTTTCTATTTTATCTTTTATTTCAACTTTTGAAGGCATAAGAGGTAATTTTAAGAGATGTTTTAAAGACCGGGAAAGCAACAAATCTATGAACAAAAATCAAAACCGTGAATACCATACTATTTTCAAATATACCATGATGAAATTATTACCTGGTATATTTTTTGGCGTACTTTGTTTATTATTTTTTAACCATTAAAACCATTACGATGGAAAACAAAGAAAAACCCGGAGATACAAAAGGGCATGTTGCCAGGATCAAGAAACAGATGGGAGAACTTATTGCTCACCTGCATGAAGATATTTCTAAGGTAGATGATCCGAAAGCCAAAGTGCTTTTTGAGGTTTCAGCCGAAGCAATTACCGGCCTTCAAAAGGCGTTTTCGGATTATGAAAGCAAAAATGAAGAGGCCTGGAAATAGTTAAGCGGCTTTGATGCTATCTGATGAGACTAAAGAGAAATAGGCTTTGGCCTATTTCTCTTTGGCCTATCATTTTCATACTATCCCACCTGGGATACCACACTATTTTTCAATAATTCAAAACACGACGATATGGATCGTAGGAAATTTATTAAATGGGGTGGAATAGCTATACCTATTGCAGGCGTATTATCTGTTGGAGTTATAGAACTCTTTGATAAAAAAAAACCTAAGGCGGAAACGCCATCCACGAGCGTATCGCCAAAAGGCGAAAAGGCAGACTACACCATTCGTATTGCCACAGGTTTAATTGAGGTGGGTCCTCAACATATCATATCAACCACTACTTATAACGGGCAATTTCCGGGCCCTTTATTACGTTTTAAGGAAGGCCGGCGTACTATAGTAGACATTTACAATGATACAGATGTACCCGAACAATTTCATTGGCATGGCCAGTTCTTATCTACAGCCATTGATGGTGCTGTTGAAGAAAAGACACCATACATCCCTGCCCGTGGTATGCGTAGGGAGGTTTTTGAGCCAAAGCCATCGGGCTTTCGTTTTTACCATACCCATTTAGCGCCTGGCGCTAACCTTAATGCAGGGCAATATACCGGCGAAGTAGGCCCGGTTTATATTGAGCCTAAAAATAAATTGGACGACTATGACCGTGAAGAATTTATTGTGCTAAAAGAGTTTGACCCATACTTTATGCGGGGAGGTGATATGGCAAAGGATTTTTTATCTGGTGAAGCCATTGAGGAACTAAAAGCAATGGAGGAAAATGCCGGTAAAAAACACGGAACAATACCGGGGCCGGTATGTGGAGGGGCACCGCAACCAGGAAAAAAGGATGGCAAAGAAGTTGGGGCAATGCCGAAAGGATATGAAGTAGGCTATAAAATATTTACTATTAATGGGAACCAACTTGGCCACGGAGCGCCTGTTAGCGTAAAAAAAGGCGAGCGCATACTATTCCATATCCTTAATGGCAGCGCTACTGAAATCCGTAGTCTTGCTTTACCGGGGCATACTTTTAAAGTTGTAGCCCTTGATGGCAACCCTGTGCCGAATGCCGCAGAAATCCCTGTATTATGGATAGGTACGGCAGAGCGCATATCTGCAATTGTAGAAATGAACGGGCCGGGTGCCTGGATAATGGGTGATTTGGACGATGATGACAGGGGTAACGGTATGGGTATTGTTGTAGAATATGAGGGGCACAAAGGAGATAAACCACAATGGCTAACCCCTAAACCTTTTAAATGGGATTACTGCCTGTTCGGTAAACCTAACGGTAATGTTCAAAAGCCTGACGAAATAATTGAAATGCTCTTTGCTAAACAAAACGGGGCAGATAAGGGGTTTAACCGCTGGACTATTAATGGTAAAGCTTTCGATATGATGGATATGGCACCTATGTTCCATCTGAAAGAAGGCAAGCGTTACAGGCTGCACATGCGTAACGCTTCTGATGACATTCATCCCATGCACCTTCACCGGCATAGTTTTGAGATTACCAAAATTGGCGGCAAGGCAACTTCCGGCATAATTAAGGATGTAGTTATGCTTGGCGGGTTTCAGGAAGCAGATATTGACTTTACAGCCAACAACCCCGGATTGACCTTATTTCATTGCCACATGCAAATACACATGGATTTTGGGTTTATGGCAGTTTTTGATTACGTGTAAAAGGGGAATATAAATGCTGATGGCATAGCGCAGTTTGTAACTAAACTATTAAAACTATCATTAAACGTAATTCATTAAAAATTCACTACTATGTTAAATTATATCACAAAAAGCTGGGTACCTACATTAATTCCGCGCATCACTGCAGGGCTTGTTTTTCTCTCCGAAGGAATTCAAAAATTTTTGTTGCCCGATACACTTGGCGCGGGGAGGTTTGCTAAAATTGGAATCCCTCATCCTGAATTTTGGGCCCCTTTCACCGCCTGTTTTGAAATTACCTGCGGTATTGCTTTAATCCTGGGTTTGCTTTCAAGGCTGGCTGCTATCCCATTGGTAATTGTAATGATAGTGGCTTTTATAACCACTAAATATCCAGAGCTATTGGAAAAGGGATTTTGGTTTTTTGCGCATGACTACAGGCCGGATTTTGCTATGACAATGCTGCTGATTTTTATTATCTGTTACGGAAGTGGTAAATATTCGCTGGATCAACGGTTATTTAATTCTCGGCACATTCTCAGATAAAGACCCGACAAAATGCAGTGGATTGGATGTAAAGCAATACACACAAGCAAGCATATCATCCAGGTTCGAAAGTACTTTTGAAAGGATTAAATGGAACATCAAACACCGTTTAATACTATACAAAGCTTTCTGTTTTGTAGTTTCAGGGAACAATAAGATAAATAACCGGCTTATATACTATCAGGTGTATAACTCATATAAATTTTAACCATTGAGGCAAGTTAAGGAAACATTATCTTAACATTGAAAAGTCATTTTTGCGTTACAAAAAATAACCCAAAAATGAAAAAACTATTACCCATCTTACTGGTGCTTTTCGCTCTGGCAGGAAAAGCACAAAACTATGCTTCAGATTCAACACGAATAGAAGAACATTTCAGAAAAACCGACCATATTCTTAACATTCTGCGCGAATTCAGGATTGTAATATATGTTCAACCAGAATGGCAGCGTGCAGATACCGCTGGTGTATCAAGTGTTCAGGGAGGTAATTTCCCCGGAGCAGCCAATAACCGGATATTAATTCGTCGTGGACGTTTTAAACTTTTCTGGCAGCATGAAATTGTTAACAGCCATGGCGATTCAATAAAAGTTGGCGAATTCAATTTCCAATACGACGCTACTGAAAAAGGATTTAACGCGTTCAAGGATTTCTATGGCCGTATCATTGACCCATGGACGGGTTGGTTTAGCATACAAGGTGGTATAACCGTTCGCCCTTTTGGCTGGGAATCTCCGGCTTCACCGGCTACGTACGAAACACCCGAGTTTGCGCGCATGAACCAGACCATTATGCCAAACGAATGTGAACTGGGCGAAACTTTCATTATTGAATCTCCACGCACTTTTAAACCTGTTTATCTGCGTTTAGATGCGGCCGTAGTAAACGGCGAGGGCATTGGTAACACCGGTACAGGACAATCAAGCATAAGCACCGGCGCTTATCAAAGCGCAAAAGATTTTGTGGGCCGCTTAATGATAGGCAAACAATTTAAGCTGAATACAGATACGAAGATAAAACTGATGGCCAGTGGCTCTTACTATTACGGAAGCGTATTACAAACTACCAATAACGTATTTAAAGTTGTTAAGAGCGATTATAGCGGCGTAGATTCATTTGCCAATGTTACTGCCGGTACCGCCGATACTGCCGGAAAAGGCCACACTGATTATCACCGTGAATATTATGGTGCACATCTTGAAGTTGATTTCGATTACAAAATCGCCGCTAACGCCTCGGCCACAACTGCCTTGCGTGGCGAATTTATAGCCGGTCAGCAGCCTGGTCAGGCAAGTTCTTCAACGGTACCACTTGGTGCCGGAATCAATGCCCCGGTTGCCGATCTTTACATCCGTAACTTCCGTGGATACATGGTAACCTTTACCCAAGGGTTCCACTTTAAAGCAGGCAAACAAGCCATGAACGCCGACCTTACCTTTAAGGTAGACAATTATACCCCTAACACTGCAGTTAGCGGAACTGAAATTAACACACACGACAAATTTTCAACTACCGATATAGCCTATACTACATACAGTGGCGGCTTTACATTAAGCCCTGTGCCTTACTTTAAGTTAATGCTTTGGTACGATCACGTAACCAATGAAGGTACAGGTATTGCCGGATGGTCAGGTTCTTACGCAAAAGCCGATGTTTTAACCATACGTACCCAGTTTATGATTGATAGCTGGTGGTTCGATAAAAAGAGCACTACTAACGAAAACTTAATATCCAGGACATATTAGAATCATAGTTTTGGCCTTAACTAAAAGTAAAATTCAATTATGAGAAACTTAATCATTGCGCTTTTTGCAACAATTGCTCTGGGCAGTTGTGGAAACGGACAGAAGGGAGATAACAAGGAAGCGCAGGCAAATGCTGAGGGCGGGATACTTGGGGCAGGAGCAACTTTCCCGTATCCTTTGTATTCAAAAATGTTTGATGTATACCATAACTCTTTCGGAACGAAAGTAAATTACCAGTCTATAGGTTCGGGTGGGGGCATTAAGCAGTTACAGGAAAAAACCGTTGATTTTGGTGCGTCTGATGCACCTATGAACGACGAACAAATGAGCAAATCACCTGCTGCCATTGTTCATATCCCAATTTGCCTTGGAGCTGTGGTAATAACTTACAATCTCCCGGGAATTACAGATGCAATTAAATTCAGCCCCGATGTGGTGGCAGATATTTATCTGGGAAAAATAACCAAATGGAATGACAAAGCCTTAATCAAACTGAACCCGGGTGTAAAATTACCGGACCTTGCCATAGCAGTAATGCACCGTTCAGACGGAAGTGGTACCAGTTATGTTTTTACTGACTATCTATCGAAAGTGAGTAAGGAATGGAATGACAAAGTTGGTAAGAAAACCTCGGTAGATTGGCCTGCTGGCCTGGGCGCTAAAGGCAACGAAGGGGTAACCGGCATGGTAAAGCAAACACCCGGTGGTATCGGATATGTTGAACTGGTATTTGCTATAAAAAATAATTTGCCTGTGGGCCAATTACAGAATAAGGCCGGCAAATATGTTCCTGCAACCTTACAATCAGTTACGGCCGCTGCTAATGTTGAATTGCCCGCAGATATGCGTGTTTCCATAACCAATACAGATGCTGCAGATGGTTATCCTATAAGCAGTTTTACTTACGTGTTAGTTTATGCTGACCAATCGTATGGTGGCAGAGATGAGGCTAAAGCTAAAGACCTTGTAAAATTAATTAACTGGATGATACATGACGGACAGCAATATACCCAGCCACTTAATTACGCTCCGCTGCCAACTGATGTGGTAAAACGTGCCGAGGATATTTTAAAGACAGTAAAATTTGGAGAGAAACAGGTAGCTATTTAATATTTGATTGATTTTTTTGACAAAATAGAGCAGCCTTGTAAGGTTGCTCTATTATATTTTACTCAGGATGATGGCTGCGAAAAGTAATTTCTTCAATGCAGAAGAGCGGACATTCCGCCTTTCATTATCTGCTATTGCTCTTATACTTATTCTTATCCTTGTTGGGATTTTTTGCACCCTGCTTAGCGCTTCCATACCTTCAATACAAGCATCAGGATGGAAGTTCCTTTTCAGTAGTGCATGGGATCCGGTTACCAATGATTTTGGCAGTTTGCCATTTCTGGTGGGCACATTACTGACTTCGCTGCTGGCCTTGTTAATGGTACTTCCGTTTTCGCTGGCTATTGGATTGTTTTTAGGTGAGTATTATACCGAAGGCAGGGTTTCACAAACATTTAAAAGTGTTATTGAATTACTGGCAGGCATACCATCGGTTATTTATGGATTCTGGGGCCTGTTTGTATTGGTGCCAATTATCCGCAGCATTGAAACTTCGGTAGGAGTGATTCCTTACGGTATCGGATTATTTACAGCCTCGTTCGTTCTGGCCATTATGATAATGCCTTATGCTGTTTCTATTACCCGCCAGGTAATTACTATGGTTCCCCGCCATTTAAAAGAAGCAGCCTATTCGCTGGGAGCAACCAGGTATGAAGTAATTCAAAAAGTAGTACTGCCATTTTCGCGTTCAGGCATTTTTGCAGGCATACTGCTGGCTTTAGGCAGGGCATTAGGCGAAACCATGGCGGTAACTATGCTTATTGGCAATACGCATTCTATACCTCACAACATTTTTGCGCCCGCTAATACTATGCCCAGCGTAATAGCTAATGAATTTACTGAGGCCGTGGGTACTATTTATACCTCCGCATTGATTGAAATGGCGTTGTTACTCTTTATTGTTACAGCGATAGTAAATTTTATTGGCAGACAGATCATCAAACAATTTGCATACGATGATAAATAATGTTGAAAGGGCCGTAAGGACCAGGCATATTAAAAATTCCGTTTTTAAATGGGGGGTAATTGCGTTTACGTTTATTGCAGTATTGCCTTTAATATTCATTTTATATTACTTAGTTCAAAAAGGCGTTACTTCTATAACCTGGGCCTTTCTTACCCATATGCCAAAGCCCGTAGGCGAAACCGGGGGTGGCATATTAAATGCCATAGTGGGAAGCGCCATTATTATTTTTATGGCATGTATTATTGCTATACCGTTCAGCATTGCAATCGGCGTTTATCTGAGCGAATTTCCGAAAGCGGGAATTGCAAATTGGGCACGGCTGAGTATTGATATGCTACAGGGTGTGCCGTCAATAGTCATTGGTATCGTTATTTATGAATGGGTAGTAAAACCCATGGGCGGGTTCTCTGCCATATCCGGCAGCATCGCACTTGCCATTATGATGATTCCCCCGATAGCTAAAGCAACTGAAGAAACATTAAAGCGCGTTCCCGCAGGATTAAAAGAAGCTTCCTTTTCATTGGGCGCCTCCTATTATCAAACTACCATGCGGGCTTTGTTGCCGGCTGCTATGAGCGGTATTTTATCAGGCGTAATTTTAAGTATTGCCCGCATCTCAGGCGAAACAGCACCTTTGCTTTTCACTTCATTCGGAAATCCATATTTGAGCGCGAATATCACAAAACCCATGAGCAGTATCCCTTTACTCATTTTCAATTATGCTATCAGCCCTTACGATGAATGGCAAAAACTGGCTTGGGGCGCTTCATTGGTGCTGATTATATTTATTTTCTTACTGAACATCATTACAAAAATTGCAGAAAGAAAATGGAAAGTGCAGTATTAAATGTAACCGTAACACCGAAAATGGAAACCAAAAGCCCTGATACAATTGCAAACAATGTTATATTGAAAGCAGAGGACTTCTGCGCTTCATTTGGCAGCAACCAGGTATTAAAAAAGGTAAACATGGCCATTACACGTAACCACGTGGTGGCCGTTTTAGGCCCGTCAGGCTGCGGTAAAACTACCTTTGTGCGTTGTATTAACCGCATGCATGAACTTGCGCCTGATGCAACGGTAGAGGGTAAAATGATTTACAATGGCGATGACGTTTACAAGATGAATCCGGTTGTGCTGCGCAGCCACATTGGTATGGTTTTTCAGCGGCCCAACCCTTTCCCTTCAATGAGTACTTATGAGAATGTAATTGCAGGGTATATTTTTAACGAAATAAAACTGACAAAAGCACAAAAGGATGAAGTAGTTGAAACCTCGCTGAAAAGTGCAAGTTTATGGGATGAAGTTAAAGACATTCTGCACAAAAAAGGAACCAGCCTCTCAGGCGGACAACAACAAAGGCTTTGTATTGCCCGTGCCCTGGCCATGAAACCTAAAATGCTTTTATTAGATGAACCTACCGCTGCACTTGACCCAATCTCAACACTAAAAATTGAGGAACTCTTAGTTACTCTTAAAGAAACATATACCATTGTAATTGTGACCCATAATATTCAGCAGGCCGGACGGGTAAGCGACAAAGCTGCGTTCTTTTACCTGGGCGAATTGATAGAATATGATGATACCAAAAACATGTTTACAAATCCTAAAGAAGAACGGACACAGAATTATATTACAGGCAGATTTGGCTAACAGATACACTAAATTGCAAATTAAAAAGGTGCGTAGTTATTAGATTTGAACCGGTCATAAAAATGTGAGTTGAAATGAATGGGTTGTTTGGAGAGAGAAAGCGTGAAGTAATTAACCCCAATGGGGTTGAAGTTACCGGTTTATTGAGTTCTGAAATGTTGAAAATGGCGCAGTATAAAGAAAATGAGCGGATGAATAAGCTGCAAACCAAAAATGTAAATTGCTGGTATAGTGATTTCCACGCCTTACGTGATATAAACATGGAGATGAAGCATAATACCGTAACAGCTCTTATTGGCCCTTCAGGTTGCGGTAAATCAACTTACCTGCGCATCTTCAACCGGATGAATGACCTGATTGAAGGTTTCAGGCTAGAAGGCGAAGTATTGATAGATAACAAGGATATTTTTGCTAAAGACATTCGCATTAACGAGTTGCGTAAAAAGGTGGGTATGGTATTTCAAAAACCCAATCCTTTTCCGAAAAGCATTTTCGAAAACGTAGCTTACGGGTTAAGGGTAAATGGTGTTACCCACAAAAAATTTATTAAAGAAACTGTTGAACGCTCTTTAAAACAGGCCGCCCTTTGGGAAGAAGTTAAAGATAAGCTTGACAAAAACGCACTCAGCCTTTCGGGCGGACAGCAGCAGCGTCTGTGCATTGCCCGCGCTATTGCTATTGAACCATCTGTTGTATTGATGGATGAGCCCACTTCAGCGCTCGACCCTATTTCAAGTGCCAAAATTGAAGAACTGATTTGGGAACTGAAAGCAAAATACACTATTCTTATAGTTACGCATAACATGCAGCAGGCAGCGCGTGTTAGCGACAAAACCGCATTTTTCTATCTGGGAGAGCTGATAGAATACGATGATACCAAAACAATATTTACCAACCCTAAAAAAGAAAAGACACAGAATTATATAACCGGTAGATTTGGATAGGGCGGCTGTGGGCATTGAGCAAATGCAAAATACAAGGCCCTCCCCACTCATAAATCATAACTCATAATTCATAAATCATAATTACGAACACCTAAATACTCAACACTCAAAAATGGGCCACTTAGATAAAGAAATAACATCGCTTAAAAATAACCTGATTGAAATGTTTTTGCTGGTGCAGAAACAGTTGCGCAAAAGTTTGATTGCAGTAAACACGCTTGATAAAAACTTAGCGCGCGAAGTGCTGGTAAACGAAAGGCGTGTAAATGCCGAAGAGCTGAAAATTGATAAAGACTGCGAAAACTTTGTAGCCCTGTTTAACCCGGTTGCCATAGACCTCCGCTTTGTTTTTGCCGCCTTCAAAATCAACTCGCACCTGGAAAGTATTGGGGATAGCGCAAAAGGAATCTCGAAGTTTGTTTTGGAGATGGATAAAAAATTTGACGACCAGTTATTGCTGGAATTACAACTGCAAAAAATGTACGAACTGGCCGACTCGATGATTGAAGATAATATACAGTCGTTGCGCAATGATGACACTACACAGGCCCGCCTTGTATTTAGTAAGGACGTAGAGATTGATAACATTAACCGGCATGCTAATAAAATAATTGCTAATCACCTGGGCAAAGAACCTAATGATATCATCGCCCTGCTTAATTTAATGTCTATCATCAGAAGAATTGAACGCGTTGGCGACCTTAGCTCTAACATCGCCGAAGAGATTATTTTTTACCTGGAAGCAAAAGTTTTAAAACACGATAAATTGAAAGGCTAGTTAAAAAAGAAAAAAAGTCTTCCTCGCAGAGTCTCCCCTTTCCGGCTTTGCGGAATGGGGGACTNNCCTTTCCGGCTTTGCGGAATGGGCGACTCTGCGTATTGGGATTGTATACCCTGGATGGGCCGGTTTAAAAGTCCTTCTCCCTCGGAGAAAGCCTGTCCCGACCTTTTTGTCGGGAGATTTAGGATGAGGATTGTATTCGCATTTTATAAATAAATTCGCACCATAAACTAATTTAAACATTGGACAAATACTCACCCAGAACCCTTACCATCCTTTTCTCGCTGATGCTTGCAACATTTGTAAGCCTGATTGACCTTTACTTTGAAAACTCCCTGTTGCATTTTGTTTCCATCTTTGTGCTGGTTTCAGTTTCAGCCTCCGTGCTACTTTATTACGTGGTAGATGTTTACCTGCGCAACCGTATAAAACTGGTCTATAAAATCATTCACCAGTTTAAACTGAGCAAAAACTTAAAAGAATCAATCGGCGATTCTGTTGGCGACGACCCGCTTACCGAAATGGAAACCCAGGTTAAAGATTGGGTAACCGACAAGAGCAAGGAAATTGAGGATCTCAAAAAGCTTGAACAGTTTCGCAAGGAGTTTTTGGCCAACTTATCGCATGAACTTAAAACGCCCATCTTCAACATTCAGGGTTACGTGCATACCCTGCTGGATGGCGCCATGGACGAGCCTGAAGTAATGAAACACTTTCTGGAGCGCACCGCCAAAAGCATTGACCGCCTCAACAACCTGGTTGACGACCTGGATGAAATATCCAAAATAGAACGTGGTGAGGTAGCCATGATAAAAGAGATATTTGACATTACACAACTGGCAAAAGAGGTGTTCGAATCTATGGAGTTGAAAGCTGTAAAGCAGGGCATTTCGCTAAGCGTAAAAAAGGGATTTGAGAAACCGTTTTTTGTGCACGCCGATAAAGAAAAGATACGCCAGGTAATAACCAACCTGATTGATAACTCCATCAAATACGGCACCCTAAATGGTGAAACCACCGCCAGCTATTACGACATGGACGACAACATCCTGATTGAAATTACCGACAACGGCATAGGCATATCAGAAGAGCATTTACCCCGCCTGTTCGAACGCTTCTACCGGATAGACAAACACCGCTCCCGCGAGCAAGGCGGCACCGGTTTAGGCCTCGCCATTGTTAAGCACATCATAGAAGCCCACGAACAAACCATTAACGTGCGCAGCACCGTTGGGGTAGGTACTACCTTTGCTTTTACACTTCAGAAGGCGAAAGACAAATAGTTGATAATTTGACTACTTCCAAAACAAATATCCCAATAAACTCCAAAATTGCCTTTACACTTTTTAAAGCAAAAAAGCTTATAATTATCTGATAATCAAATAATTAACGCCTTTACACTTTCCAAAAATCAGAAAAAGTGTAAAGACAAAAAATTTGCAATTACCTTAAAATCAAGTTGTTGTGATATTTAAATAATTATAAATTGACAAAATGAGTAAAAGTGTAAACCCCCTGCGACAAACGGAAGGATGAGGCGGCTGTTGGTATTAAAATATAAGCAGATGTCATTGCGAAGCCTTTTCCAATAAAAAATAAGAGAGAAAAGGCTGCGGCAATCTTCCGTTGTGTCTTTCATGGTAATTTGCCACCTAAAGACACAACGGAAGATTGCCGCGGTTAATNNTTATTTTTTACGGGAATTAACCTCGCAACGACATCTTTTTTATTTTAATACATTCGTTAAACTTGGGTAAGGCATAGCCTGATTCAGGAGGGCTGTCCTGTGGGTGATTATTGCTGTTTGTATTCAATTATCACATTGCCGAATTATCGAATTATCACATTTGCATTCACATCTTCACCACCCTCTTCCTAACCACCCCCGCACTACCCGTAACCTCCATAAAATAAACCCCGCTGCTAAGTGTGCTTATGTTTATTTCATTTTTAAATGGCAGGATATTTATCAGCCTTCCAGCATCATCGTAAATGGTAATGCTTTTTGGGGTAAAGTTTTGCGTTTCAATTATCAGTTGGCCGGTGGTGGGGTTGGGGTGCAGCGAAAAAGAAATATTAGGTTCTATACTGCTTACACCGTCGCTGCATGGCAGGTAATCAGTATCGCCGTAACTACAGTTATTGGAGTCGGTGATGGTTAACACATAAAAGCCGCTGCCTAAATTGCTGATGGCAGTATCGCTGCCACCGTTCAGCCACGCCAGTTGGTATGGTGGTGTACCTCCGGTAATATTGCTGATGGTAACGCTACCAGAAGCTGAGCTGCAAGGTGGAATAACATTCGAAAAAGCAACAGTTACATTCTGCGGTTCACCAACAAAGGCAGTTACACTTGCCGTGCAACTACTGCCATCGGTTACAGTGCAACTGTAGCTTCCCGAAGATATAGAGCTGTCAGCCGGTTGTGTTGACATATCGCTCCAGCTATAACTAAAATTACCCGAAACGCTTTGCACAGATAATGTTATGCTACCATTACTGCTGTTGTAGCACGCGTTTTGTACCTGCGGCATCAAAACAACCAGCGAGTCGGGCTGTACTGTAAAAGTTTTTATTACCGAACAATTATTGTTATCAACTACAGTGCAGGTATAGATTCCTACTGTTAAACCCGGGTCGCTGTTATTTGTATTTGCATTCGGGTTCTGGTTGCTCCAGGAGTAATAAAAAGTTTGCGATACGTTGCTGGTTCCCTGTAAACTGATGGTGCCTGTGGTGGCATTGTTGCATAAATTTCCTTCTGAGATTACATTTACATTAATGGAATCATTGCCGGTAATAGTATCACCAATTACCCAGGTACAATAGCCATCGTTAACAGTACATGAATAAATTCCCGGGGGAACAAAAAGTAAATCACTTGCGTATGGGTCTTGGTCGTTAAATCCGTTGCTCCAGGCAAAATAGCATTCATTCCCGTTTGCAGCACCAATGGTTATGTTAATGCCGTTGCCGCTATCAGCACAATCAGAAGTGTACGATACGTAAGGAGAATTATTATCGAAGCCCACGTAAGGTGGCAGTTGATATTCCGTATCTATCACACAGCCGTATGCACTTTCAAGGTAAACCTCCACGCCATAATCCGCAAAATCATAAGGCACCTGCACTGCAAAAGGAAGTGATTCATCCGCTAGTGTAATATTGGGGTAGTTGTTGAAAGACTGCATATACGAGTTGTTGTCTACGCCCGTCAGGGTATAAGTAAGCCCAATAGATTGTGTATCGCTGCAAACAAGCCCTCCGCTAAACGATAGTTGAAAATCAATATCTGCCAAGGCATTTATTTGCACGCTGTCCGTTTCTGAACAGCCCACTGAATCAGTTACTGTTACATAATATTCGCCACTATGCAAATTGCTTATTGAGTCAGTGGTAGCCCCATTGCTCCATAAAACATTAAAAGGGGGGGTGCCTGTAATGTAAACGCTGGCCATGCCAAGTGGTACCGATGCAAACCCCGGGTACACTCCCGGTTCCCACGCATTGCAACTATAGCTGTTTATTAATGTTCCAAAATTATATTTCGATAAAACGGTATTTACTACAGTGCTGCAATATGCTGCATGATGTAAGGAATCTATTATTGTACAGATATAATTATCCTGCGCCGAAAAATTCCGCAGGGTATCCGGGCCATTGAACGAGCCCTGGCTACCCGCCCAATAATAACTATAGGGTCCGGTGCCCCCGCAAGCCTGCGCATATATTACACCATCGCTGCTGTTGGGGCAGGTCGGATATTCCAAAATTTCCAATACGCACGATATGGTATCAGGCATAACTAAGGTATCAACAATAGGCATGCCTACTGCCGTGCTGCCGCACTGGTCAGTAACGGTTACATAGTATTGGCCCGCAGTAAGGCCGGTATCTACCGCTCCGGTTTCGCCGTTACTCCAGTTGTAATTAAAGTTTGAAGTGTTACTTCCCTCATAAGCATAAACTGACGCGCTGCCATTAAGCGGCGGGGCGCATTGGCTGAAAACCTGGGGCATTGAATTTACCCATATATTTAAGCTGCTGAAGCACGCGTTGGTAATGGTGCCCACCGGAACCTTTTTGCCATCTAAGTAAACATAGGCCAGGTTTTGAATGTTACCTGTAAAATTGGTACTTACAGGGCGTATCCTAAACGTAAAAAATCCGTGGCTGCCAGCCTGGGCCATGGAACTGTCGGGCAAATTAATTTGGTTAAAATATATAATAAGGTCCACTGCATAAGGCGATGGTGCGCTACTTATAGTAAAGGTATATGGGGCGCTGGCCGCAATAATCTCAATGGTTGAGGGGTCGAGCATAACGCTCAGCGAATCGTCAATTTTAACTGTGCCAATGGTTGCAGTATCTGTATTTTGAAAGTTGACGGTGTAAGTAAGATAATCGCCTTGCTGAAAGTTAGCGCCGTTATAATTAAGCGGCTGAACACTTTTGGTAATGCGCTGGTAGCTGTTTACAACCGAATCGGTAATTACAGCAGTGTTGTTGGCGGGAAAAGAATCGGTGTTAACAATGGCCACATTAGCTGTATCGGTAAAAACAAAACCAGGTGCAGCCGCCGCATTCGTGTTAAGCACTATCTGGTAATGCAGGTATTCTCCGGGCAGCAGGTTACTGAAATTCCATAAAGCAACATTACCGGCAACAGTAGCCGCAGGCAGGGTAGAGGTATAAGTAAAATTATTATTGAACGTAAAGCGAACGGTGCCATTTTCGGTTCGTGTGCCTTTGTTTAACACCGTAATATTATAACCGGCAGGTTGCCCGGCAATAGCCCTTATTTCCTCGGTAGCAACCACCTCAACATCCGAAAATTGATGTACAAACTGAAGGCCGAAGTTAAGGCCGGTATCGTTACTACCAATGTAAACACTGATGCTATCGGGTACAAACTTACCATTAAAAACAGCCGCTGGTTTTACCAATATGGTGCCGGAATAAAAGGACTTAGAAGACTGGTAAAAGCCACTACTATCTGTAAGCCCTCCCAAGTTGATATATGTCGCAGGAACAACAAACTGATTAATAACAGGAGGCTCGCCCGCATCCCAAACGCCATTATTGTTCAAATCGTAATATACATGGCCGCTTACAGAGTGCTGTGCCCTGCAGTAAAAAGCCAAAAACAAAAGCCAGATAGTAATAAGCCTACGTATGTGCATATATTATGCTAAAGGTAATAAGTTATTAATTCTGTACCGCCTTTTGTTTAGCGGCTTCTCCCACTAGCCCCCGTTTCCAAAACGAGTAATTCACGGCTATCGCATTTTTAATACGTGTATTTCTACATTCAAAACCTTGTATAAACAACACCAATACTATCTACCAATGTATTAAAAATCATAATCATCATAATAAATCAGCGTCCCATTGTATTATTACATTTTTACCCTACTCTATCACGTAAACCTTATTCTTCTCAAAACTGTCAGCAAGCAACTTCATTTTAGGCAACAACATCATTATCGTTTCAAACTCATCTTTAACCACATTAAAAACAACGATGGCTATAGGGAATTTAGTAGAGTTTTGTTGGTATGGCAGATTCTTATCGGTGGTTACAAACAGGTCAAAGTGATTATCAACGGCTAACTGCAACAGCTTACCATTCTTAATACCACTCCAACCCATAAACGTTACGGTATATACTTCAAACTCCGGTAAATTCTTTCTCAAACGATGCGGAACGCACTCGTCAAGCAGCAACTTTTTCATTCGCAGAGAGTAGAAGTTGTTGGGCCAGGTTAAGCAAATTAGTAGCCTGAGAATGTTTTACCGAAGGGAAATCTTCAAAAAAATCATCCAGTGTCTTTCCGCTCTCCACATAGTCAAACAGCGTCTTAACCGGCACCCTGGTTCCGGCAAATACCGGTGTGCCGCTCATTATTTCTGGGTCGGTGGTGATAATATCTTTCAGCATACTACAAAAATAGCCATTATTTAAATAATGCCTTTAAAAATCATAATCATCATAAAAAATCAGCGTCCCCAGGTATTACTACATTTTTTCTAAAAGCCTCTCCACCGCCTTCTCCATCCTCGCCAACCTCGTCTCCTCCTTCTTCGCTCCGTTAATCCAAAGCACCCATTCCTTTTTATGCGTAAAGCTCATCTTATCAAACATCTGCTCCAGCTTATGTTTCTTCAATAACTTTTTAAATGCATCAGGCACTTCAATAGTGCGCTCCTCCTGGTCTTCTACCAGCCAAATTTTCACCTCATCTCCTACCCCCTTGCCAATCTTTTCCCTTATTGCCTTCTGCACAAGCACAAAATGAAACGGGGTGCCGTACTTCACCATCGTGCCCCGGTAAGGCTCGCCGTCAATGGTGCATTTAAAAGGCACCCGCCCCTTTCCAAACTCCTTCTGCACGTCGTAAGGAAAAATAACATAAGCCCCTCCGCCATCGCCGGCCTCTAACTTCCCTTTAAATTTATATTCCTTCATAAATTTTCAATTAAAACCAATACATTTCTATCGCAAAGACGCAAAGGGGGCAAAGGAATACAGAAGCAAATTACAGTAGTTTATTACTTGTTTTTTGCGTTTAGCCTTTTATCTTGAATTTCTTTGCCTTCTTTGCGCCTTTGCGTTAAAAATGCCTTTAAAATCTACTTAAAAGTATACGTTTTCTTATTACACCACACCTTCGTTTCGTAAGGCATTAACGAGTAAGTTACGGCCTCGTTAAATACGTTATAAGAAGGCACTATCTGATCGCTTACTTCCACCTGTTCGCCATAATAAAGGGCTTTTAGCCGGCCATCCAGGTCCTGGTAAAAACACACATCGTTTTCCACCTTATAACTCATGGGTAAATACCGCTCCAGCCAATATTTTTTGCCCTTATACCATGCCCAGAAGTTATTGCCCTTATCGGTATAAACCAGCATGTTTTTGTAAACGGTCCAGCGCAGTGGGTGGTCATCCATCAAAACGGTTTCTTCTCCCTTATAATAAACCACCAACTGTTTCAGGCTGCTGATATAGGCAAAAAAATCTCTACCCAAACGGTATTCCGAAGGTGCGGGGGTGCTTGTCTCGTCCACAATTCCGTCATGATAAATTTTCAGGTTATTATACTGGTCAAAATAAACCAGCATATCCTCATTTACTGCATAGCTGCTGGGCGCATAACTTTCCAAAACCTGCACCGTTCCTCCGTAAAACACTTTAAAATTATTACTCAGGTCCATATAAGCAAAAATATTGGGGCCTATTTTGGGCCTGGTTATATCGGTGCGCTCCAGTAAAGTAGTTTGGCCCTCATAAAAGGCATTCAACTCCCCTAAGCCATTATGCCAAACAATAATGCTGTCGGAATAATACAAAGAATCGGTTCCCGGCGTAAACAGGTTTTCAAGGGTTTTAAACTCCTCGTTATACATCACCTTAATGATGTTGAAGTTTTGGTATAAAAACCAATTATCAGTCATATAATAATTAGGGGTAGCATCGGTAACCGGATAGGTTTTCCCCTTATAATACACTTTTAAACGCCCGTTTTGCCCAACGTAAGCCATAATACCAGCCCGGCCAATCTTATATGAAAGCAAAGGCATCGCCTCCAGGTATTTACTTTCGCCGCCGTCAAAAATATAAACGTAGTTATTAATGTCTCTGAAGGTGGCTATGCACTGGCCAAAGCCCGCAGCAGAAAAAAAAGTGAATAAAATTATAAATCGCAGATTTTTCATAAAAAACGACTATTTATTTGTAAATCAATTATATACAACTAAAACAGAGAGTTAAATTACCGTCGGGTAACAATATCTTAATAAAAATTTAAGGGTTCAACGTTTAAGATGCAACCCTTTGCAACCCTCCCAAGTCTTATAATTACAAAGAAGCAAAATACCAAACTTTTTGATAGTTTCCCCAAACGCAAAATCCCTGCAATAAAATGTGGGGATTTTTGTTTCCGGGTATTGTTAACTTTAATCCTCGTTACAAATTACAGTCAAATGCAGTTTAACACAAACCTGCCTGCCGGCAGGCAGGGAACACGAAGAAAAGGCTTATGCAAAGGCCACAAAGATTTGTATTCTGGTGTCCTTTGTATAAGCCTTTGTGGCCTTTGTGTTAAACTGCATTTGATTTAAACCGTTTCCTGGTGAAATCAACCCCAAACTATCAATTCTTCAATTGGGCGCGCAACCAAAGCTGCGTGGCAAAAAACTACTTTCAGCCTCAAACTGAAGATGAGATAATCCAGGTTATCAAAGAACACAGCAAAATAAGGGTTGTCGGCACAGGCCATTCATGGAACAAGATATGCTTAACGGAAGATGCGTTGGTTAATTTTGATAACTATAACAAAGTTTTGCATCTCGATAAGCAGGCCCTTAAAATAACCGTGCAGGCAGGTATTAAGCTTTGGCAACTGAACGAATACCTGGATAAAGAAGGCCTGGCGTTAAAGAACCTGGGTTCTATTTCAGAACAGTCCATAGCAGGGGCCGTTAGCACCGGCACCCACGGAACGGGCATTAATTACCAGGTATTAGGTTCGCAGATTGAGGAGTTCTCCCTTATTAAAGCGGATGGAGAAAAGATTACTATTAACAGAGAACAAGATAATGAGCTATACCAAATGGCCCTGGTTAACCTGGGTTGCCTGGGTATTATTTCGGAAATTACCCTGAACATAGTGCCCGCCTTTAACCTGCACGATGAAACCTACACCGCCAACTTTGAGGATGTAATCAATAACCTTAATGAACTTGTAAATAAAACCGACCACTTTAAATTGTGGTGGTTTCCGCATACCGGGGAAGTAGTGGTTTATAAATACACCCGCACCCAGGCCCCGGTAAACGATTCACGTTTCAGGCAGTGGTTTATGGACGAACTGATTTCAGTAAATGCATACCGCCTGCTTTTAAAAATAGGCAGCATTAATCGCAACTGGCGCAAAAATATTAACCGCCGCCTGGTTCAGAATTTTATAAAACCACTTGACCGGGTTGAAAAAAGCTTCAAGGTGTTTAACGTACCCGAACCACCTTTACACCGCGAAACCGAATGGGCCTTTGATATATCTGATGCCCAAAGCCTGTTGCGCGAGTATAAAAGTATGATTAACACCTCGGGCCACCGCATTAACTTTTTGCAGGAAATACGTTTTACAAAGGCCGATGATTTTGCGCTAAGCCCCTGTTATAAACGCAATACCCTCTGGCTGGGAGTTTACAATGCCGATAACTTTGGATGGGACGAACTGCTTGCTGATTTTGAAATAATAGCTAAACGCTACAACGGCAAGCCCCACTGGGGCAAAGAATTTAAAAGCGTAAATAAAGAATTCTTCAACCGGGCCTATCCTATGCTAAGTAATTTTAACTTACTTCGAAAAGAGTTTGACCCCGGTAACAAATTTGCGAATGATTTTATTTTAAAGATTTTTGAAGCTTAAAACATCCACCCTGCAACCCATGAGTATTAAAATTGAATTTCGCTACGCCGTGTTAACATCGCTGGTAATGCTCCTGTGGCTTATCATAGAATACGCAGTAGGCCTTCAGGATACTTATATCTCCTGCTATCCGTACGTATCCCTGTTAGCCTTTCTTATCCCCGTTTTTACTTATCGCCTTGGCTTAATTGAAAAGATAGACCAAAAGTTTGGTAAGCTCAATTTCACGCAGGCATTTTTAAGCTGCTTTTTAATGAACGTATTTGTATGCTTGCTATACATACCGGTTCATCTTGTCTTTCTCAATGTGATAAATCCTGATTTCTTTTCAAATATGCTTCAATACACCGTAAAAAACGGCCATCAAACACTGGAGGGCGCAGCGTATTACTTCAATATTTCAACCTTTATTACCGAAACCGTTTTAACTAATTTTGTAACCGGTACTATTATCAGCCTGATACTGGCCTGGAGAATGCGAACAGTAAAATAACCCCTATGAAAAGTATTTTATTCCTTCTCACCATTGTGCTCGGCAGCTTCACCCAAAATTGCGCGGCACAGAATAAAAACGCAGGCGAAAACCTGAAACCTTATTTCCTGGTTATTTTAAAAAAAGGCCCCCACCGCGACCAGGATTCAGTAACGGCCGCCCAAATTCAAAAAGCCCACCTCGAAAACATTAACCGCATGGCCGCATCCGGCAAACTAAATGTTGCCGGCCCGTTTTTAGATGAAGGCGAAATGCGCGGCATCTTCATTTTCGATTCAGGTAACGAAGACGAAGTAAAAAAACTGGTTGATAACGACCCCGCCGTAAAAGCCGGAAGATTGACCTACGAAATACACCCGTGGATGACGGAGAAAGGGACTTGCTTCAGATAAGTCAGTTTGCAGTTCTCAGTCTACAGTTTTCAGTTTAAAGACAAATACAAAATAGGTCGTCTGTTCACGTATTCAACCTGCTATGCTGCCTCATCTGGCAAGTGGGGTTCATGCCGTAATGATTATTTTAGGCGAAGAATAGCTCATTTTACAATTAGGGCGCTCCCTGTATTCAAACTGAAAACTGTAGACTGAAAACTGTAAACTGTCCTATATTCGCCCCGTGAACCTGATAACCTCAGTAAAAGCCATTTTACTAAAAGACCTCATTATTGAATTCCGAAACCGGTATGTGCTGGGCGGTATTTTGCTTTATGTTTTCTCTTCGGTGCTGGTAATATACTTTGCCCTTCAGTACAATAACTCTATCCAGGAACTTAGCCCGGTGGTATGGAGTGTGCTTTTCTGGCTCATCATTCTCTTCAGTTCAGTAAATGCCATTGCCAACTCGTTCTTCCGCGAGCCGGAAGGGCGGTTCTTCTATTATTACTGGCTTATAAGCCCGCAGGCTTTAATACTGGCTAAACTGTGCTATAATTTCATTTTCACTTTGGTGCTTTCGTTACTTACCTTCGGCATCTTCTCATTAATGGTTAACGATCCGGTTATCAATTACCCGGTATTCTTAATAACTATTGTACTGGGAGGAACCGGCTATTCCTTTTTATTCACTACCATGAGCGCCATTGCATCGCGTGCCGGAAATAATGCAACCCTAATGGCGGTGTTGGGCTTCCCGCTGGTAATTCCGCTCATCATTTTTCTTACCAAACTATCAGCCGCTGCCATAGCTGCCCCCGGCTTTAGCGAAGAAACAACAAATAACATCTTACTACTGCTGGCCTTTAATATTGTTCAACCAGCGCTGGCCTTAGTATTATTTCCATATATTTGGCGCGATTAAAAAAAAGTTATTCCAATTGTATTTCTTAGTGTTCTTAGTGTCTTTGTGGCAAAAAAAATGCAGCTAAATAAAATGAACTGGTTATATAGCAAATGGTGGAAGTGGTTAAGCGTAATACTGCTGTTATACGTTGTAATTGGCAGTTACATGGTACCTCTAAGTCCCGGCATATCCAAAATCGGGCCGCTTTCATTCTCTCCTGATTCAATCTATACCTTTACAATTTCAGGTTATCATACCCACTTTAAAGACCCCGGCGTTGGCAAAATTCAATTCTGGTTTAAATCGGGAAATGATTATTTCCAGGCAAAAGACCTTCACATTCTTTCAGGCAATACGGCTGAAGTAAAATTCGGTATTGGTTCAAACAAACAGGATTCCCTGCAATCGCAAAGCTTTGATGTGGTTGGTAACGATGATATTGATGGAACGTTTGCTTTAAGGGATGGAATAACGCTGATTAAGGCATCAAAAGTTGATTCGTCCTCCACCGTAACGGCAACAACCGGACCGGTAGAGGTTGTTCACAACAAACGCCAGTTCCTGGCCTTCCCTTACCGCGAAATTTTATACGAATCAATCCGAAACACTTTCTTCCACGTGCCTATGTGGTTTGTAATGACGGCGCTGGTATTCTTCTCGCTGGTTTGCAGCGTTATTTACCTGGCAAAAAGCAATCCGCTGTATGATGTGCTCGCGCACCAGGCCATTGTTGCCGCCCTGCTATTTGGTATCTGCGGCCTTGCAACAGGCATGGTATGGGCCAAAAATACCTGGGGCCATTACTGGGTAAACGACCCCAAACTAAATGGCGCAGCTGTTGGTGTAATGATATACTTTGCTTACCTCGTGCTTCGTGGTTCAATTACGGATGAGATTAAGCGGGCGCGTATTGCCGCGGCTTATAACATCTTCTCTATCGTCATTTTTGCGCTGTTTATTTATATCATTCCGCGGCTAACAGATTCATTACACCCGGGCAATGGTGGTAATCCGGCCTTTAGTAAATATGATTTGGATAGCAGCCTGCGCATGTTCTTTTATCCCGCAAGCATTGGCTGGATTTTACTTGGGTTTTGGATATTCTCTATTCTTGTACGCATGCAATTAATAAAACAAAAGCAAGAGCTATGACCAGATATTTTTTAACGCTCATTTCCTTTTTATTTTCGCTTTGCACCTTTGCACAGGGCGAATCGGCTGCCACCAGCAATAATTTTATGCTAAGTAATCATAAAGTTTTTGTGTCAGTAGCGGTGCTTACCATTATTCTCGTTCTCATCTTTTCTTTTCTTTTCCGGATTGAAAGAAGGCTGAAACAATTAGAAGAGCGCCAGAAAAATTAACACCACCCCGAAAGGGTTTCTCCACCCTTTCGGGGTTAAACCTTCCTCAAACGCGCCAATTTTTAACGCCTTCTTTTTTGAAATCCGGAAAAAAATCTGTTCCATTTACTCTCCAATTATTAATCTTTCAACCAGAGTTGGCATATAATACGAAAACCGCAAAATTTGCTTACACCGGTTTTTCGTTTAGGTTTGCCTGCCGATTGTAGTAAAACATTATTCACCAAAACAAAATTTATGGCAAATAAGGGTAGTAAAGTTGACCTCAAAACTTTAAGTTTCTCAGAAAGCGTTTCGTATTATTTTGATAAAGCATCCAAATTTACCGGTGCGCCCCAGGGCCTGCTCGATCAGATTAAAATATGCAACAGTATTTATAAAATGAATTTCCCGGTTAAGTGGGGCGATGAGGTAAAAGTTGTTGAAGCTTACCGCGTACAACACTCGCACCACCGTATGCCAACCAAAGGCGGTATCCGTTATTCTACCTTTGTAGACCAGGATGAAGTAATGGCCCTTGCTGCATTAATGACTTACAAATGTGCTATTGTTGACGTGCCCTTTGGTGGTGCAAAAGGCGGTATTAATATTTCGCCCCGCCAAACACCTCCTGAAGTGCTTGAAAACATTACCCGCCGTTATACAGCCGAACTGGTTAAAAAGAATTTTATAGGCCCCGGCATTGATGTTCCCGCGCCAGATTACGGCACCGGTGAACGCGAAATGGCCTGGATATTGGATACCTATATGACATTAAGGCCCGGCGATGTTGATGGCTACGGCTGTGTTACCGGCAAACCGGTTTCGCAGGGCGGTGTGCATGGCAGAACCGAAGCTACCGGCCGCGGCGTTGTTTATGCATTGAATGAAATTTGCAGCCACGCCGAAGATATGAATGGGCTTGGCTTAACTACCGGCCTTCAGGGCAAAAAAGTAGTGGTTCAGGGTCTGGGTAACGTAGGTTACAATACTGCTGCTATCATCCGCGAATACGGCGCAATCATTATTGGAATTTGCGAAAACGATGCTGCTATTTATAATGAAAAAGGACTTGACCCTGTTGCAGTATTAAAATACCGCCAGGAAACCAAAGGCATTGCAGGTTTTCCGGGTGCAAAAACCATTAAAAAAAGCGCTGAAGGCCTTGAAATAGCCTGCGATATTTTAATACCTGCCGCATTAGAAAAGGTGATTACCGAACACAATGCCGGTAAAATAAAAGCAAAGATAATAGCCGAAGCCGCCAATGGCCCTATTACACCGGCCGGCGAGGAAATTTTGCTGGCTAAAGGCATAATGATAGTGCCCGATATTTATGTAAACGCAGGTGGCGTAACAGTATCTTATTTCGAATGGCTGAAAAATTTATCGCACGTTCGTTTTGGCCGCATGGAAAAAAGGTTTGACGAAAAGAATCAACGTAACCTGATAAAACTGGTTGAAGACATGACCGGTAAAAAAGTTACCAACGATACCGTTAAAAAAATCATTCACGGCGCAGATGAAATTGACCTTGTAAACTCTGGTTTGGAAGATACGATGATAAAGTCTTATAACGATATCCGCGATTTCAAAAAGGCAAACCGCGGTATTAAAGATTTAAGAACAGCAGCCTTCGCCGTTTCCATCAACAAAATCAGGGATAGCTACTACGCAATGGGCATTTTCCCATAGGCCTGGTTAAAAAAGAGAAATTTACCACTAAGGCGCTAAGGACACTAAGCTTCACTAAGTTTTTTGTTTTTAGTGCCTTATTTTTTTATTGGCTGTCCTATCCTGGTGTTTCTTTGTATTCACCTTTGCGCCCTTTGCACACTTTGCGCCTTTGCGTTAAAAATGCATTTGCATTCAATCATAATCACCATAACAAATCAGCGTCCACCTTTCTTTGCGTAAATTCCCTATACTTGCACATCAATTTTTGAAACCATGGAAAGAAACATATACAACGACGAACACAAGCTATTTGCACAATCTGTGCGCGACCTTATAGCTAAAGAAATTGCACCCTATAACGCCAAGTGGGAAAAAGACCAGATGGTAAGCCGCGAAAGCTGGTTAAAATTCGGCGAAGCCGGCTTTTTATGTATGGCAGTTGAGGAACCATACGGTGGCCTCGGCATAAAAGACTTTCGCTACAACGCAATCATTACGGAAGAACTTGCCCGCGCAGGTCTGGCAGGCCCTGCGGTAGGTTATCCTTTGCACTCAGATATTGTTGCCCCTTATCTTGACCACTACGGAACCGAAGCCGCCAAATTAAAATGGCTGCCCAAAATGATAAGCGGAGAAGCCATAGGCGCCATTGCCATGACTGAACCCGGCGCCGGCAGCGACTTACAAAACATTAAAACAACCGCAATTGATAAAGGAGATTACTACCTGGTTAACGGTTCAAAAACTTTTATAACCAACGGTTACCTGAGCGATATATCAGTTGTAGCGGTAAAAACTGACCCTACCAAGGGTGCAAAAGGAACCTCGCTTCTTTTAATGGAATCAAGCGCCAAAGGCTTTTCAAAAGGCAAACCTTTCGAAAAAATAGGTTTGCATGCACAGGATACCTGCGAATTGTTTTTCGAAAATGTAGAGGTGCCTAAAGAAAACCTGATAGGTAAAGAGGGCGAAGGGTTCAAATACATGATGATTGAACTATCGCAGGAAAGATTGCTGGTGGCTCTATCTGCCGTTGCTGCTGCTGAAGGCTCATTGGCCAGAACCGTTCAATACACCAAAGACAGAAGCGCATTCGGCAAACCAATATCTGAGTTTCAGAACACCCGCTTTAAACTGGCTGAAGTAGCCACCGAAGTAACCATAGGCCGTGCCTTTGCCGACCGCTGCGTTGAGCTGCATGCAGAGAAAAAACTTGACCAGGCAACAGCCTCTATGGCCAAATACTGGCTAACCGACCTGCAAGGCAAGGTGGCGGATGAATGTCTTCAATTACACGGTGGTTACGGATATATCTGGGAATACGCCATTGCCCGCGCCTGGGCCGATGCCCGCGTTCAAAGAATCTACGCCGGCACCAATGAAATTATGAAAGAGTTGATTGTCAGGAATGTATTAAAATAAAAAAGATGTCATTGCGAAGCCTTTTCCCTTAAAATAATATAAGAGAAAACGCTGTGGCAATCTTCCGCTGTGTCTTTACCTGTATTCTGGGCAAATGTGAATCGAACAACATTTAGACCGTCCCCGCAGGACAATGTCATTAAGTTAAGCCGACACTCAATTCTTTTTGCGCTACGCTACCTCCCAGCCTCCGAAACGGAGGAGCAGCCACGCAGCAAAAAGAACAATTTTGCCCGATGGTTGCATTCTGTATTTCTGGGTGGCGGTTCTCCCGTTCCGGGAGCCAGAGGGTTTGCGTGGATGTATTTCCTTAACCTAATGAAATTGCTAATAGTATCCTGAAACAGAGACCCTGCGGGGATTGTCATGGTGATTTACGCATTCTTCAATCGCTCCACTATAAAAGTAAACTCGCTTAAAATAATAGCGGTGGCCCCCCAAATAAGATGCGGCCCGTAAACATAGGCAGGCACTTTAACCACCATGCCATTAAACAACTTTATTTCGGTTTGCATATTAACGTTTGCTTTATCTAAAAAGAACGCAAGCGGTATTTCAACCACCTTCTCCACTTCTTCTTTTTGTGGTGTAAAACCTTCTATCCTGGCAGCGTATCCAACCGTCGGATAAACCAGGAAATTGCTGGGCTGCACATACAACTCTGTCAACTTACCAATCACTTGTATCTGGCTCTTGTCAATGCCAATCTCTTCGCTGGTTTCGCGCAAAGCAGTGGTAATTAAATCCAGATCGCCCTCATCTTTTTTCCCACCAGGAAAACTCATTTGCCCGCCGTGCACACCATTATAATCTTTCCGCTGGGTAAAAACAATGTACAGTTCTTCCGCTTTTTCGTAAAGCAATAACATCACACCACCTAAGCGGGGTTGGTGTTTGAGTATCTCCTCATGGCTTAACCGTGGCCGGTACGAGGGGGCCATCCTGTACTGCGCGTTCTGGCCCGGAAGCGCTTTTTGCAGTTCAGCACCAAGTATTTCAATAAAATCTTTATCCAGTTTCATGTATCATCTTTTACCGAAAAACCTCATGCTTACCGGTGTAAAATGCAAATAAAGCGAATCAGGCGTAACTGTTTTGCAGATTTTATTATTCCCAATAACTCCAATAACCAGGGCGCTCCCCAACATTGCAAGCGATAGAGAAGGAAAATGCGCGGATATAGGTGGCTTTGCCCTCTCTATTCGAAGAATGGAGGTGGTCGCACGAAGTGCCGACCGGGAGAGGCCTGTATTGCGCGCGCAACTGATGAGTTATGCAACAAGCACTTTAGGGGACGGAAGGGGCGGAACCGGTGCAAATAAAGATAGCTTTTTATGCGTCCGACAATTTGATAGGCACCAATAAGTACTTTTTGCCGAGAACAATTATCTTTGGAGTCCCTTTTAAAAAAGGAACTTAAAATTTATTTGAACATGCTATCGAGATTTACGGCCAAAGGTATTAGTAGTGACGACAAAGAAGTAGTACTTGCTTACGAGTTAAAAGAACAGGAATTTAAAGTAGACCTGTACGTTACACCCAGAAAATCTTTCAAACCGGAAGAGTTGGAAAAGCTTGAAAAAGGCTGGGTGAATGGCGAAGCTTACGAGTTTCCGGAAGACACCAAACTGATTAATCCCAACCTGAATGCCGAATCCGTTTTACCGGATGATATCCGCTCAGACGAAGCCGGTAAAATACGCGCCAAACAGAACGAATGGGCTTACCAACTGCTTACTACTAAAATCTGGGAGGTATACCTGCATGAGTTAAACAGCCTGAAAGCCAAAGCCACCGAACTAACCCAATACGACCGCCAGTTATTTGACGATGCAAAATCTTTTTGGGAGCGGGTACTGGAGCACAGGAAAGAACGCGACATCAGTCAGTCGAGCCTTGATAAAATAAAAGATGATGTAAACTCCATCTTTGAAAAGCTTAAAACATTCCGCAAAAGCGAGAGTGCTGAGTTTGAAGGCGCCTCAGCTAAATTTCGCGATGAGGTTATTGCAAAACTTGAAGACCTTAAAAAAAGAGTGGATGCCAAAGCCAATTTTAAAGCACTGGCTGATGAGCTGAANNACACAAAAGCTGACGATGCCCAACTGCGCAAAATTTTTGACGCCGCATATCAATTTATAAACGAGCAGCGCAATCATTTCTTTAACGATAAAACCGAAACAAGGGTTAAAGGATTAAATGAGGTAATTGAGAAAATGACAGCCTCGTTAAATTACGATAAAAGAGACCTGGAGAACCTGGCCAAAAAGGCAGGCAGCAACAAAATTATGTCGCTTGAACTTCAGCTGATAAAGGTAAAAACCAACATGCTGAACGAGACTATTGCATCTAAGGAAGAGAAACTAAAAGACATTAGGGCAACGCTGGCGCAGCTTTTAAAACAATCTCAGCGCACAAACAAATCCAAAAACCCTAAGGAAAAGGACGCCACCACTTCCGCCCCGGCAACTGAAGAAACCAAGGCCGAAGAGCCTGCGGCTACTGATGTAATGGAAAATACGGAGGAGGGGAAATAAGTATTTAGCGTAGTCAAATCACTTGCGTAAGTAGATGTAAACTCTGCCGCCCTTAACTATATTACTGTCAATTAGTGTAACATTAGCTCGTATGGCTCTTTGTTGATCATTAATTTTCCGCTCTTCATTCCAGCTATAAAGCATTGCCGATTTGGCAGGGAAAGTTTTTGATAACGAATCAAAATTTACTCCATAATTGAGGGTGTCTGCACCCAGCAAATAGGCCCAATGTAGCTTTTGCGGATGAATGTTTGTATAATAAACATAGGCAGGCACGGCCAACTGCTCAACATACAGTTCCTTTCCTGTAATTTGCTTTTCCAGTAAAAAATCAAGGTTAGTTTTCATTTCTTGCTGCTGCATAGGAGTTACAAAATTCTTAATAGCATTAAAGTTTACCACATTAATGATTGCAAAAACAACTATGACCAAGCGAAAGAAAATCGGGCCAAAGCTTAATAGCTGTTGTAGCCCCGTTGCAATTAAAATAAGCAGCAATGGCATAGCAAAAAGTGTTACCCGGGGAATAAGAGTGTATTGATGTAACGCTGCAGCAAAAAGAACCGCTGTAAGCGGAATAACCACCAATAACAACCTGGGTAGGTTAACCCGTGCCCAATAAAAAATTGCGATGATAATACAGGCTATGTTCAACAACAGCGCTAAAACCAGATGCCCACCGGCTGTGGCTATAAAAGAAAAGAAAAGTTCAACATCATTCGAAAGTATTTCAAAGTTGGCAGGCCAATAAAAGAAATAATTCTTATGAAAATTTTGCAGATACTCAGAATTAGCCTGGGGCCTGAGGATAAGGATATAATAAAAGGCAAACTGACCTAACCATATTATACCAGCCGCCAATAAAAATCCAAGTCGGCTAAAGTCTTTTTCCTTCACCATCTCCGCAAAATAATACACCCCTACTCCTGCAAGTATAAACACGGAGGGCATTGAGCTCCAGATAGCAACACTTCCTGCTATCGCCCAAATAATAAACAATTTAAAATTGGACTTTTTACTAACCTCGTTTTTTAGCGCCAGCCAAACTAATGTCAACCCCACCAGCATATCAGGCACATATTGCTTTATTGCATTACCATAATGAATATAAATTGGGCCCAGTGCCAGTAACAATATAGCATACCAGGCGCCCCGGTAATTTGTAAAATACTTCAACACACTATAAAATACCCCAAGCGAAAGCATCCCGCAAAAAAGTGGAAATAGCCTAAAAGCGTATTCACTAAGCCCGAAGGCAACGGTGCATGTTTTTACTATCCACAAAAATATAGGCGGAGCATATTGGTAATAATTTAAGGGTTGTGTAAGTGTAATATAAGAACGCTCAAAAATATTTCGCGCTACATCAGCTTCATCTGCAAACAAACTATCGCATTGAAGATAAACTGCTAATCGCAACAAAACACCTGTTATAAGCACTCCCCAAACAATATATTTAAGCAAATACTCGAATTCACTTATTCTGGCATACTTAAATCTGGGTGGAGTCATAGGGGAAATATCAATTATAAACTGCTGAATTGCGCCGATGCGTAAAGAGCCCGCAAATCATGCTACCCAATTTTTACGAACCTTTTGCAGTAAAACTTATCTCCTGCTTTAATATTTAAAAAATATACCCCTGAAGAAAGGGTAGATACATTTACACTGCTTGTGCCGGTGCTAAATACACCTAAATTAACGATACTACTACCAAGCATATCTATTATCTCAATATTTGCCAAGTCCATATCGGTTTGAACTATTAAATTACTGCTTACCGGATTGGGCATTATACGAATTCCATCCTCAGTACCTGCCTCCAAAACTCCGCCTGCAAGAGAATCATTATTAATAATGGTAAGCGTAAAACCTGTTATATCAAGAATTGCCCCGTTAGTAGCATTGGATAAATTGAAATTTGTCTGCTTATTCGCCTCATAAAGATTATTATTGAGAATGGTTACCCATACCCCCTGTGTATCGTTGCTGAATGCAGGAAAAGTAACCGTGGTATCGTCAAACAGAAAGTCTTGTCCTAAAACTGCACTACCCGTTGAAAGCGTAATATCAACACTGGTTGGCTGACTGGAAAACGTGGAAGTAACTACCGGTATCTCTACAAGGCCTGACCCTTTAGGATAGCTATATCCTGCACCTAAAAAAGAAACCACGAACTTATTATTGTTTTTAAGATATAGTATGTATGTTGAATCAGGTATTGCAACAATACCGGGAGAAAGATTAATTAGCTTAAAATAAATAGTTTTAATAGGAATGATTTCCGGATTAGCAAATATGTCTACGTAAATTGAATCATAACTTAAACCGGGAGGGACATTTTCCGTGAAATTAGATTGATGATAGTCAACGTTTCCCCCTTCTTGAAGTCCGTCAACAGCAGTTGAAGAATCGGGGTCATTTGCAAATGTAAAAGAAACTGTATTTCCTGTAGGATTGTTTATTACAGCAGTTATCCAAACGGTTGTATCGGTTTGCTCAATAGTATCACCCGCATATAAAAACCTTACCGTCGCCACCGGCACCCCCCCACTACAACTTTCCGAACGATGAAACCCTAAAGAATCAATCATATCCACCGGGTAAACATTCCAGGTTAACTGGGCATTGGCCCAGCTGGTATCTCCGGCATGGTCGTAATAATTTCTGATTAAGGTTTGCTGAACCGTTGAACCTGCCCCTACAGCCCAGCCATCGGAACCGGAATTTACATAAAGCTGGCCAATAATATCTATAGTATCGGTTAAATGTAACAGGGCAAGGGCATCTGTTCCGTCGAAATTGATAAACGATGAGGTAGCATTGGCAACACTCAATATGCCTGTTGATGCATTCGGATTGGCAATTACATAAACACCCTGTGGCGCAATGGTTCCGCTCAGGTTATAAGCGGTCATGGTGGCACCACCATTTACCGATTCAACTATGCTGTAAACGCCCAGGTTTATAGGTACTGCGGTCGGGTTATAAATCTGCAATGCCTTGTTACTTCCGCTGCCCTCCACATACTGACCGAAAAAGAGGTCGGAACATCCCGGCAGCGAATCGTTACTGTTTGCAAGAATGGTAAGCGTAAAGGTTGTATCCTCAACAATACCACCGTTGGTGGCAGTCGTTATACCCACTTCAACCGTGCGGCTGTGCTCGTAAAACGAATTATTAATGACCCCAATTACCGCATTCAGCACTCCGTCCGAATCGGCTGGCCAAACCAGTGTAGTATCATTAAAAATAAAATCAACTCCCTCAACTGCCGTAGTGCCATCAGGCAACAAATTAACCTGCACCGTAGTAGTGCCTCTTACCCCCCGGTTTAAGTTAACCCCAACATTTACATTGCCTGTATCTTCTGATGCCTGCACACCATTGGAAGTGAGTGAAATTATAGGGGTATCAACATCGGTCATTATAAGCGTATCAAAAGCATTGGTGCCAATGGTAGTACCTCCGGTAGGATTGGCAAGCTTAAATACAACCGACTTGGTACCATCCTCTATGGAATCATCTATAACCGTTACAGTAAATAGTTGTTCGAAAGTTTGATTTGGAGGAAAAACCAAGGTTACAGGGCTGTAGGTAAAATTGGTGCCAAAAGCAGCGTTTCCACCTACAACATTAATATCAACCGAATCGGGTTTAGTATCTGCCCCGGTAGGAAATACTGCAATAGAATAAGTACCAATACCTTCACTTACAGTTTCCGAGGTCAGCACAAATGAAAAGGCAGGTTGCGCATAACCAGCCATAATTGCTCCCATTGCCAAAAACAACAACATCCATTTCCGCATTTGTATAACTTTACTTAAAGAAAGGGTAAATTTCGTAAAATAACTTCAAACCATTACAACCCGGCATCCGTAAGTGTTAAAGAAAGGTTTATAAATTTATTTAAGCATGGTTTTTGTGCTTATAGTTTTTGATTATTATCGCTTTTGAACAACGCTGAAATGGTATACGACAATAAAATATGGAGTTACGACTTTGAAAAAAGCAAAGAACTGAAAGGAGGCCAGTTATTGCTTTCAGAACCTTTTATGCCTGATGAGAACTTCAGGCGAACTGTTGTACTGGTTTGCGAACATACCCCTGATAATGGAACAGTAGGGCTAATCATCAACAAACCCATTAACCTGCGCTTAAATGATATTATGGAAGATTTTCCGGCATTTAAGGGTAAGGTATTTCTGGGCGGCCCGGTAGGTACAGATACTTTGCAGTTTTTACATTCGCTGGGCAACCTGGTTGAGGGCAGCGTTAAACTGGCTGAAAACCTGTATTGGGGAGGCAATTTTGAGCAGATAAAAATGCTGATGCAGGAAGAAAAGATAAAACCGAACGACATTCGTTTTTACCTCGGCTATTCGGGATGGACCGTTGGCCAGCTGGATAGCGAATTGAAGGAAAATTCGTGGATAATTACCCCGGCTACCCATCAGCAGATATTTGAAACGCCTATAGAAGTTTTATGGCGCGAAGTAATGCGAAAAATGGGAGGCATTTACAACACTATGGCCGGTTACCCTGAAAACCCGGCGTTGAATTAGTTTACAGTTTTCAGTCTACAGCCTGCCTACCGGCAGGTAGGTTTTCAGTTTAATACAACTATCCGGCAAAATTTGAGCGGTAAAATGTAATATTACCCGCAGATTTCATTCGTGATGATAATCCGATGTGAAAACTGCTGGTGGTAGTGAGGTCGGCTGTTAAACTGAAAACTGCAAACTGTAAACCGTAAACTGACAAAATCCATGCCCGAATTCAGATGGAACCCCTTACTTGATACCTGGACCATGGTGGCCACCAACCGCCAGAACCGGCCGCATTTGCCAACCGATTATTGTCCCTTCTGCCCCGGTAGCGGTAACGTGCCTTTAAAGTATGACGTACTGGCATACCCCAATGATTTTCCTGTTATGTCGCTTGATCCGCCTGTATCTAAAAAGCCCAAAGGGCAAAAAGGGATTTTCAGAAAAACAGATGCTGTTGGCAGATGCGAAGTAATCCTCTATTCCCCCGGGCATAACAAAAAGTTTTACCAGTTAAGCAATGAACACCTATTGAAAGTGGTTGAACTCTGGAGCTCGCGTTTCAAAGAACTTTCAAAAGACCTACGGGTTAAATACATTTTCGAATTTGAAAATAAAGGTGAAGAGGTGGGTGTTACCATACATCACCCCCACGGACAATTATATGCTTATTCATTCATACCGGTTAAAATCCGCGAAGAACTGGAAAACAGTAAAAAGTATTACCGCCAAACCGGAAATAACTTATTTGCAGATTTAAATAAGGCTGAGAAAAAACATAAACATCGGGTGGTGTATGAAAACAAAAACTTTGTGGCTTACATACCTTATTTTACCGATTATCCGTTCGGGGTTTTTATAGTTAACAAGGCTTTAAAGGGCAACATCACTCAATTTACTTTACAGGAAAAAAAAGACCTGGCTGAAGTGCTTAAAAAGCTGACTGCCGGTTTTGATAAAATTTACGACCGACCGTTTCCTTACATGATGTGCCTGCACCAAACACCGGTTAACGAAAAAAAATATGCCGATGCTGAAAACTATTATGCGTTTCATATCGAGTTCTATCCCCCGCTTAGGGCAAAGGATAAAATAAAATGGTACAGTGGCAGCGAAATGGGTGCCGGTGCCGCCGCCAACCCTTTAGACGTTGATGCCTGTGCTGCATTATTGCGAAGCAAAATAAAGTAACATTAAGAAAACGAAATCAATAAGAAGCTGTTAAGGCAACGGCAAAACGAAGTCTCCCTTGGAAGGGAGAATATTCAATTTTCATAAGCCGCAGGCCTGCAAAATTGAATTAGAGGGATGAAGGTCGCTTTACAAGACGTTGAATCCTTCGCTTAATTTGACTGTATTACAAAAACAAAACCTAACCAGGTATCATGACCAAAACATACTTTGCACCCGGCCGGGTAAATTTAATAGGCGAACACCTGGACTATAACGGCGGCCTGGTGTTACCTGCGGCACTGACTATAGGTATAACCGCTGCACACACGCCAAGGCAGGATAACAAAATTGTATTGCGCTCAACCACCCACCCGCTGCACAAAGAAATTGACCTGGCCGATCCCATTGTATTCGACCCGAAAAACGATTGGACTAATTACCCACTGGGCATTGTCCATCAACTGATAAAGGAGAACCATTTTGTTGCCGGCTGTGAAATATTATACAATAGTAATTTGCCTGAAGGCTCGGGGTTATCTTCCTCCGCAGCCATAGAAGTTTTAACCGCTTATTTGTTGTTGAAACAAAGTGAGCAGAATATCAATTTGTCATGGCTGGCAGGCTTATGTAAGC
>PMXD01000126.1:971-11654 GCA_003165895.1 Bacteroidota bacterium | reverse complement strand
GTGCTTTGTGTTAACATGTATTTATTTTCTTTAATTTTAAACAGCCTCTAAAGACAATAAAGTGGCTGGTTCGCGATAGGGCCGTTTTAAGGGGTGCATACCAAATTGTCGTGACACATTGGTGGTTGGCGAGGACGCCAACCACAAGAACGACCCCGGTTGGCGTCCCCGCCAACCGGAACTCCTGCCATGTGGCGATAATTTGGTATGCACCCGTTTTAAGTAAACATGGCTCAGGTATTATTTTTTTTGTATTTTGTTTCCTGATTTTTTACCCAAAAAAGGATGATGAGAAAATTTACTTTCCTGCTATTGTGCCTGCTGTTGGTTAAATTAGAAAATGCCCAAAGCATAACCTGGGCCAGTAACATTGCGCCAATATTTTATAACAACTGCACCAAATGCCATCATACAGATGGAATAGCGCCGTTCTCGCTGGTTGACTATAATGATGCGTTCCAGCAAGCTGAGAATATAAAAAGCGATGTTAATATTAAAAAGATGCCACCCTGGTCTCCGGACCCTACCTATACGCGCCTGGCCTATGAAAGACTACTGACTCCGGCTGAAATAAGCCTTATTACCGATTGGGTAAATGATGGTGCACCCATGGGTGATACAACTCTTGCACCTGTTAAGCCGGTATATACCAATGGTTCACAACTGGGAACACCCAGCCTTTCACTTACTATTCCAACTTTTACCGTTCCGGTTAACCAGACAACCGATATTTACCAGTGCTTTGCCATACCAAGCAATTTGGTTACCGATCAGTTTATAACAGCAATGGAAATTGTGCCCGGCAATCCATCCATTGTTCACCATGTGTTGGTTTACCAGGATACCACGGGCATTTGTGCAGCGTTAGATTCTGCCTCACCAGGCCCCGGTTATCTTAATTTTGGAGGTGTTGGAACCAATAAGGCAATATTAATAGGCGGTTGGGTACCGGGCGCTTCACCCAGTTTTATGCCCGCCAATTTTGGCATTAAGATATTTAAGAACGCATACATTGTATTGCAAATACACTATCCTGCCGGCGATAATGGACGAAGCGATAGCACCAAAATTAACCTGTTGTTAGCTAACAGCATTAGCCGCCAGGTTTCTATGGCGCCCATATTAAATTACTTCACAAATATCAATGCACCGCTTTCAATTCCTGCCGATAGTATTATAACTTTTAACGAGCATTACCAGCTTCCGAACATTGATATTTCAGCGCTTAGCGTAGCGCCACATAATCACCTGATAGGTCAGAAATGGCTCAGCTATGGCATAACGCCAGTCAACGATACTATTCCGTTTATCAGGATTAATAACTGGGATTTTCACTGGCAGGGTTTTTACAACTTTCGGAATATTATGAAAATACCTGCCCAAACCACTTTGTGGGCTTACTGCACCTATAATAATACCAGTAGTAATTTAAATAACCCTAATACCCCGCCAATTACTGTAAACGCCGGCGACTTTACAACCGATGAAATGATGCTGGTATATTTTTCATATACCCCTTACCAGACAGGAGATGAAAATATTCAGTTGGATACCTCTGCCCTGATAAATTTAAACGATACGTTAGGCCCGCTGGGATTAAACGAAGTGGCAAAATCAATAGTATCAACGCCGCAATTGTATGATGCCGCGCCTAACCCTGCAAACAACGAAACCCTGATAACCTATTACCTGCCCGGGGCAGATAAAGTTGAATTGAAAGTTTTTGACCTCCAGGGAAGGCTGGTGGACCAGGTTAACGCTACCAACATAATTGGGTTCAATAATATAAAATACAATACTTCTAAACTTCAGTCAGCAACTTATCTTATTAGTTTAGTAAGCAGCAGCGGGGTTAAAACCAAACAGTTGGTTGTTACCAGGTAAGGCCTTTGTAAAAAAAGAGGTAGGGTCATTCCTGCCGAAAAATCGTTGCCTGAAAATTCAGACTATCCTGCTATTTTATTAGAAAGATACAACGAAAACGAAAAGGAACGCCCTACCTTATTTTGCTGACACACTGCAATAATAAAATATTGATTCTAAATAAAAGATAAACCTGACTGATATCATTAAAATTTATTTACCCTCCAAATCAGTATTTTGTTAAAAGACCCGCTACGGGAGTCTGACCCGTTATAGAATGCAATAGAATTATATACAGTAACAGCTATTGTATCTGCCAGCCTGAAGGGCAGCTTTGTTTTTTTGCTTTTCACAAACTTTTTACGATACTTTCGCCTGTATAGGTTCAGAGTTATGAGTGGTAAAACCAAGGCTGTTATATTGGGGATGTTTGCATTATTGTGCATTTCGCTGGTGGGTATTGAATTACGCCGGCAGCAATTACAGGAGCAGTTAGACCTGTTTGGCGAATTTTTCACCCTGCTGGACAAAAACTATGTGGATACCCTGAACCTGCCCGACCTGATGAAGCGCTCCATGCGCAAAACGCTGGGAGAACTGGACCCTTATTCCAATTACTATGATGTGCAGGAAACCAAAGACCGTGGCAAGGCCTGGGCAGGCATTCAATACGCAGGCATTGGCAGTACCGTAAAACAAAGCGACAGCGGGGTGGTAATTGTAGAACCTACAGAAGGCCTTCCAGCCATGAAATCGGGCATGAGGGCAGGCGACCTGGTAGTTGAAATAAACAATGAGAATGTGCAGCATATACCGCTTGATTCTGTGATTCACAGGTTAAAAGGAGTGGAGGGCGATAGTATTCATCTTACCCTTAAAAGGCCTTTTAAAGGCATCATCCATAAAGCCTTTGTGCGCGAAAACATTGTTTATAAAGCGGTGCCACTATATTACCTGCAGGCAGATAGCACGGGTTATATCATTTTCAGCCACTTCTTATCAGGCTCGGCAAAAACATTGCGGAATGCGGTTATTGATTTGAAGGCTAAGGGCATGAAAAAATTAATTCTTGATATGCGGGGCAACAGCGGCGGGCTGGTAGATGAGTGCTCATCTGCCCTCAGCATTTTTTTTCCTCCCAATACCCTGGTTTGCAGTCTCCGGCTCAAAGATTCAACGGCCAATTACAGTTACAAAACCAGCGAAGCACCCGTTGATACCACGATGCCTGTAAAAATACTGACCGACAGGCACACCATTTCATCGGGCGAGATATTTGCCGGGTGTATGAAGGATTTTAAAAGGGCCACCCTGATAGGCGACAGAACTTACGGCAAGGGCTTTGTGCAGGGAACCCGTTTTTTTAAAGGAGGCCAAAGCCTGTATGTAACAGTTGCCCGTTATTATACGCCGGGCGGCCACTTTATAGGCGCTAAAGGGGTTGACCCGGATATTGTTTTCCTTACCGCTGATACGGTTCCTCCGCATTTGCAGGCTGTTATTAACTCAGGCATCCTAACCGAATACGGTATTCAATACCGAAATACAAAATCCGATGACAGTCCATTTAACGGTGATGTGGAGTGGGATAAATTCAAAGCGTTTTATCTTTCAAAACTTTCAGCTGTTAAATTTCCGGAAGAAAACAGCCTGGCTGAACTGGCCGTTTACCCTTCCTCGAAAAACCTGAAAGCAGATATTACACTGCGCAAAAAACAACTGCTCGTGGTTTATAAAAAGGAGCTACAGGCAGAGTTGAAAAAAGAAATACTGAAACGCTATTACCAGTTTGCAAAGTCAGGGCAAATAGGATTTGAGCAATCGGTTATGTTTAATTTTCTGAAGACGCTTTAGAGATTGTATCGCACGGAGGCATGGAGATAACAGCCGGGAAATACATTTTTATAAAGCAGTAATTAATCAAGTCTTCCGGTCAAAATATTTTTTTGTATTCCTCGGCTGTTACCTCCGTGCGATACAGGCTGTTAACCGCCTGTATCCTTCGCTTCAATTGTCCTAATCAACGTTTCAGAATAATTAACTGAAATTACTGCCCCGGTTATTTATTTTCGTAGCATACAAAACATATCATGAAACACCTGCGCACCCAACCATTTATGGCAGTAATCTTATTCCTGTTTTCGTTTATATCAACTACAATTACAGCAACAGGTATTGATACCAGCCGGCTGATAGTTAAAACCAAACAAGGCCAGGTAAAGGGAACTACAGAGCAGAATATCTGTGTTTGGAAAGGGATAAGATATGCCAAAGCCCCAGCAGGCGAACTAAGATACCGCGCACCACAAAGCCCTGATAGCTGGACAGGGATAAAAGATGCTACCGTATTTGGCGCTGTAGCCCCGCAAATGAGAAGAGTACTGGTTGGTACTGAACCACAAAGCGAGGATTGCCTTTCTTTAAATATATGGTCGCCGGCTGCGGATGGCAAAAAACGCCCGGTAATGGTTTGGATACACGGCGGTGGGTTTGTAGGCGGCTCGGGTTCATCAGACCTGTATGATGGCACACAGATAGTAAAAAGGGGCGACGTGGTGGTAGTTACTATTAACTACAGGCTTGGCCCTTTGGGCTTTTTGTATTTTGACAGCCTGCCAGGCAGTAAGGGTAAATTTGAAGATAACCTGGGTATTAAAGACCAGGTTGCTGCCCTTAAATGGGTTAAAGAAAACATAGCGGCCTTTGGCGGCGACCCTGAGGGAGTAACCCTATTCGGAGAATCGGCCGGAGGTATCAGCGTTGAAACTTTAATGGCCATACCGGCGGCACAGGGTTTGTTTCACCGCGCCATTATTGAAAGCGGCCCTGCAGGCGACGTGTGGACGCCAAAAGCGGCCAGCCAGATTACAGCACTTTACCTGAAACAAGTGGGTGTTAGCCAAGACAGTTTGTTTAAACTGAAGTTAATTCCGGTGGATAGCATTACGAGTGCCATGACACGATTGATGAAAATAATGATTGCAGACCCGACTTTGCCAAAAACATTTGCGCCAACCATAGATGGCAACTTTCTGCCACACGATTTGCTTGCCGGAATTAAAGACGGCCAAAGCAAGGGCATTGACCTGCTGATTGGAACCAATAAGAACGAGGCAAACCTGTTTGCCATGAAAAGGCTGAAGATGGCGCCGGTTAATGAAGAACAGCTTAAACCCTATATAACCAGGTTTAAACCGGCTGAGCAAAAACAATTAATTGCTGCCTATAAAAACTATCCGGGTAAAGATGGCATACTGGATCTGATAACCGACGGGATATTTACCATGCCCTCCATCAAATTTGCCGAATTGCAATCTACCCAAGCCAATACTTATATGTACCGTTTTGACTGGACATCCAAGCCGCTTACCTGGGTAGGGCTAAAAGCCTGCCACGGATTGGAGGTGCCTTTTGTATTCAATACGTTTGAAACCAAGATGGGTAAAAAAATATTGTTTCTCAGTAATAACAAAAAGATACATCAGATATCTAACCAGATGCAGCAGGAATGGATAAATTTTGCCCGCACCGGCAATCCCAACGCACCTGGTAAAGATGATTGGAAAAAATATGAACCCGCTACCAGAACCACCCTTATTTACGATAAGAAAGGCTACATCTGCCAGGACCCAAAAAGTACCCAGCGCCAGGCCTGGGGCGATTTGAATATTTTTGAATAGCCACTACCAATTAAAACTAACCCGGGTCAGAAATTGCCGGAGCGGGTTGGTTAAATCATTTTACTAAACACTGTTCATTATATTTGCACTGCTAAGCAATACTCAGTAGTTGGCGGCGTTCTATAATCAGTTAATAACATAAAATCAGCACCATGGAAACCCAACATTCAGAAAAAGTAATGAAACAGGAGTTGGCCAACAGCATTAGCCACGGCTTTGGTATTTTGTTTGGCGTGGTATGTATTCCGTTGCTGATAGCCTATGCCACTAAAGCCGGTACGGCAGCAGCAGTTGTAGGAGCATGCGTTTATGGCTTCAGCTTTTTAATGGTTTATACATTTTCTACACTTTACCATAGCTTTCAGCAAATACAGGTAAAAACATTGCTTAAAAAGCTTGACCACATCAGCATTTACTTTCTGATAGCAGGCACCTACACTCCATTTATTCTTATTTACCTGAACAACGCCATTGGCATTACCATGCTGGCAACGTTATGGGGCCTTACTTTAACAGGCATCGTTTTCAAAATTTTTCATGCCGGTAAATACGAAAAACTTTCGGTAGCTATTTATCTGTTAATGGGCTGGATATTGCTGGCCGCTGGCAAGGCCTTCTTTTTAGCGCTGCCGGTACCGGTTATTTCGCTGGTTGCTGCGGGGGGAATATTATACACCTTAGGGGTTTTCTTCTACGTTAAAAAAAGCTTTACCTATCACCATGCCATTTGGCACTTCTTTGTTCTGGCCGCGGGAATTTGCCACTTTGTTGCTGTGCTTTTAGCGGTAGCGCCACAGCGGTTTTAAAAGATGCAGACGCGGGGCAATAATTTTCCGGTATTCGTTGAGGCTACAATGTTGTTATAAAAGCCTATAATAAAGAGGCCTTGTCCGTATTTTTTTATATGTTGCGCTCAATAACAGTTAATACAGGCTTACCCCACCCCGTTTTATGCTGTGACTTATTTTATCACCGCATAATAATACTTCATGCTCAAATACAAAGCTGACGTTAAAACCCTTCTTTACATTGTAATTACTACAACTTTGTTTACACTGCAATGGCATTATGGTTTTAACTGGCTTGCTTACATTGTGTACCTCCACTTTTCGGTAGCGGTAGCAGTTATTACACACAATCACAACCACCTCAATATCTGGACAAAAAAGTGGCTAAACATTTTAACCGACTGGTGGCTGACCGTGTTTTACGGCATGCCCATTTTTGCCTGGATACCCACACACAACCGTAACCACCACCGGTATACCAATAAAGAACCTGATACTACACGCACTTACCGCCATACCGAGAATAACGATGTTGTGGCCCTGTTGCAATATCCCAGCATCAGCGGTTATAACCAAATGAAGGAAGGTGTAATACCTTACATGCAGGAATTAAAAGCCAAAAATAAAGAGCAGTATTACCAAAACATGGGCCAGTTGGCGGTATTGATTTTATGGCTGGTATTCTTTTTTGTATGGAGTTGGAAAAAGGCTTTGCTGTATGTGCTTATTCCACAGCAGGTATCGCAGTTTATGGTAATTACTTTCAATTATGTACAGCACGTACATGCTGATGAAGAATCGGAATACAACCACTCCCGTAATTTTATGGGCGTCAATACCTTTTTATTTAATAATGGTTACCACACTGCTCACCACATGCGCGCATCTTTACACTGGAGCGAAACGCCCGCGGCGCATGAAAAAATAGCGCACCTGATTGCGCCCGAACTCAATGAATCAAGCTTTTGGGGTTATCTTTTCAGAACTTACATTCTCAGCATTTTTGTACCGCGTTACCGCTCAGAATCAAAACGCCTTATGCGCATTGAAAGAGTGAAAAAAGCTGCGTAAATTTAAACGCACCAAATTCCGGGTATGAACGAAAATGAGCAACTCATCACCCGGTTCTACACCGCGTTTGCCAGTAAAGATTACAAGGGAATGCAGGCATGTTATGCCGATAATATTGAGTTTAGCGATAATGCCTTCCCCGGTCTCAAAGGAAATGAGGCCAAAGCTATGTGGCACATGCTTACGGCTGCAAGCGCCGATATGGTGCTTACTTTTTCCAACATTAAGGCCAACGAAATCACAGGCTCGGCCGACTGGGTTGCTACTTATACCTTTTCTTTAACCGGGCGCAAAGTAATAAACCGGATACATGCCGATTTTGAATTTAAGGATGGAAAAATCACCCGGCATACCGATACTTTTGATTTTTGGAAGTGGGCCTCGCCGGCTTTCGGTATAAAGGGGCGGTTATTAGGATGGACACCTTTCTTCAGAAACAAGATACAGGGCGTAACCCGCGGAAGACTGCAGGCATTTATAAATAAACACCCCGAGTACCAGTAATCAGGCGCTGAAAAGCATCGTATAATTCCTTAAACAATTTTATCCCCCCTGAATGACCACACCATCGTGAACGCAATGAAATGGCGATGGGTTACTTACAATGCAGGCCTTTTCATTTCGGCACAGCTCAACTTGCAAGCCTCAAATACAAACAATTTTCATCTCAATTCGTTATGTTAGCGTAGTGAAATCATTATTGCCGGCGGCCTGCTTTATTTTCCTTTCCCTTTTCAGTTTTGCGCAGAATACCACATTTTCAATTCGCGGAAGTGTTGTAGACTCGGCAACAGGCACCCCTGTGGAGTTAGCAACCGTAGTGCTTAAAAACACCGCCGGAGACCAGATAATAACTGGTGCAACGGCTGATGCCACCGGTAAATTTATATTAGAAAATATTAAAGCCGGAAAATACCAGTTAGTTGCCGGTTTTGTAGGATATAGCGGCAAAACCATACCCATTAAGCTTACCGCCGATTTACAGATGAAGGCTATTAAGCTCAATCCGGAATCGGAAACGCTGAGTGCTGCAGTAATTGTTGCCGACCGTTCGCCTATTATCAAAACTGCCGAAAAAACTATTTTCAATGTAGCCCAAAGCCCTACCGACCAAAGCGGCACAGCCGAAGATTTGCTGCGTAATATACCAGGTGTAAGTGTTGACCAGGATGGTAACATATCCATTACAGGAAAGGACGGCGTAAAAGTGCTGGTAGATGGCAGGCCCAATGCCCTGGCACAAGCCGACCTGCAGGGCTTTTTAAAATCAATGCCAGCCAGTTCAATAGAAAGTATTGAAGTGATAAACAGCCCATCTGCCCGGTATGATGCCGAGGGCAATGCGGGCATTATTAACATCATTTTAAAAAAAGGGAGGGCCAATGGCCTCAACGGTTCTGTATCTGCCGGATACGGTTTTTTCAACAGATATAACGGAAGTTTGGTAATAAACTACCGCAAAAATAAAGTGAATGTGTTTGGCACTTATTCAATGAACGATGCAAAAAACACGAACCAATGGATTGAACACAGAACCATGATGGTAAATGACACCACAAGCCATTACAATTTAAATAACCATGGAACCGACCAGCGACTGAATAACAGCCTCAAACTGGGGTTCGATTATTTTATTGATGACAAAAGCACTTTCACCTATACTGCCAGCGGCAGCTACTCGCCCGATAAAAACATCAGCACCGGTGTATCGCAAAGCCTCAATAACCTTTACGACACCACAGAAAGTTACAACTCATCCAATAACCAGCACAGCTATAATTATTCAATTAGCAATGATTTTAGTTACCGCAAAAAATTTGACAGCACCGACCACGAACTTGATATAGACTTTAACCATTCCTACCTGCAAAGCGCCCAGGATGGCATGCTCAGCTCTCTGGCTTATGATACCAGCGATAATTATGATGCGGTCAACAGCCTTTTCAGGCGAACCACCTCAAACAATTATATTCATGATATTAATTTTCAGGTTGATTATATACGGCCGCTTAAAAGATTGAAGGGATATAAAATAGAAACGGGCGTAAAAAGCTCTACCACCATTAACAACAACGTGTTTAATGCCTACAACACTGTAAACAATGTGGAGACCAAAGACACTTCGCTCAGTAATAACTTCAATTATACCCAAAACATAAGCTCGGTATATGCATTGCTGAGGGGCACATTTAAAAAGTGGTTGTCTTTTTCGGGTGGTTTACGGGGCACTTACACTTACATTGAAAGCAACGACAATGCCGTTTACCAAAGCTATCCCGGTTTGTTTCCCAGCGGCTCGGCAAACGCAACTATTAATGATACTCAGAATGTAAGCATCAGCTACAGCAGGCGGGTGCAGCGTCCGCAATTCAGGCAAATAAATAATACCATTACTTACATTGACCAATATACCACCTGGCAGGGCAACCCGCTTTTAAAGCCTGCTTATTCTAACGTAATAACTGCAAATTATACCATACATGCAGGCAAACAAATGTTTTCGTTTGATGCAGGAGGGAATTTTCAGAACGGGGTTTTTATCCAGACTTCGCAAATAGATAGTTCGCGCGTAACGCATCAAACCGTAGCCAACGGTGGTAGCAACAAAATGTTTAATTTAAGTTTTTACTGCAAGCTGCATATTACAAAGTGGTGGGACTTGCAGGTGTATAACAACTACTCGTACAAAGACTATGGGTATGAGCCGGGCGTTAACGTGTCCGCTATTTCAGGCAGCGTATATAACCTGTGGTCGGCCACCGATTTTACTTTTTGGAAGGGCATGGCGCTCGATTTCAACGGCTGGTTTAACAGCCATGGCGTAAATGCCCAGGGTGTTTCATTACCGATAGGCGTAATTAATGCAAGCTTAAAAAAATCGTTTTTGAAAAAGAAACAGCTAACAGTTTCGCTGGCCGCCAACAACATGCTTAACACCATGGAATGGCGCTGGATAAACAACACCCCCGGCCTCGAAACCCAGGGCAGCTGGCAAAACTTTAACCGCACTTTAATGATAACCCTCACCTACAAGTTCGGCAGTAACGAAAAGCCGAACGAAAAGAAGGAGATGGAAGAGAATGAGCAATTGGGAGGATAAAAATAGTTCTGAATGATGATTTCTGAATGATGAATTAAAACCNNCGCACTTATTTTTTATTTTTTGGAAGCTAAGAGAAGGGGGGGATTGTACACATTGGCTTTACTACCACAAAACTTTTACAAACCCCCTTGTCCTTTCTGTCCTTATTGTCCTAAAGTGAGTCACTTTAGGACAATAA
>PMXD01000126.1:539-926 GCA_003165895.1 Bacteroidota bacterium | reverse complement strand
CCATGATATGGAGCCGGAATTAAAAAAAGGATTATATAGGGAATTCTTTAGCAGACCGGTGGATGAAGTCAATGAAAAATATCATACGCTTGATTTTGAAAGCAAACATTATACGACATATATTAATGTTGGAATTTGGCGGTCAGTGAAAGATTTTGACAAGGCAATCGGAATTCTTATTCCCAATCGGGAGAAGCATAAAAAGAAACCTAACAAGGAACTAATAGAAGTCTTTGATTTTGAATATAAACTAAGAGAAAGAATTGTAATGAAAGTGGAAGAGGACAGAATTGGAGAGTGGATTTTGCCAAGCCCTACGCTTAGAAACAAATTTTAAACCTAAATGGTCTGCTCGTAATGGAAAACTACCTATTATTATCTTAAAAT
>PMXD01000126.1:0-528 GCA_003165895.1 Bacteroidota bacterium | reverse complement strand
TTTATCCGCAACTCAAAGATATTTCAAGGAAAAGGAAGAAGAAGATATTGGTGAATTGGGAAAGGCATTATTGGATATGTTTAGATATATGAAAAACTACGAAGGCGATTTAATCAGAAATGGAGTAACAAAGAAGAATTATCGTTTTTCTGACGAAAGAGAGTGGAGATATGTTCCTATTCATGAAGATGGTCATCAGCCGTTAATTAACACCGAAACTTATAATGCAGACAAAGAAAGTTGTAACGCTGAACTTTCGCATCTCAGATTGAGTTTTGACCCGAACGATATTTCATATATTATTGTTAATTCAGATTCTGAGATTTCTGATTTTATTCGCATCCTCCAAGATGCTAAAGCGAAAAAGTATTCGTACGAAGATGTTAACAGGTTAACTACAAGGATTATTACGATTGAGCAAATACTTGCGGATTTTTGAAGCTCCCTCATTCGTCATAGCCTGTCTTTCAGCGAATGCGTCCCCCCTCTAACACAAAAACTTTTAAAAACCCCTGTGTCCTTATTGTC
>PMXD01000192.1 GCA_003165895.1 Bacteroidota bacterium | reverse complement strand
AATGCTGATGCAATTGCATTATATATTGACCGTTGATTTTAACATCAACCGGTTTGTGAAGAAGATAAAATTCAGGCCGGATAAAACGCCCCTGCTTATAACAAATCGTATAATATGTTATAACGGCTAATTTATCTTCCCGGTTTTATTCCTTGCAGCAGTTTTAAATGCAATAAGCAATTTACTTTCCGCTACCTTTATAAACCTGAGTGCTGTTCACATGTTAAAAAAATATTTTACCCGGGCTACCATCTGATTTTCGGTCATGTTATCGCTTGCCTCAATACGGATGTTCTTATCTTTAAAATGCTTATCGCCTGCAAGAATATTATACAGTTCAAATTTGGCGCCGGTTGGGCCGAATAAGTAAATATCGTCGTACGCCTTCAACCTGTCTGCCAGTAGGTTGTAATACCCGCTCAGTACCTCGCGTTCAATATTGTGAACATGATGCTCGTTATTGGTAGCACGCGTTGGTCCCAGTTTGGTACCAATGGCTGCTTCTCCTGCGAAATGCTCGCGGCCGTGTTCATCGGCATAAGTAGTTTCAACAATGGCGGGCCCCTTGCTTATATCTATAAAATGAGCTTGCGAATGATCAAGCCAGATGCCTATCTGTTTATTTATTTTTGTATTCATAACATATAATTTAACTCTGTTTAATTCTTAATCAGGTTAAAAATCCGGCAAAGGTTATTGAGCCACCCAGCCCCCGTCAACAGGCATGGCTAATCCGGTTACAAACGATGCTGCATCAGAACAAAGCCAAATTACGGCTTCAGCTATTTCTTCCGGTTTACCCAGCCGCCCTACAGGTTCGCCGGCAGTTAACATCTGTTCTGCCTGGGGGTTCGTTTTTATAAACCGGTCTATCATTTCTGTTTGAATAACACCGGGGCAAACCGCANNAAACCGCATTAACCCTGATTCCGGTTTTCGCATTTTCAAGAGCAACTGCTTTTGTAATACCGACAATAGCATGTTTCGACGCCACATACGGGCTGATACCCGCAAAGCCAACCAAACCTGCTACAGAAGCGCAATTAACAATAGCGCCTTTCCCTTGTTTCAGCATCTGCGGTATTTCATACTTCATGCAATGAAAAACACCTTTAAGATTAATATCGAGGGTACGGTTCCAGTCTGCACTGCTAGTATCCTGTATCATAGCAGTAGTGCCTTCAATGCCGGCGTTGTTATACGCAAAATCAATCCGGCCATAAGTGCTAACCGTTTTATCTACCATGGCTTTTACATCCTCATCCTTTGAAACATCACACTTTACAAAAAAACCATCACCACCGGTTTTCTTTATTAAACTGATTGTTTCACTGCCATCGTTTATATCTGCCACAACCACTTTGGCACCGCGTTGGGCAAATGCAATTGCAGCAGCCCTGCCAATACCGCCAGCGGCACCTGTTACAATTGCAACCTTGTTTTCAAATATTTTTTCCATACTATTTATTTTAAAGAATCAGAATTAAATTGTTGATGCGGCCACGCTCTTTTCTGCGTTCAAAATATTTTCAATGCCTTTGAGCAAAGCATCCGGGTTAAACGAAATGCTGTCGATTCCCTGCTCAACTAAAAACCGGGCAAACTCCGGATAATCGCTGGGAGCCTGGCCGCAAAGGCCTATTTTTGCATTTGCCTTTTTCGCTTTTTTAATGGCCGTAGTTATCATCCATTTGGCCGCTTCATTTCTTTCATCAAACAAACTGTTTATAATGGCTGAATCGCGATCTATTCCCAGGGTAAGTTGTGTAAGATCGTTTGAGCCAATAGAAAATCCATCAAATATTTCAGCAAATTTCTCAGCCAGTATCACGTTACTTGGTATTTCGCACATTACGTAAATCTCAAGGCCGTTTACCCCGCGCTTTAATCCAAGTTCTTCCATTAAATCCACCACCTTTTTTCCTTCATCTACAGTTCGGCAGAATGGTATCATCAGTTTCACGTTGGTAAGCCCCATTTTCTCTCTTACAATTTTCATCGCTTCACACTCCAGCTTAAATCCCTCTCGGTAACGGTCATTATAATATCTCGATGCACCACGGAAACCAAGCATCGGGTTTTCCTCAACCGGTTCAAAAAACTTCCCTCCCATTAACGAAGCGTACTCGTTGGTTTTAAAATCGCTCATTCTCACAATAACATCCTTAGGGTAAAATGCAGCCGCTACCTGTGCTACCGAGCGAGAAAGCTTGTCGACAAAATATTGGGTTTTACTTGTATAACCTGCGGTGATATTTTCAATAGCCATCTTCTCAGGGCCATCAGGCAGTTCGTTGAATTTCACCAATGCCATAGGATGAACAACAATGGAATTGGTGATTATAAATTCCATCCGCAATAATCCCACCCCTTTGTTAGGATAAAAAGACAATTCAAATGCCCGATCAGGATTAGCCAGTATAAGCATTGGTGCAGTCCGTGTTTCACCAAGCTTATCCAGGTAAACTACTTTTTCTTCAAAGTCAAGCTTGCCTTCATAAACTTTTCCTACCTCAGCTTCGGCACAGCTAACAGTTATAATCTCACCATCACGGATTACATCGGTAGCATTGTGTGTACCCACTACCGCCGGAATGCCCAACTCGCGGGCAATGATAGATGCATGGCTGGTCCGTCCACCCTTATTAGTAACTATGCTAACAGCCTTTTTAAGCAAGGCGTTCCAATCCGGATTTGTAATGTCGGCAATAATAATATCGCCGACCAGCACTTTAGTAGCATCTTTGAGTGAGTGGACAATACAAGCCCTTCCGCTCACCACGCTTTTGCCTACCGCGCTTCCGGTACAGATTTCCTTGCCTTTGCCTTTGATGTGGTAGGTTTTGGTAATTCCCGCATTCTTTTGGCTTTGCACTGTTTCCGGTCGGGCCTGAACAATATACAGGCAGTTTTCCAGCCCATCTTTAGCCCATTCCACATCCATTGGTTCTTTATAGTGCTGCTCAATGATGGCACACCATTTGGCCAATTGCTGAACTTCAGCATCCGTTAAAACAAAGCGCGCCCGCATTTCGGCAGTAGTATCCAGGTTCAAGGTGCGCTGGCCGGTTATCAGCGTATTACCATACACCATCGTTTTTTCTTTGGTGCCCAGTTTCTTTTTAATAATGGCATCAAAACCTTTTTGCAGCGTAGGTTTAAATACAAGGAACTCATCGGGCCCGATAGCGCCCTGCACAATATTTTCACCCAATCCCCAGCCACCGGTAATATAAATTACATCGCGGAATCCGCTTTCAGGGTCCAAAGTAAATACTACACCAGAACTGCCCAGGTCTGAGCGCACCATTTTCTGCACGCCTACGGATAATGCCACCTGCATATGCTCAAAATGGTTATCAATCCGGTATTTGATAGCCCGGTCAAGAAACAATGAGGCATAACACATTTTGCACGCTTCAACTATATCATCGCCACCTTCAACATTTAAATAAGATTCGTGCTGCCCTGCGAAACTTGCGGTTGGCAGGTCTTCGGCAGTAGCACTGCTACGTACGGCAAAAGAATGGCCTGCATGCGCAGATGCCAAATAGACATGATGTTCCTGCTTTATACTTTCCGCCAGGTCAGGCGGCATTTCAGCAGCCATGATAAGATCGCGGCAAGCCTGTCCTATTTCCGGAAGATTGTCCAATCTTTCGGGTTCCAGTCGCCCAAGCAATGCAGTCAGTTTCTCTTCCAGCTTGTTGGCCTTTAAGAAATACCGGTAAGCTGATGCGGTTACGGCAAAGCCATCAGGTACTTTTATACCCAGCGAACCCAGGGTACCAAGCATTTCGCCTAATGATGCGTTTTTACCTCCTACTTCGGGCAGGTCTTTGATAGAAATTTTTGAGAAGGGAATGATATACATAAACATTAACCCATTTTTATCTGGTTATGGCACAAAGTTGTTGTTAATAGCTGTTTAAACCTGTGAGGGTTATCACCGCTTATTGTGATGTTTATCAATTCCGGTTATTTCCATCTGAAAAATCCGGTTAATAAGGCTTGCCTGATTATCCGGGCCAGACTATTGACAACAATCATATACATCACGGGCATAATTGACTGATATCATTTATAACATAGCCATCAAGGTAGTTCCTTTACGTAGAAATTAATGGCATAAAGCGATATATGGCAGGTGGTTATTTTGAATTCTTTATTTTTAAATACAGGCAAATAAATTTATACCTGCGAATGATGTAATTCTTTTCCGCAATTGTGTAATGGGTTAAGGGGCAGTCAGACAGATTTTTACAACATAAAAACACAACAAAAGTGAGAATAATCATATACTATGCAAACTAAACTGATCTATATCAACGTTAAGCTTTCTGCTAAGTTGGTTCCTTTGTATAAGGAATTTAAAGCGTTATGAAACACATAAGCAAAATATCATTTGCAATATTATTGACAGTTTTTTCCCATTTAGGTACCATGGCGCAAAAAACGCAATGGACATTAAAGCAATGCATTGACAGTGCCATTGAGAACAACCTCAATTTACAACAATCGGTTTTTACGATAGAGCTAAACAGGATTAACTACAAGCAGAGCAAAAATAATCTGCTGCCTGCTATAAACGGCAGTGTTGCGGAAGACCTGAACTTAGGCCGGATGGTAAACCCTGTTACTGAATTATACGAAACGGGTACGGTATGGACTACCACCGCAGGGCTCACACTATCGCAAAACCTTTTTAACGGACTTCAGCTTCTAAACGCAATAAAGCAAAATGAATTAATCTACCGGTCATCAAAATTTGACCTTGAAGATGCAAAGTTCAATTTGACTATTAGCGTAGTAAACGGCTTTTTACAGGTTCTGTATACCAAAGAGGCTATAAAAATTGCCGAAAACCAGGTATCGGCTGATAGTGAGCAGTTGCGAACCACGTCGGACATGGAATATGTAGGAAAAAAGACAGAAAGCGATGTGCTGCAGATAAAATCGCAATTAACAACCGACAAGTATGCGCGGGTGAATGCAATCAGCCAGTGGAAGATTGCCAAAGTGAATTTACAGCAGTTAATGAACCTGCCGGTTAGCGAAATTTTTGATATTGATTACAGCACTTCAGTTGAGCCGCAGCAAAAAACTTTAGATAATATAAGCAACATCTACGCCCAAAGCCTCGCCTTTCAACCCATCATTAAATCGTACGCATTAAAAACGCAAAGTGCCATTTTTGCTTTAAAGGTTGCCAGGGGCGCTTATTACCCGCAACTGATGCTAAGAGGAAATGTTGAAACTGATTATTCGAGTATAGGGGAACAAACAAATACAAGTACCACCAATACTTTGCAAACTATCGGCTACGTGCAAAACAATCCTTCCGAACTTGTAGTCAGCAACCTGCCGCAACAAACAATCACCACAAGTAAAATCCCCTTTGGCAGTCAATTGAGTGATAATGTTAACGGCACTTTTTCACTGGCACTTTCGGTGCCCATTCTCAATTACCTGCAGGTGCGCAATAACGTAAAAAAACAGCAGGTAACCCTTCGCAATACCGAAGTAAGTGAACAATTAACCAAAGTGAACCTGCGCAAAACCATTGAGCAGGTTTACACCAATGCCGAAAATTCAGAAGCACAATACAAATCGGCTAATGAAGAAGTAGAGGCCAATAAGGCGGCTTACGACATTTCGGTGGTAAAATATAAACAAGGTAAAATGATTGCCTCTGACCTGATTGTGCAGCAGAACTCGTACATCAAATCGCTGTCAGACTATTTACAGGCCAAGTACGGCTTATTGTTTAACAGCAAAATACTGGACTATTATCAAGGCATTCCTATTACATTTTAAGAAGCATTTTTATGGCAACTGATATAACAAAACCCGATCAAGCAAAACCTGATCAACCCATAACCCCGGGTATTAAGCCGGGGAAAACAAAACACACGGTAAAAATAATATTGATAATAACCGCCGTTGTTTTGGTTGCCGGTGGTATAGGAGGATATTTTTTGTGGAGCCATGAAAAATCGGAAAAAGTACATTACAGTACGGTTGATTTAAAACGGGGAGACATTATATATGGTATAACTTGTACCGGTAATCTGAACGATTCGCTGGTTATTGCGGTGGGCACCCAGGTTTCAGGAATTATTTCAGAAGTTTATGTTGATTTTAATGATACCGTGGTTCCGGGCATGGTGCTGGCTAAAATTGATACTGTTCCACTGCAAACCGATGTTTTAGATGCCAGGGCTGCATTGTACAAAGCCACAACAACTTTAGCACAACAGGATAGAGAATTTAAACGCTACAAAGAATTACTGGCCCGCAAGTCAGTTGACCAAAGCGATTATGACACCCAGGAAGCCAGTTACGATGCAGCAGTGAGCGCTGTTCAATCGGCCAAAGCCGATTTAACACGGGCAAAGCAGAATTTAGCATATGCCACCATCAGGGCCCCTATTGGGGGCAAGGTGATTAACCGTGCGGTTACTGTGGGTCAAACCGTGGCAGCCAGTTTTGCCACACCCACCTTATTTTCAATTGGCAACGACCCCCATATAATGCAGGTTACTGCCAATTTGGATGAGGCAGATATTGGTTGGGTAAAGCCCGGCCAGGATGTTGATTTTACGGTAGAAACTTACCCCGACAGGGTTTATCATGGCACTGTTTTTCAGGTAAGGCAACAATCTATTCTGAATCAGAATGTAGTAACCTATAGTGTGATGATAAACCTGATTAATAAAGATCTTTCGTTGTTACCGGGTATGACAGCCACTTCCACCATAAAAGTTGCGGAACATAAAAATGTGCTGGTTGTTCCTATGACTGCACTTTTATTCAGCCCTAATGCAAGCGACACTTCGGCGCCTTCTGCCGACCATAATAAACAAACCATCTGGGTGCTTTGCGATTCTGCATCAAATAAAGTTTCAAACAACAGGTGCGTTGATATGAAGGGGACTATGATGTATTGCGACACAGTGCGCAGAATACTGGATGATGGTGTTATGGCAGAAATACAAGGCAGCGATTTGCATGAAGGATTAAAAATAGTTACAGGCATTATAAAAGAGCAGGGAAAAAAGCTGAAGAGTTTATTGCCTTCAACAACGCAGCCTAAAGCCCCGGCCGCACCACCAGCTAAAGCCCCCGGAAAATAAACCATGGAGAACCCAGGCAAACCAATTATTGAGGTTAAAGATGTATGGAAAACATTCCTTAGCGGAGGCACTGCGTTCAGCGCATTGCGGGGCATTAATCTGAACGTATGCACGGGAGAATTAATGGCCATTATGGGGGCCTCAGGTTCGGGCAAATCAACCTTTATGAACATGTTGGGTTGCCTGGACCGGCCAACAAAAGGAAAGTATCTGTTTAACGGCGTTGACACAACCGAAAAAAACAATACTGAACTGGCTTTGATAAGACGCGATAATTTTGGGTTTGTTTTTCAATCGTATAATTTACTACCCCGCACTACATCTTATGAAAATGTGGAGTTACCTTTATTGTATTACGGCTTTAAATATGGCCGCGCCCAACGCCGCGAAATGGTAATGGCCGCTTTAAAACAAGTAGGCCTGGAGGATAAGGTATATAATAAAACCAACGAGTTAAGCGGTGGCCAGCAACAACGCGTGGCTATTGCACGGGCCATTATCAACAACCCCAAAATTATTTTTGCCGACGAGCCAACCGGCAACCTTGACACGCGCACCAGTTTTGATATTATGGCCATTGTGCAGGGGCTTAACGAAAAAGGGACAACTGTGGTAATAGTAACCCACGAACCGGATATAGCCGATTTTACCAAACGCAAAGTTATTTTTAAAGATGGCCAGATAATTTCAGATGAGGTGAACCAACAACCCAAAAACGCTGCACAGGAACGACAAAAATTGCCTGAACTTAAAGAACCAGAACCTGCAAAATGAACATATTCAATCTTGTCATAACGGCCTTCAAAGCGCTGATGAAAAACGGTTTGCGCACCTTGCTTACCATGTTGGGTATCATCATTGGTGTGGCTGCCGTTATTATTATGGAATCAATAGGTAAGGGTTCGGAAGAAGATATTACGGCGCGCATCAATAGCTTAGGTAGTAACATGATTATTGTAGCGCCCAATCCTAAAACAGTAAATGGGGTAAAAATGGGCCAGGGAGGCCTTACGCTGGAGTATAAAGATGTGGTAATGATTAAGAGGTACAGCAGCGCTACGAAGTATTGCTCGCCGATGGTCGCGTTAACACAACAGGTAAAATACAGGGCTAATAACTGGAGTACCCGAACGGTAGGGGTGCTTCCCGAATATTTTCCTTTACGCGGCATCTGGGCTGCGTCGGGTGCTGTGTTTACTGATGAGGACCTGCGAAATATAAGCAAAGTGTGCATTATTGGTAAAACGGTTAAAGACAATCTTTTTCCCGGTGGAGAGGACCCGATTGGAAAAACTATTATTGACGGCACTATTCCATTAAAAATTATTGGTGTGCAGAATGAAAGAGGCCAAAGTGCCACCGGTATGGACCAGGATGATGTTATAATAGCGCCTTATACCTGCGTTCAGGACCGTATGGTGCAATCACTTTATGTGAATGTCATTTTCGTTTCGGCCAAAAGTGGTGACGATATACCCAAGGCGGTTAGCGAAATTAAATACTGTGTACGCACCAGCCATCACCTGGCCGCCAACGACCAGGATGATTTCCTGGTTAGAACACTGGCTGATTTAATGGCAACGGCACAGGGGGTTACCAAGGTGCTTACTTTATTGCTGGCCAGTGTTGCAAGTATTTCGTTGCTGGTAGGCGGTATTGGCATTATGAACATTATGTTTGTTTCGGTTACTGAGCGCACCCGCGAAATTGGCACCCGCTTGGCTATTGGCGCAACTTCGTTTGATGTAATGTGGCAGCTTTTAATAGAAGCGCTTGTGATAAGCCTTGTTGCAGGTATTTTGGGCATCATCAGCGGCCTTATAATTTGCAAGTTGATTACTTACTTCGCCGGCTGGCGCACTGTAGTTACTGCCTCCTCTATCATTATTTCGTTTGCTGTATGTACTGTGATTGGTATTTTCTTTGGATGGTACCCCGCCAGAAAAGCAGCGAACCTTAACCCGATTGATGCTTTGAGATATGAATAAATCTTGGATCAGAGTATAACCGGGTGCAGGCTATTGTTGATTAAAATCATAATAGGCGCCTAATACAACTCAGACTACCGTATCCAATTCAACGTTAATTTTGTTGCCTTATGATCATTGATCCGGCACTCATACAAAAATACAACCAGCCAGTACCCAGATACACCAGTTATCCGACTGTCCCTTTCTGGAAAGATTCTATTGATGTGCAAGAATGGGAAGCTGCTTTTCTGACCCGGTTTAAAAAGCACAACAGCAAGGGTGGAATCAGCCTGTATATCCATTTGCCTTTTTGCGAAGCGATGTGCACTTATTGCGGTTGCAATAAGAGAATTACCACTAACCATAATGTTGAGCTGGAATATTTAGCCGCGCTTGAAACAGAATGGAAACTTTACAGGGAAATAATGGGAGAAGCACCGGTAATATCTGAACTTCATTTAGGTGGTGGCACCCCAACCTTTTTCTCGCCGGAAAACCTGGAAAAGCTAATGGGTTTTCTTTTTAGGGACTCAAAAATTCCGGACGACAGGGAGTTCAGTTTTGAAGGACACCCAAATAATACTACCCGCCAGCATCTTGAAACCCTTTACAGACTCGGCTTCCGGCGCGTAAGTTTTGGCGTGCAGGATAATGACCCTGAAGTGCAACGGATAATTAACAGAATACAGCCGGTTGAAAAACTAAAGGAGGTGACGGACATAGCCCGTGAAATTGGTTACACATCAGTCAATTACGACCTGATATACGGATTGCCTTTGCAGACACTTACAAGTATGGAAAAAACTGTAAAGCAAGTGTTGGAATTGAAGCCCGATAGAATAGCCTTTTACAGCTATGCCCACGTGCCCTGGACCAGCAAAGGCCAGCGTTTGTTTGATGAGAACGACCTTCCTTCGGCCGAAAATAAACTGGCTTTATATCAACTGGCCATGCAGCTTTTTACTGAGGGAGGTTACACCGACATAGGCATGGATCACTTTGCCCTGCCCGGCGATGACCTTTTTAAAGCGGCAAAAAAAGGTGCCATGCACCGCAATTTTATGGGCTACACCACGCAACACACCTCTGTGCTGGTAGGCCTTGGCGTATCAAGCATTAGTGATATTGGTACCGCATTCGCCCAAAACAATAAGAATCTGCAGGATTATTATGCCGCCCTGGTAAAGGGGATATTACCGGTACAAAAAGGGTATTTTTTAACCGAAGAAGATATTGCCTTCCGCAAATATATTCTTGACCTGGGTTGCAAAGGACATACTACATTTAAAAAGGAACATTTACCCGTATTAAAAGAATATACCTTCCCTGAATTGAGAAAACTGGCGGAAGACAAGCTAATAACATGGAACGAAGAAGAGGTTCAAATCACCCCGCTCGGCCACCATTTTATCCGCAATATCTGCCGGGCTTTTGATCTGCTTCAAACCCGGACAGCGGGGGCCAGCCAAATGTTTAGTAAGGCTATATAAAGTAAGTGGAGCTATAAAATTGCAGGTATCCGTTCCCAGATTTCCACATTCTCTAAAATCATTAGCGGCGAAATAGCTAATTCATATCTTTACGCCCATGACAGAAAAAATCCTGATTGTAGATTTTGGCTCGCAATACACCCAGCTTATTGCACGAAGAGTTAGAGAAAGTGAAGTTTACTGCGAAATTGTTCCCTATAACAAAGTTCCGGCAATTGATGCAAATGTTAAAGGCATTATTCTTTCAGGCTCACCGGCCAGCGTGCGCGATGCGGAAGCACCTTTGGTTGATGTTGAAAGCCTTATTAAACATTGCCCGGTGCTGGGTGTTTGCTATGGCGCTCAGTTAATGGCACAAACCATGGGCGGTTCGGTTGAAAAAAGTAACCTCCGCGAATATGGCCGGGCCCATTTACAATTAAAAGGCAATGACAACATTTTATTGAAAGATGTAACCGATAACTGCCAGGTATGGATGAGCCATGCCGATTCAATTAAAAACATAGGTGACAGGTTTGAATTAATTGCAGGTTCCGACTCAATTGAGGTTGCCGCGTTCCGTTCAAAAAAAGGAGTATTTAGCAACCAGATTTATGCACTGCAATTTCACCCTGAAGTTTATCACAGTACTGAAGGGCCAAAGATTTTACACAATTTTTTATTTGGTGTTTGCGGTTGTTCTCATAAATGGACTGCCGCTTCGTTTGTTGAAGACACAGTTAAAAACCTGAAAGAGAAAATAGGGAATGAAAAAGTAATTTTAGGTTTAAGCGGTGGTGTTGATTCATCAGTTGCAGCTTTGCTTTTGGAAGAAGCCATAGGCGATAACCTGCTTTGCATTTTTGTAGACAATGGCCTGCTGCGCAAAGACGAATATGAAACAGTTTTGGATAGCTATAAGCACATGGGCCTGAATGTACATGGCGTTCGTGCAGGTCAGCGCTTTTTACATGAACTGGCGGGCGTGAGTGACCCGGAGAAGAAGCGCAAAATAATAGGCCGTGTTTTTATTGAAGTTTTTGAGCATGAAGCCAACAAACACCCGGAGGTAAAGTGGCTGGCACAGGGAACTATTTACCCGGATGTGATTGAGTCTGTATCAGTAAAGGGGCCTTCGCAAACTATCAAGTCGCACCACAATGTGGGGGGCTTACCCGATATTTTAAAGTTGAAAATTGTTGAGCCATTGCGCAACCTGTTTAAAGATGAAGTGCGCAAAGCAGGTAAAGAACTGGGGCTTGCACCTGATATACTTTACCGTCACCCTTTCCCGGGGCCGGGGCTGGCAGTGCGTATCCTTGGCGATATTACCGCTGAAAAGATACACATGTTACAGGAGGCTGACCACATCTATATTTCGAACCTTAAAAAGTTTGGTTTATATAATGAAGTTTGGCAGGCAGGGGCCATATTAACTTCAGTAAAAAGTGTGGGTGTAATGGGCGATGAAAGAACTTATGAAAATATGGTTGCCCTGCGCGCAGTAAACAGCACCGATGGCATGACCGCCGACTGGAGCCACTTACCCTACGATTTTCTGGCGAAGACCTCCAACGAAATCATTAACCAGGTAAAAGGCGTAAACCGCGTAGTGTATGATATTTCATCAAAACCACCGGCCACTATTGAGTGGGAATAAAAAATGCGGCCCCTTCCGTCCCCAAAGGGGAAACCAGGGCAGGGTTGGTTTTTGATTATTAAAGCCGCCCATGCGGATTAAGAAAATGCAATAACTAAGAGTACAATACATGGAATCATTAAAACGGGTAGGCAAGCAAAATGAGTATAGTTTGACAGCAAAACATTACCTGTTCCTGCTTATCCTTTTTAATGCCATGCAATCATTATTTGCTCAAACTGATACTACAGTTTATAAAGTAGGGCTGCTCCTCCCCTTCCAGGTGCAAAATACCGATGGCAAATTTGATGAGATTTTGAACGCTCATGACTTAACCTCGGCAAACCGGATAAGATTTGAAGATGATGCCATTATAGCACTTGATTTTTATCAGGGGCTTATGCAATCGCTTACTGAAGACAGCGACAGTGTAAGAGTTGAGTTACACGTTTACGACAACTGGAACAACGATTCTACCACCGCAGAAATCCTGAAAAAGCCGGAGTTGAAAAACATGGATTTTATTATTGGCAGTGTCTCCACTTCCAGCGCCAAACTCGTTGCTGACTTTTGTAAGGCAAATAAGATTATGAATATTCAGCCGTTCACACCATCTAAAAGCCTTACCAGCGAGAACCCATATCATCTTAAAATTGCACCCACTATTGATGCACACGTAGATAACCTGTATCAATCCATTCTCGATTCTTTTCCCGATGCCAATATTATCATTTACACGCCGAAAAATGAAAAAGGAATGGCACTGGCCCAACGTTTCGACTCGTTGTTTATTAACTATAATTCGATGGCCGAAACCAAGTACGCGCTGGCTATGCTTAACACCACCGATATGGTTGCCAATGGCAAAAAAACCACGCTGGATGACCTGATAAACCCTTCAAAAACAAACATACTTATCATTACATCTTACGATGAACCTTTTGTGCAAAGCACACTGCGCTCAGTGTTTGAAAAAAACAGCAAAGCAAACTTAGTGGTGTACGGATTACCAACCTGGTTGGGTGGAGATATTCTGCGTTTAGACTACATCAACAATTTACATACCCGTATTTCAGATGCTTTTTTTGCTGATACCAGCAAACCCAAAACACGGTATTTTATTGAAAATTTTACCAACCGCTACCACGCAGAACCATCCAAATATGCTTACCTGGGGTATGATGTATTTAGCTTTCTTTTAAAATCGGTAAAAACTTACGGTAAAGATTTTGTTCCCCAGCTTGCCACACAGCGGTACACCGGAACAGCATATAAATTCGATATAAACGCATCGATGAAAGATGCAAACACCATTAACTATTACGAGAACAATCACGTAAATGTGTTGAAAGTGGAGGATTATAAGTTGAAGAGGGTGTGGTAAAAGGCAGCCCCTCCAAACCTCCCCGAAGGGGAGGCTTAATACAAACAGCCAGGGCTCTACCAGAATTTAAACTACTATCCCCAAAATGAAGTGTTTTTAAGCCTCCCCTTCGGGGAGGNNCCCGCCGTTTTCCTTCAGTTTTTGAAGCAGTATTTCTTTGATGTCTTTGGCTGCGTCCAGTCCTTGTTTTTGCAGGGCCACGTCTATCTTTCCATCTTCCCTTACTTTTTTCACAAAACCCTTAACGTGTTCACCCTTTTCTAGCTTTTGGAAAACTTCGTTTTTGAATAGAATGCCCCAGTGTTTCTGGTTGATGATAACGCGTGTGCCCACCTCATTATCGTAGCAAATCATCAAATCAACCTCTTCATTTGGCTTCAGGTCTACCTCGCGGTTTTTGATGAATTTGTTGATGTTACTGGTAGCCACAATTCTTTTAGATGCAAAATCGAAATACACCCATATCAGGTATTTTTCGCCCACAACCACTGGCTCCGATTGCTCGCGAAAAGGCAGAAAGAGGTCTTTATCCAGGCCCCAGTCTAAAAATGCACCAACACTGGTTTGCTGTTTTACGGTTAAATATGCAGCTTGCCCAACTGTAACTAAAGGCGTTTGGGTAGTAGCCACCGGCCTGTCTTCCGAATCTTTGTAAACAAAAACCGTTACCTCCTTGCCCTCCTTCATTCCGGGTATAGCAAATTTTTTGGGTAGTAGCACCTCCTCAACAACAGCTGCGGCCTCTTCACCTTCCGCCTCAGGAACCACTGGTGCCTCTTTGCCAGGAAGCGGTTTTGCTACCACAACTGGTTTAGCTTCCGTTAAGTAAAAACCATTGTCCGACCTTCTTCCAACAAAAAGGGTATTATATTTTCCGTATTGTAACATGTGCGGCAAAGAAACGAAAGATTAGGGGAATTATCAGGCTAAAACCTATCTGCACCCAATTGCAAGGATAATCAAACCAATTTGGCTAAGTATTCACCGGATTGAGGTCCCAGATTGAAAATAAGATCCAGGATGCTCAGGTTAGAAAGAAACCCATGGCGTTCTTCAAATACCTGCAGGTAACGGGGAAGGATTATTGCCGCATCAACAATATTTTTGCCAAAGCGAAGGTCTGTAATGCCCACCGGTATTTTTTGATACTCCGTTGTAAACTCAAAATTCTTCTTCACTTTTAAAACCGATATTAAAACATTCAGTAATTCGAGATTAAAATCGAACAAGCCGGGGTACTCCTTTTCATAAAATTTCTGAAAAATGTGCGCGTAAAACTCAAAGTAAGGAGCGCTGCCGTAGGCGGATTGAATACTATACCAGTGGCTATCCTGCCAGTGAGTTTCGTAAGCAATTTTGGTGTCAGAATATAGTCGGTGGTGGTCCCTTCCTCCCAGTAGTGGAATGGTGAGTGTGTGCCTGCCATTAGCCCCTGCAATCTGGCAGCGGTTACGTCCGGTTGATTTTACAAAATTCTCCTGCTTTTCAATCCATATATTTTCGTTTTGCACAAAGGTTTTTAACCAGGCAATATTGGGTAAATAATGTAGGCTAAGCAGGGCGGCAGACATTTTGCAATAATGAGCATTTCTTACACAAAACAATATATTAGCAGGGTATTAGTTAGCAAAGGATGCATTTCAGGCAGCCAGCCCCTTCCATCCCCTAAAGGGGAAACCAAAGTCGGCCCTGGTTTCCCCTTTAGGGGACGGAAGGGGCTGAGACANNTGATGCCGATACTAAAGCTGATGCCAACCTGGCGCTCTGTTTGGTTTGGTGGAGCGAAGACAAAACGGATGAGGGCTTTAAAGCCTTTCAGAACTTCTTTGATGCCTCGCCTAATCCTTACCCATACCTGTACGCGCTTTGGAATGCACCGGTAGTTTTTAACGGTGATGAAAAAAAGAAAGATGAGCGACTGGATCTATTGAAAAAACTGACCATCGACCCTAAAGCCAACGGAACTATACAAGCCATGGCGCATGCCATGATAGGAAAACATTACGAAGCTATTGGTGATTTTAAGGCTGCCAATGCAGAGTATGATAAAATCGGGGCTATAAGTAATTGGGCAGTGTTGGGCACGTTCGATAATACATNNCAGGGTAATTGCCAATCCTGAGCCCGATGCTGCATTTACAAATAAGGTTGAAGCCGACATAAGCTGGTTTACCCCGCCGTTTGAAAGAAGCGACCACTGGTTTGATTTCGATTTTTACATGGATATACATAACTCCATTATGTACGCTCAAACCTATTTAAAGAGCGATATTGAACAGGAAGTTTATTTTAAATCAGGCAATTCAGGTTCATTAAAAATATGGGTAAACGATAAGCTGGTTACCAGTATAAGCGAGGAAAGAAACTGCGACCTTGATATTTACACCAACAATGTAAAGCTGGCTAAAGGATATAACCGGATAGTAGTGCAGGTAGGAGAAAGTGAAGCCGGCAGGGCCAATTTTATGATTCGCGCTACTGATAAAGAAGGGCACCCCATTAAAGGACTAACTTCGTCACCAGACTTTCAGCTGTACAAACCTGCTGAAGATTACACCGTAAACTGGCTTACCCTGTTTGCAGAAGATTTCTTTGAGGCCAAAATAAAGGCCGAGCCAGATAACCTGATTAATCATCTGCTGCTATCGGATGTTTATTTACGAAACGATAAGGTTTATGAGGCGCGCAAGGCTTTAAAAAAAGCGCAGTTACTGGCACCAGGCAGTACTTTTGTGGGCACCCGCCTGATTGAAGCTTTTGCACACGATAATGATGTAACCGATGTAACCAAAGAGTATGAAAAAATTAAAAGCACCGACCCCGAAAGTGTTTACGCCTTAAAAGGCCTGATTGAAGAGGCCAGGCAAAAAGAAAATTACGATGAGGAAGAGCGGCTAATGGAAAAATATAAAACACTGTATGGTGCCGATGAATATACCGACCTGCTTGCCCTGAATATATCTGCCAGCAGGAATAAATATGAAGAAATAGTTACAGCCTCGAAAACTTTGTACGAAAAATATCCTGACAATTTTGAGTTAATGAACCTGGCCTACACCATTGAGCGAAACAGCAGTAAAGATCTGGCCAAAGCAGATGAGATACTAAAAGACTTTTTGAAAAGAGATTACAGCGATAAAGTAATGACCACGCTGGCCACCAATTATTTCGACCTCGGCAATAAAAAGGAGGCTTTGGAAATTTACAATCAGCGCATTGCTAATTATCCTTACTCCATTGGTTACTACGCCGACCTCAGCGATATTTATTTTGCAGCACAGGATTATGAAAACGCATTAAAGTGGGCAAAAAAAACACTGGAGTTTGCCCCCTATGTAGGCAGTTACTGGAATAAAGTTGGCAGCATTTACCAGGCCATGAATAAGCCAACGGAAGCAAAGGATGCTTTTAAAAAAGCTATCTACTATACCCCCACCAATTACGAAGCCCGCAAACAACTGCGTAAACTGGAGGGCAAAAAAGATCTGTTCGAAAATTTTCAGAAGACAGATGCCTATGACCTCTTTAAGAATGCGCCGAAGGCAGAAGATTACCCCGAAGACAACAGCATTGTTTTGCTGAACGAAATGCAAAAAGTTGTTTACCCTGAAGGTGCCGCTGAAGAAAAATCAGAACTGCTGGTAAAAGTATTTAACCAAAATGGTATTGATACCTGGAAAGAATATGCAGTTGCCTACAATCGTTTTCTCCAGCGTTTGATTATTGACAAAGCCGAAGTTTTAAAAAAAGACGGCAACAAAGTACAAGCCGAAAAAAATGAAGATGTGCTGGTATTTACCAACCTTGAATCGGGAGATGCTGTGCATGTTTCGTACCGGCTTGAAGATTACAATACCGGCAAACTTGCCCGCCAGTTTTGGGAGCAGTTCAATTTTAATGTTGATTACCCGGTTAAACTGGCACGTTATAGTTTGCTGCTGCCTGAGAAAGAGCAATTTCAAAGCCAGGTTTTACACGCTGATATTAAACCTGCTGTCAGCAAGGTTGAGGACATGAAAATGTACGTGTGGGAAGCCAAAGACCAACCAGGTATAAGGCCGGAGCCATACATGCCTGCACTTTCGGATGTAGGCGCTATACTTGATATTTCAACCATACCTGATTGGAAATATGTAAGCAACTGGTATTCGGACCTCTCCGGCAACCTGGCTAAAACGGATTTTGAAATTAAAGAAACAGTGGCGACGCTTTTAGCCAGTAAAAAGGGATTAAGCGATTTTGAAAAAGCTAAAATCATATACCAGTTTATTGAGGAGAATGTAAGTTACAGCAATGTGCCTTTTATGCATGGGACCATCATTCCGCAAAAAGCATCGAGAACGTTAAGCACTAAACTGGGCGACTGCAAAGATGTATCAACCTTGTTTGTAGCTATGTGCAAAGAAGCAGGCCTTAAAGCCAACCTGGTATTGGTTGATACCCGCGATAATGGCCAGCAACATTTAAACTTGCCCAGCATTGATTTCGACCATTGTGTGGCACAGCTTGAGGCCGGTGGTAAAAAGTATTTTGTTGAGCTTACCGACCAAAAGCTTTCGTTCGGAACTATACCCACTATTGACTTAAACTCGAACGTACTTTTTATACCCCGTTATGGAGATAGCGCCGCAACGCAGCTTGGCAAATTCAACACAGATAACCGTTGCCTGAATAGCATTATCCGGGTGTCGGAATTAAAGTTTGACAGTAATGATGTAATAATAAACCGTAAAAATATAAAGACCGGTATGTTTGCCGCACAAATGCGCAGCGACTATGATAACCAGGGCAAGGAGAAGCAGGAGAAAATGATAACGCAGGCGCTGGCTGCCGACTTTAATACGCCTACCAAATTATTAAGCCTGCATTTAGGCGATTTAAAAAGATTGACTGATACCGCAGATTACAATTACTCATTCAATATTAAAAACCATTTAACTGAGGTAGTAGGCATAAAAATATTCCGCATACCCTGGAGTGAAGGGGTCCGCTCCCTTGATTTTCTTTCGCTGGATACAAGAAAATATCCGTTCCTGATATGGGCTTATAACGCCGCCGAAGTATCAACTGAAACTGTAGATATTGACATTCCGAAGGGTAAAGTACTTGCCGAGCAACCTAAATCGGTTAATTTGAGTTGCAGTGCTTCCGATTACACTTTAACCTATACTTTTACACCCGGCAAGCTAAAAGTGATGCGCGAAATGAAATACAAAAAAGATGTAGTACCTTCATCAGAATACGCACAGTTCAGGGACTTCTATAATAAAGTGGCAGAAGCAGATTCCAAGCAAATCGGGTTTAAATAAATACAATTAAAGGCAGGGGACGCTGATTTGTTATGANNGTTATGATGATTATGATTAATCCATTTAAAATTTATAATACTTGTTATGAAAATTAGAAAACTCCTCCATTTCGTTGCTTTTGCCGCGTTGCTTTTACTGGTCTCCTGCTCAAGCCATTCCGGCAAAAAAGAAAAGGAGCTACACCTTGACGAGATAAAACTGCCTCCGGGCTTTCACATCAGCATCTTCGCCGATCATATTGAAAATGCCCGTTCTTTAGCGCTTGGCGCTAAAGGCACTGTGTTTGTAAGCACCCGGCAAAACGATAAAGTTTATGCCCTGGTTGATACTAATGGCGATGGGAAAGCTGACAAAGTTTACATTATAGCGCAAGGGTTAAAAACGCCTAACGGTGTAGCATTCCATAACGGAGCTTTATTTATTGCGCAGGTTGACAGTATCTGGCGTTTAGATAATATTGAAGACCACCTTGCCGACCCACCCAAACCGGTTTTGGTATTTGATAGCTTGCCACATGCCGAGCATCACGGCTGGAAATATATTGCCTTTGGCCCCGATGGCAAATTATATATCCCAATTGGCGCACCATGTAACAATTGCGATTCATCTGAAATTGACCCGCGCTATGCATCTATCTGCCGCATTAATGAAGACGGAACCGGTTTTGAAATATTTGCACATGGCGTACGCAACAGCGTTGGCTTTGATTGGGATCCTGCCACCAAAGACCTCTGGTTTACAGATAACGGCCGCGATATGATGGGCGATAGTATTCCACCGGATAAACTGAATCACGCATCACAGGCAGGGATGAATTTTGGCTACCCTTACTGCCAGGGTGGTTATATTAAAGACCCCGAATATGGCGACCGCCATCCCTGCTCCGATTTTACCCCACCGGTGGTTAAACTCGATGCCCACGTGGCTTCGCTAGGCATGAAATTTTACACAGGTAGCATGTTTCCTGCTGAATACAAAAACCAAATCCTTATTGCTGAACACGGCTCGTGGAACAGAACTGTACCGATCGGTTACAGAATTAGCCTGGTGCGTTTTAATAAAGACAGCACCACCACCTACACCCGCTTTGCCGAGGGGTGGTTGCAGAACGGAAAGCCCTGGGGCCGGCCGGTTGATTTACTGCAATTAAAAGATGGCTCGATACTGGTTTCAGATGATTTTGGAGATGCGGTGTATAGGATTAGTTATGATGGGAAATAAGGATTTCGATTACACAACATTGCATGCCTTGCATCCTCTTCCTTATGTTCTAGTAAAAGATTTGGTTATATTGCCACTGCAACAAAAAAATAGCAATGCCAATATTTAAACATGAGGGAGATCAATTAACAAACCTGAAAGCAGTACCTTTTGCTAAAGAAAGAGATCTTCAACGCTTAATAGAAAAAAATCTTTTAGAAGTTCTGGAAATGCATTTTCTAGCAACAGAATACCCAACCACAAAAGGTCGTATAGATACGCTTGCTGTAGACTTCAATGGATTTCCTGTGATTATTGAATATAAGCTCGATGAAAATGAGAGTATTATAACACAAGCATTATCATACCTGCATTGGCTTAAAGAACAGAAAGTTGAATTTTTCGAAATGCTTGTTATAAAAAAATTGGGTAAAGAAGTTGCTGGCAAGCTTAAAATTGATTGGAAAAATCCACGTATTATTTGTATAGCGAAAAATTACAACAAATTCGATATTGATGCTGTTGAAATGATTTCTATACAACTCGAATTATTCAAATATCATTATCATGAAAACGGCATTTTAAGCATAGAGCCTGTTAACACCAGAAAACAAACAAAAGCGCAAAAGGAGACGATAAAAGAGACAGATATTTCTCATGACCCTGTAACTATTGACGGACATTTAACGAAAGCTCAACCTATTATTCAGCAATTATTTAAAGAATTGCGTACCAGAATATTAAAAATTGATGAAGATATAATTGAAAAAACAACTTCAGCTAATATTATCTATCGACTATCTAAAAATTTCGTAGAGCTTCAGTTAAACAAACAACGAATAAGAATTCTTTTACGTCCGATAAATTATGGTGATCCTCTGCATAAAGTTGAAAAGGTTCCAGATACCCATAGATGGACATTGGACAGAAGAATTTACGTTGAGAACTTTGACGATATTGACTATGTAATGAAGTTAATCAAACAATCTTATGAGGATGTGGTATAGAGCTTAATCCAATGTTCTACTTGTTTCCAAATGTTTCTATGTGAAACTGGATTGCTGATTTTACATCAGCCAAGACCTCATCATAAGAATCTCCGTCGCCAACAACTACACCTTTAAGTCCTACGGGATAGGCAACATAGCCATCAGGATGCTTTTCGATAATTATTTTAATATTCTGCATAGCATAAAGGTAAACAGTTTATGAATCATGATAAAATTTACCAACAAAGAAATGCTTAAATTTATGTCATGAAAACATCCGACTTAAATAAAAAGAAAGGACTCGGAATTAAGGTTGATAAAGCACTCAACAAATATGATGAGGTTGTTCTCGCACCTGAAAAAGTTGATAAAGCAAACAAAATGCTTAAAAATGTAGGTCTGCCGTTAAACATAGATGACGACAACGAAGTACCGGAATGGCACAACAAAATACTTGAAGAACGAGTAGTGAAATATGAGAAAAGCAATTCAAAGCTGAAAGATTGGGATAAAGTGCAGGAGAAATTATGAGCTATGAAACAAGAGTTTGCTCTTTGTGCCACCTGACTATTTCATCAATAGCTTCCGACAAACTGCGTATGTCAGCACTTTTAAATTTTATTTCATTAACATCTTTAATTATTAAAGATGATTTCGGCCCCTTGTGGTGTTTAGTTAATATACAGAATTCGGCAGGCTCATCTTTGGTGTTTCCGACTAGTATTAGAATTATAGGTTGCGCAAATATATCTTTGAGCGAAATATTAAAAGCCGCATTTTTCAGGTACCCCTTCAGGTTTTTTGTAACATTTGCTTTATGAGATTTTACCTCTATCCAAAATNNTCAAAATTTGTCGGTAAAAAATTTAAGCTTTTACGAACCGGGGATTTAATAAATCTTGCGTATACCTTTTTACCAATTAAATCTACCCCAAGTATATAAGTTGGTGCTGGATTTTTTGCTAATTCCTTCAATTTCTTCAATGTGCATTTGATTTTCAAATTGTTTTTCGTATCGTAAAGTGAGTAAGTAGATTTTACCTGGGCCAGAAAAAATAAGGATTTGCTATCAGAAGGAGTTAATTGGACATAAAAATCAATTCCCGGAAACGTTGACCCTACAAACGCCGGGTCGAATAAAAATTCTCCATTTATCTCCGTTAGGATAATATCCTCAGCAATCGCTTCTCCCTTTTTCCCTACTTTGGGGTTATTTCTTCCTGGCATAAACTTTTGTTAGCTAAAACAATAGAAACCCTTAAAAATAAAACTATAATCTTTAGAATTAATACCTAAACATCTACGACAAAATCCCCGCAATAGTAGCAGAAAGATAAGAGGCCATTGTGCCGCACATTAAAGCCTTGAAGCCAAGTTTGGCAAGGTCTTTTCTTCTGTCAGGGGCTAATTCGCCGATGCCACCTACCTGAATAGCGATAGAACTAAAATTAGCAAAACCGCAAAGGGCAAATGTGGTAATGATAATTGCTTTGGGAGAAAGCGTGTGGGCTGCTATCATAGGCGTTAACTGGCTGTAAGCAACAAACTCATTGATAACAAGCTTGGTTCCAAGTAACGAACCCACCTGGTGTATTTCGCTGTGGGGCACGCCCATGGCCCAGGCAAAAACAGAGAATACTGCGCCGAAGATTGAATCCAATGTAAAGTTAGAGAGGTTGATGCCTATAAAATCGAGGCTCATACCGGTCATGGCCAGCAATGCTCCTATTTTAACCAGGATGGCGTTTAAAAGGGCAATCAGCGCAATAAAGCCGATTAGCATGGCAATTACATTCAACGATATTTTAAGGCCGTCAGAGGCGCCATGCGAGATGGCATCCAGTAAATTAGCATGTACCCTTTTTATCTCCAGCTTTACTGCACCTTTGGTGGCAGACTCTTCGGTTTCGGGCCAAACTATTTTTGCAATTACCAGCGATGCCGGTGCTGCCATAATACTTGCCGCCAATAAATACGACGCAGGCACTCCCATAGCTATATAAACAGCCATTACCCCACCGGCAATTGTGGCCATGCTTCCGCTCATAGATGCAAGCAGCTCACTCATAGTCATGGTTGAAATGTATGGGCGTATCATAATCTGCGCCTCTACCTGGCCCACAAAGGTTGAGGCCACATTTGAAAGTGCCTCACTGCCGCTCACCTGCATCAGGTAATAAACAATCCGGGCAAAAAATGATACCACAATCTGCATCAGCCCAATGTGATAGGCAATACTTACCAGCACTGATACAAAAATGATGGTGGGCATAATCTTAAACATAAAAAGGAAACTTAGACCATTACCAAAAATGGGATGCAGCAGTTCAGGGTGTATCAGGCCACCAAATACAAATTCTCCGCCTTTGTCTGCCATTTCAAGCAGGCGTTCTATTTTAGCACCAATCCAGGCAAACATGCTTTGGCCCACCGGAGTTTTTAAAACAAACAAGGCCAGGCCCAGTTGAAGCCCAAGGCCGCTAAATACCAATCGTAAATTAATAGCCTTGCGGTTATTGGACATTGCAACGGCAATTCCCAATAAAAGCACTATACCTATCAGCCCAGTAAAACGCTCCATGTATGGTTAAAATTAATTTTGCCAAACATAAACTTATTAAGTTGTTTGACATAAGGGATGCTCAAAAAAACAAAAACCACCCCGGCAGGGGACGGAAAAGAACGGGAGGCCCGCAACATATTTTTAAAGCGGTTAGAGTCAAACATAAAACATTAGCATATTATACAATTATAATGTTTTATAAAGGTTTACCACCCAAAAAACTACTTTGTTTTTTAGCACATCTGAAGGTCAACTTTCCGGCCCGTTTTTATAACTGATTATAATCAGAAAAACAACAAAAGCATTTCTGTTGACAATGATTAATTAGTTCTAAATTTGGACTACCAATAACCAAACATAAGTATAAATAATACCCTATGAAAAGCAACGTAAACATCAAAGCCGTTAATGCTTTACTCGTGTTCCTGGTATTACTTGACTTAATCCTTTCATCCATTTGCTTACTGGCCCCCGCTTTTTGGGCGCAGTTAATGCACGGAACAGATTTTACCGACTCGTTGGGATTAATCAGGCGTTTAGGCGGAGTGTGGTTAGGCTTTTTCGTCTTTCAGTTAATAGCACTACTGGTTTGGCGAAATAATACGTGGTGGTTGGTACTGGTGGCGGGCATCCGGTTAACAGAGTCTTTTTCGGATTGGATTTACTGGTATTTTTCAAATCAGCATACCTGGTTTGGAAATTTCGGGCTGCTGATTGCTCCGCCGGGCAACTGGATTTTTGGTATTATACTGATTAAAGTGTTTCTAAGCATTAATAAGGAAAATAATTACAAACTGGAATAGCACAAGCCAATTTAAGAAACGATGAATAATTTAACCCCCAGAGAGAAAGCAACACTAGAAGCGCTGGCAGCCTGTATCATTCCTGAAGGAGGGCCGGTTCCGTTTGGTTTTAAAGAAATTAATTACCTGCCTTTTATTGAAGAAATGGCAGCAGCCGTGCCGGCGCATATACGCTGGGTAATACATTTTAATTTATGGTTTATTGAATACTTCGGATGCTTATACCTGCACAGGTTAAAAGCATTCTCAAAACTTGGATTAAACGACCGCGAACTTATTCTTCTCTCGCTAAGGGGCAGCAAACGCTTTTTAATCCGTGGCATTTACATACTCACTTCGGCCCTTTTCCTGATTCCGATGTATAAAGATGAATCAGTAATGAATGCTATTGGCTATACCGGTTTTAAAAATGGAGTAAACAAAATAACCTGACAAAATGATAATTGATTCTCAAACCCTCGAAGAGAATTTTCATGCTGATGCTGATGTAGTAATTGTTGGTAGCGGCGCGGGTGGGGCACCTATGGCATACCAACTGGCTAAAGCCGGATGGAAGGTTATTCTACTGGAGGAGGGACGAAATTACACTCCTTATTCCTTTGAGCGAAAAAGCTGGGAACCGATGAGGGATATGTACCGGGATAGCGGAATGACGTTTACCCTGGGAACACCCTCTATTCCACTTCCAATGGGCAGAGCCCTTGGTGGAACCACCATCATCAACTCAGGTACCTGTTTCAGAATTCCGGAGAAAGTATTTGGCCATTGGAAAAATGAATTTGGTTTAAGTGAAATGGAATATAGTGACCTGGTACCGCTTTTCGAAAAGGCGGAAGATATGATTCATGTTCAGTCTGCGCCGCTTGAAACTTTAGGTGCAAACAACCGGCTTTTTATGGAAGGCGCAACAAAACTGGGTATACAAAGCAAGCCACTGAACCGGAATATTATAAACTGCAAAGGGGCGGGCCTATGCGTTTTTGGTTGCCCGGAAAACGCCAAACAGAGCATGGAAAAGAATTTTTTGCCTGCAGCTTCAAACCTGGGGGCAACGATTATTACCTCGGCGCGGGTTGAAAAAATCTGCATTAAAAAAAATGTTGCCTCAGGGGTTGAAGGAATTTTCCTGGATGAACAGCGAAAACAGCGAACAAAATTTACTATTGATGCACCTGTAGTTGTGCTCAGTTGCGGAGCCATTTATTCGCCTCACATGTTACTTAAAAACGGGATAGCAAACCGGTCGGGGCAGGTTGGGCGTAATCTTCATATTCATCCCGCATCTAAAGTAATCGGAATTTTTGATGAGGAAATAAACGCATGGAGTGGTACGCCGCAAGGGGCTTATTCAGATGATTTTGCTGCAGAAGGAATTATGCTGGAAGGTTTTTTTCTGCCCCCGGCCATTCTTTCTTTTGCACTGCCTGCACTGGGCCGGAAGTTGAAGGATTACATGGCTGATTACAGTAAAATGGCGGGTTTCGGGGTTATGGTTACAGATTCCTCGCGCGGAAGGGTTATGAGAGGATTGGGGCATTTTCCGCTGGTTCTTTATAATTTAAATCAAAGTGACACCGATAAATTTGTGAAGGGAATAGATATAGTATCACGCATATACTTTGCAGCAGGGGCGCGGAAAATTTTATCACCTGTTCATGGTATGGATGAACTAACCAGCGTTGATGACCTGGAAAAACTGCACCGGGCAAAGGTGCGTGCTGCCGACCTTGAACTAAGCGCCTTTCATCCCATGGGCACCTGCCGCATGGGCGACTTAGCTAAAAACAGCGTAGTAAACAGCCACCTCGAAACACATGATATAAAGGGACTTTTTGTGGCCGATGCCTCTGTGTTTCCGTCCAGTTTGGGTGTAAATCCGCAAATGACCATTATGGCTTTTTCTCTTTTTGCAGCCAATTACTTAGTTAACAACAAAGAGAAATACAGGGCATGAAAAAAGAAGAAGTAAATTTTTCAAGATACATTTCAGGTCAGAGGCAGGGGCATTATGAGAGTTTTTTTATGCGGGCAAACCACCCGCATCTTCCCCAGGCTTTCTGGATCAGGTATACTATTTTTTCACCCAACCAGCATCCCGAAAATGCAATAGGAGAACTCTGGGCGATTTATTTTGACGGACTGGCACATAAGAGCATTGCGGTAAAGCAAGAAGTAAAAATGGACCGCTGCGTTTTTAATAACCATGCGTTTGACATACATATCGGTGATTCGTTTTTGCGCAGTAACGAATTGAAGGGAAATGCCGCTACTACTGAGAATAATATTACCTGGAACCTAAACTTTAAGGGAGATGCTGAGCCGTTGTTCGTGCTGCCCGAAAATTTGTATGAGGGTGGTTTTCCGAAGGCCAAGTTATTAGTTGCGAAGCCGATGGCTGTATTTAACGGCAGCTTAACTGTTAATGGTAAAAATATTAATATCGCAGATTGGGTGGGCAGCCAAAATCACAATTGGGGCAGCAAGCATACCGATAATTATGCCTGGGGACAGGTGGCAGGATTTGATAATTTTCCCGCCTCATTTTTTGAAATTTCAACCGCCCGTTTAAAAATGGGCCCTGTATGGACTCCCTTTTTTACGATTATGGTTCTTCGTCACAATGGAAAGGNNATTTTAACTGGGATTTTTATTCAAAGACCAGCGAGGCTACGATTTCAGGAAATATTCACGCACAAAAAGAAGATTTTACCGGATTAAGATACTATAACCCTCCTGGAGGAATTAAAAACTGCATCAATACAAAAATTGCTTCGTGTGAAATAAAAGTCTGCTATAAGCAAAACGATGGCCACCGGAAGGAAGAAATATTACAGACCGCAAACAGGGCGGCATTTGAAATATTGACAGAGGATAAAAACAATGAAATACTTGATTTTTATCTATGATGCGGATCTTTTAATAAAAAGTGATTAGCCTCTCAGGAATTAGACTTCCTCTTATTCATTTCATCCCTGATGCGGGCAGCCAACTCGTAATCTTCATTATCAAGGGCTGCTTTAAGCTGAACCTGGAGGTCGGCTACCGACATTTCGTTATAGTTAGAGGAAGAGCTTGGTGCGCTGGTTAATTCTGCAATTTGCTTTTCCTCGGCTGAAGTAACAGCGTTCTCTTCATTCGGGTCGGCTTCAACACCAGCTTCAAGAATGATAGATTCTTCAACATAAATAGGGCAATCAAACCTAACTGCTAATGCAAGAGCATCAGATGTGCGGCTGTCAACCTCAAAAAGGTCCTCTCCTTTTTTGCAAACCAGGTTTGAATAAAAGACCCCATCCAGTAATTTAGAGATATAGATGTATTCCAGTTTAATTTCGAAGGTATCGCACAGGGTTTTCATCAGGTCGTGCGTAAGAGGGCGGCTTGGCTTCATATTATCCAAAGCAACAGCTATAGCCTGTGCTTCGAAGCCACCAATAACAATAGGCAACCTGCGTGAACCGCCGACTTCGCCTAAAACCACCGCAAATGAGTGAGATTGGGTAACACTATGTGAAAGCGCAATAATCTCTAATTCAATCTTTCTCATCAGTAACAAGATAATTCAACCTGTGCGAAATGTAAAAGGATTTTTCGGAATTTTTCAATAAAAAACCTTTCGGGCTTAATAAGCTTTAGTAACAAAGCTTTAACCCGAAAGGTTTACAGGGGGAAGATAGCTGATTAATGAGCTGCTTTAAATTTCTTATACTCTTCAATTAATTTAGGAACCACCTGGAAAGCATCGCCCACAATACCATAATCGGCAGCCTTAAAGAACGGAGCTTCAGAGTCGGTGTTTATTACAACAATGACCTTTGAACCGTTAACACCGGCTAAGTGCTGGATAGCGCCTGAAATACCAATGGCAATATACAAGTTAGGGCGTATAGTAAGACCAGTTTGGCCCACATGCTCGTGGTGAGGGCGCCAGTCAACGTCAGAAACCGGGCGCGAACAGGCTGTTGCGGCACCCATTTCTTTTGCCAGTTCTTCAATCATACCCCAGTTTTCGGGACCTTTTAAGCCACGGCCTGCAGATACTACCAACTCAGCCTCAGTCAACGGAATGGTTCCGGTTATCTTATCAACCGATTTAACAACGATAGTAAAATCGCTGTCGGCAACTGAAGGGGCAAAAGCCTCAACAGCAGCAGTAGCACCGGCAGTTCTAACCGGTGAAAGCGAGTTAGGATTCACTGAAATTATTTTAACATCGGTAGCAACCTTATAGTGAGCAGCGGCTTTACCGGAGTAAACATTCTTTTTTACCACAAGTTCGTTACCGGTAAACACAGGTAATTCAACTGCACCGGGTACATAGCCGGCTTTAAGCCTTACGCTTAACCGCGAAGATACCAATTTGCCGTTGGGGTTAAACGAAGCCACTATAACTTTTGCCCCGGCAGTGGTAGCCGCTTCAGCAATCAGTTTAGTGTATAATTTAGAGTCGAAATTATTGAAACGCGCATCATTGGCATGAAGCACTTTTTTAACACCCACTTCGCCAAGGGTAGCCAGTGTGGCGGCATCAGCGGTGCCCAAAACCACAGCTACCGATTCGGTGCCCAGGCTTTCAGCTACTTTAGAGCCATAGTAAGCAGCTTCAACCGAAGCTTTCTTTATTTTACCATCTGCTATTTCAACAAAACTTAGAACTGCCATATTATTTGTGATTTATGAGTTTAGATTTTTGAATAGAATATCCGATACTTTTATTGATTAAATAACCTTTGCTTCTTCGTGCAACAACCTTACAAGCTCGCCTACGTTATCAGGAGATATGTACTTGATTTGTTTCGCTTTATCAGGCAGGGCATAGTTTGCAATAACCGTTAGTTTAACATCATCGGTGGCAGGAACTACGGCAACAGGCTTGCCTTTGGCAGACATGATACCTTTCATATTCGGTATACGTGCAATAGCCATGTCCTTTTCGGCACCCACAACCATCGGCAATTTAACTTCTACAGTTTCGGTTCCACCTTCAACTTCGCGTTTAAGGGTGGCAACGCCGTTTTCAATCTCCAGTTTTGATACCTGGGCAACTGCAGGCCAATCCAGCAGTTCAGCAATCATCCCACCAACTTCGAAAGAGTTGTAATCAATGGTTTCTTTTCCGGTGATAATCAGGTCGAAAGCGCCTTCTTTAGCTTGTGCAGCAATTTGAGCCGCTACAAAATAGGCATCAGTAGGGTCGGCATCAACGCGGATAGCCCTATCAGCACCCAAAGCCAGGGCTTTGCGGATAACAGAATCAGAGTCTGCCAGGCCTATATGTATAACCACCACTTCGCCACCTTGCTTTTCCTTTAACTCAATAGCACGCACTACTGCATACCATTCATCGGTAGGGTTCATAATAAAAGTAACGCCATCCGGATTGAACTTCGTATTGTTGTCAATAAAAGCAATCCTGGAGGTAGTGTCAGGCACTTTTGCTATTGGAACGAGTATCTTCATTTTTTAAGTTTTAAAATTGCGGTGCGAAAATATGGATATTTGACTATTATCAAAAGAAAATAACAGAGGTTGTGCCCTATAAATGGCAATTATATGAACATTGCTTTTGTTCGACCTTTGTTTGGTAAAAATTAGTGTTTTAGGGACACCGTAAAATTGAGGCGTAACACACTATGAATACGAGATTAGAGAAGTTAAAAGAGATGGAAAGGCAAAAGCCGGATGATGCTTTTGTAAAATTTGCCATTGCGCAGGAATATGTTAGCATGAATGACGACATTACTGCACTCAGCCATTTCAAATCATTGCTTGAAACGCAACCTGGTTATGTTCCTCTTTACTTCCAGCTAGGGAAGCTATACGAACGCAACGAAGACCTAAAATCGGCTGATGATATTTACAGTAAAGGAATAACCGTTGCCAAAGCCGCCAATGATTTAAAAACAGCAGGAGAATTAAACGAAGCCTTAATATTGCTGGAAGATGAATAAGCAAAAAGACCTGCTGCAAAAATTTACTGAGTTCAACCATGATAAGCACTTGGCCAATCGTAAAAAAAAGTGCTTGCTTACCGTTAGCGGGGGTATGGATTCTATGGTGATGTGTGATTTATTTTTCCGCGCAGGTTTTCCTTTTGCCATTGCACATTGCAACTTTAATTTACGGGGTAAGGAGAGTGATGGGGATGAACAACTGGTAAAATCGCTGACTAAAAAATATAAGGTTGAGGTTTTTACAAAATCGTTTGCTACTAAGGAATACGTTGAACAAAAAAATATCTCCATTCAGCTGGCTGCGCGCGAACTTCGTTATGCCTGGTTTGAAGAACTGCGAAAAGAAAAACAGCTTGATTTAATAGCTACCGCCCACCACCTGAACGATAATATTGAAACCATTATTTACAACCTGATTAAAGGCACTGGCATCAGGGGTTTAAGAGGAATACCCGTTAGGCACGAACACATTATCAGGCCATTACTATTTGCTTCCCGGGAGGAAATCGCTGGTTATCAAAAAGAAAATGCTTTAGCTTTTAGAGAAGATAGCAGCAACGCAGATGACAAATACACCCGTAACAAAATCCGGCACCTGCTTATTCCTTTTATGAAGGAGATTAATCCTTCGCTTGAAAAAACATTTGGAGATAAAATTGACCTGTTCACCGAGCTGGAAGCGCTTTACGAAAAGCAGGTTAACAAACCTGTGAAGGGATTATTTCTTCAGCGCAAAGAGGATATCTATATCCCTATTGCAAAACTGAAAAAAACTAAAAATGCAGCCACTATTCTGTTTGAATATTTGAAGGATTTGGGATTTAACGCTGAACAGGTAGATGATATGCTGGCGAACCTGGACAGCATACCGGGCAAACAGTTTCTTACCGACAAGGCCCGAATTATTAAAGACCGCCGGTTTTTCATCCTAACCCAACTATCTCAAAAAGATTTTACCACTCAGCTCATTCAAAAAGACGATACGGAAATACAACTATCTAATGCACACTTAAAACTAAGTGTGGTAAAGCGCGAAGACCTTAAAATTTCAGCCGACAAAAACCTTGCTTTTATTGACCTTGCAAAACTTGAATTCCCCCTGATAGTGCGCCACTGGAAACAGGGCGACTACTTCTACCCTTTTGGCATGAAGATGAAGAAGAAAAAACTGAAGAAATTCTTTACAGACCAGAAAGTTGCGCTTAACGAAAAGGAAACTATCTGGGTGATTGAATCAAACCAAAAGATTGTTTGGGTGGCCGGGCATAGGATGGATGAGCGATTTAAGGTTGGGGAGAATACGGGAGAAGTTTTGAGGGTGCAGTTGAAATAGGATTTGAGCTATGGACTTTGAGGCGTGAGCTTTTAACAGCCGACCATCATCTGTAGTGTAGCGCAGGTTTGCACATTAAGATGTTTCACTTCGCTGCCAACATGACAAATGGTACTGTGGTCGGCAAAACTACACTTTTGTCATCTCCTATTGCCGTTGGCTTCAGCCAACGGACTCTATTGACATAATATCTCGGCTTTAGCCAAAAGACTCTTTAGGCTAAAGCCAATATTATAACTAACATAAACCGTCAGCTAAAGCAGACGGCAATAAACAAACAATGAACTGCAACAATTTCATATGTGCCAAGTTCGTTAGACCTTAAAGAAAATATTTTCCTATGTTTACACCAACCACAATATTATTCTATGAAAAATATTTTACTTGCTTTTCTTATATGCAGTAGTTTTATTGCTGTTTCGCAAATACCACAAAGTTTCAATTACCAGGCAGTAGCCCGGAATACAAGTGGCAATGTGCTGTCAAATCAATTCATTTCAGTTGAAATAAGCATCAGGGATGGTTCTCCCACCGCTACTATAGTATATCAGGAAATAGACACCGCTACCACAAATCAATTTGGCTTGTTTACATTGGCCGTTGGAACAGGGCAAGTACAAGTTGGAACAAATTTGATTGCTATCAATTGGGCAACCGGTAATAAATATCAGCAAGTAGAATTCGACTCAAACGGCGGCAACAGTTTTACAAATATGGGAACCACTGAACTTTTAAGTGTGCCTTATGCTTTGTATGCTGCAAAAAGTGGAAATACGACAGATTTTGCCGTTTATTTAGAAACAGCATCTAACGGTATTGCACCCTCGACTACACTTTTACTGATTCTAATTGGGTAGCACGACAATTAGATACTACTGAAGCTTCTTCCGGTACATCTATTACAAGAGCCGGTAATTACATAACATTACAACCAGGCACATATCATATTTCAGCATCGGCGCAATGGGGTTTGGAGTATATTGGCGGCGGCGGCAATATTACAATAGCAACATATGCGCATAGTATTTTAAGGCTGGCAGACAATTCAAACAATATTCTTCTAGGTGGTCAGGCAGAGCACCACTATATTTTGTTTGATTACCTTGCTGTATATGGTGGACTTAACAATCCGCCAATTGAATCTTATTCAATTGGCGTTGAAGGGGTAGTTATAGTATCATCTACAACGTCTTTCGCGTTACAACATTATATCAGTTATAATGGCTCCTACGGGAATGAGCTCATCTATACCACGAATGCAGGTATTCCAATGAATTTAGGGCCTGAAACCTATTCGAGAATTTCAATTCAGAAAATAAATTAAGTGTTAAAAACGTGGGAGAACTTTTTCCTTATCCGTTTCATAACATCCTTATGATTGGATACCCCTCCCCTTTGTATCTGTGCCAAACCGCGTTCGATAGAGGCCGTTAATGCCGGGCTTAGTATCTCGGCTGGTTTATTATTTGAAGTTGTTTTACGCATGGTCGTGATAATAGTCAAATAAAAAATCGTCACTCCTTCTTTTTAACCGGCGGCCCTTGTGCAATTAATTGGTTAATACAACCCACCAACCTATCCAAATCCTGCAAATTAGTATATACATGCGGTGTAACGCGCACACCGTTTACCCCTTCATGTATGGCAGTGGTAGTATGTATTTTCCATTTATCAAAAAGCTCGCTGCTCAGGTCGCCGGCGTCCCAGCCTTCGATATTAAAGGTGGCTATGGCGCAGCTGAATTCGGGTTTTAGGGAGGTGTAAAATTTAATCTTCGGGTTTTTAGCAATTTTTTCGCACCAGTAGTTTTTTAAGTAACGCAGGCGTTCTTCTTTTCTTTTGCTGCCTATTAAGTAATGGAAGTCAATGGCGTTGCCTATGGCCATTTCGGCAGCGAAAGAGCGGGTACCAAGGCTTTCAAATTTGCCTATGTTACCGGCATCAGGCACCGGTGCCGATAGCAGCGCCCATACCTTATCTATCTTATCTTTTTTAATAAACATAAAACCGGTACCAAAGGGTGCACAGAGCCATTTGTGCAGCGATGTAGCATAGTAATCGCAATCCAGGTCGGTTATCTTATAATCTATGTGCACAAAGGAATGAGAGGCATCTACAATTACTTCGCACCCCTTTTTGTGGGCCATGTCTGCAATTTTGCGGGCCGGGAGTATCTGCCCGGTCCAGTTCATCATGTGCGTTATGTGCACAATTTTGGTTTTGGGGGTAATGGCTTTTTCAAACCGTTCTAAGAATACCTCATCGCTTTCAACGGGCATTTCAAGGTCTACCCAGTTTAGCTTTATGCCATCGCGCTTTTCGCGCTGTTTCCAGGCATTGGTCATATTGGGGTAGTCGTATTTTGTTAAAACCACCTCATCGCCGGCTTTTAAGTTGAGACCGAAAATGATGGTATTCAATCCTTCGGTGGTATTTCGGTTAATGGCAATCTCCTCGGGCAAACAGCCGGCAAGTTTGGCTAATTTCTCCCGGAGCGGCTCGCGTCCCTGGTCTAAAATCCGCCACATGTAATATGATGGGCCTTCGTTACACATTTGGAGGAACCGGACATGGGCGTCATGCACGGGCTTAGGTTGGGGGCTTACCCCGCCATTATTCAAATCAATTATTTCGGTTGATACAGTGTATTGTTCGCGTATCCAGTTCCAGAAATCCTCGTCTTTGGCCGCTTCTTCCGGGCTAAGCGGAGCAACCCTTTCCAGGTGTTTAGATAGTTCGGCAGCGCTGGCGGGCTGAATAAAATCCAGTAACGAAAGGCTTGCTGTAGCAATGGCAGAATGTTGAATAAATTTCTTTCTCGAAAGCATGAATAACAAGGGATTTACGTCAAATATAGGTTTTGTGGTAAAAGCGCGCAAATTTGTCGCGATAAGGTGGCCGAATACAGGCCTCTCCCGCCCCTCGCTTCGCTGGGGCACCCTCTCCATCGCAAGCGATAGCGAGGGTAAGGCAAACTATAACGGCGCATTTGCCCTCTCTATGCGTAGCATGGAGAGGGTGGTCGCACGAAGTGCCGACCGGGAGAGGCCTGTATTTGGCCCCCCCGCGTTAATTGTTGCCAATAAGCTAATCAATATCATTTGCATATTTTTCATTTTGGGCTATGTTTGCAGCGCTTTTTAAAACCTAAACTATTTATTATGAAAATTACAGTAGTAGGCGCAGGTGCAGTAGGCGCCACAGTAGCCGACAATATTGCGAGAAGGGAACTTGCCCACGAACTGGTGCTTTTGGATATTAAAGAAGGTTTAGCCGAAGGTAAAGCCATGGATATGAGCCAGACTGCAGCCCTTTGCGGTTTCGACACTAAATTAACCGGCGCTACCAACGATTATTCAAAAACCGCCGGCAGCGATGTAGTGGTTATTACCTCAGGTATACCGCGTAAACCCGGTATGACCCGCGAAGAACTGATAGGTACTAACGCCAACATAGTAAAAGGCGTTACAGAAAACATACTTAAACATTCGCCAAACGCTATTATTGTTATTGTAAGCAACCCGATGGATACCATGACTTACCTTGCTTTAAAGAGCAGCGGCCTGCCTAAGCATCGTATTATTGGTATGGGTGGAATTTTGGATTGCTCGCGTTTTAAATTCTATCTGAGCCAGGCTTTACATTGCTCGCCTGCCGATTTACATGCAGTTGTAGTTGGTGGACATGGAGATACGACGATGATACCTCTTACAAGACTTGCTACCTTGAACGGAAATCTTGTAAGCAATTTGTTAAGTGCAGAAGAATTAAGCAAAGTTGCTGCTGATACTATGGTAGGCGGTGCTACTTTAACCAAACTTATCGGTACCTCGGCATGGTATGCGCCTGGTGCAGCGGTTGCGGCCCTGGTTGAAAGCATTGTGCGTGATGAAAAGAAAGTTTTCCCTTGCTGCGTATTGCTTGAAGGCGAATATGGCCAGAAAGATATATGCCTGGGTGTGCCTGTAGTGTTAGGCAAAACCGGGTGGGAAAAGATAGTTGATTACAAGCTTAGTGCTGAAGAACAGGCACTTTTTAATAAGAGCGCCGAAGCTGTACGAAGCATGAACAGCGTTCTGTAATTTTTATCCGGTATTTGGTTTTATTAATTGACATGTATATAAAAAGTCTCCGAAGTGTCGGAGACTTTTTTATTTTCGTTGTATGAAGAAAAAAGGAAGCTCAGTTAAAATTATTTTAGGCAAATTTGATAAAGGTGGTTTTCACCTTTTTATTAATATAAAAGTGAATGGTGCCAGGTGCCGCTTTTTAATTGATACCGGAGCCAGCAAATCTGTGCTGGATAAAAAATATTTTGAAGATAAAATAGGCAGGCAATTTCTTAAAACTGTAAAACAGGAAACTACCGGCCTTCACGGCTCGGTATCAGAATCCTATTTTGGAATAGTTAAGGAAGTTGAACTCGGGCACCATGTAGTGAAGAAGTATAACATTGCGGTTATAGACCTATCGCACGTAAACATGGTTTATAAACAGGCGGGTAAGCCAAAAATAAACGGCATACTGGGCTCTGACCTGATGCTAAAGTATAAGATGATAGTTGACTATGGCGAGTTGAAGATTTATCTGCCTTAACTGAGTATATAGTATTGAGTATAAAGTATTAAGATAACGGCCACCTGGCGGTAAACAGGGGGAATAAATCTCATTACTTTATACTAAATATTTTATACTGCGATTATCATTCTTTATGCTCACAAGCCACGCCGGCTTTTTGGCAGCAATGCGGTAAATTGTTAAAAGCAGTTTCTGAGTGTTTAATATTATCGGCATCATAACCGGTATTGGCTATAACGGTCCTTATCTGGTCGGCCGAAATTTTATCAGAATAGAATTTTACTTTGATTTTCTTGTTATCCAGGTTCAGGTTGGCTGCAATAACCCCATCGGTAGCTTTTAAAGCCTTCTCAATCCTGGCTTTACACTGTTCGCAAACTGCACTGGTTTGAATAGTTACCACCCCGGTTTTCAGATTAACAGGTGGCTTTGTAAAGGAAGAAAGCAGGGTTAACAGTATTAACGCGCTTGCTAAATATTTAACTTGTGTTTTCATTGGTTAATGATTATAGCGATAAAGATAGTGATTAAATAAATTACGTGCATTTACAATTCCGGAATTACAAAATATTAATAGACCTCTTTCATAATTCNNAGCGAATTGTGAAAGAGGTCTAATGCATTTATTTTAAAGTAAACCTAACGCCCGCAAAGGCCATTGCCCCCCGTAACGGCCCCCAAATCAACGAAGCATCAAACTGATTACTAAAGGGTTGGTCACCCGCTATTATAGGGTTCTTTTGGGTAAAATTGGTCAGGTTCTCGCCCCCTGCGTATACTTCCCATTTCTTCCATTTAAAAGTTATCTGCGCATTTAACTGCACCCAGTTGGGCGATTCGGCTGGCCGTTGGTTTTCTATATCATTAACAAGCGTAGAAGGAATCCTTGTTTTGCCAAACCAGTTTAAACCGGTGTTAAACCGCCAGTGTTGATTTTTAGTAGTGTATTGCAACGAACACAAACCCCTGTTTTGAGGGCGGAGCGGGGTAAGCATTAAGCCCTCTTTAAATTGTGTTTCAGATGGTTCGTATTTATATGCCAGTTTTACATCCAGCCCTTTCACCAATTCATAACTGAACTCAGCCTGCAAAGCATTGGCAAACGATTTTCCATTTAAATTATAGAATTGCACCTCGCGCGTATTTTCTATATCTGCAACAACCTGTTTTACAAAATCGGTGCGGTAATAATCAGCCGATATGCTGCCTTCCCTGAATCCCAGCACAAATTTCCAGGTTAAGCTGGCTCCGTAGTTCCAGGCCGATTCAATCCCAAGGTTGGGGTCAATAACCAAGGCGCGGTTATTAGCCAGGTAGCCAAGATTTTCAGCGAATATGGATGGCACTCTATAACCCTTTCCACCACTTACCCGCAGGCTTAAATCGTGAAGAATATTCCATTTCATATTTAAGCGTGGCGAAAACAAGGGGCCATATATGTTGTGATAATCAAGCCTGACACCACCAATCAGCATCACCTGTTTATCTTTACCAAAATTCAAACTGCCCTCAGTAAAAACACCGGGAACAATTTCAGTTCTGGTCCGCAAAAATGTATCAAACTGTTCATGCACATCGTCTAACTGAAAAGAAGCTCCGGCCTTTATCATATCATCATTCTTATTGAATGTTTTTTGATAAATGAAATTGATGTAGCCAAAATTCTCCAGTCCATCATAATCCCTTCTGCCTATGTAGCCTTCCTGATGATGATAAACATACTGATACTGAATACCAATAAAATTCAGGTGCGGCAGGCTGAATGAAGTTTTGGCAAATGCCTGTACCCGTTCTGTGGTAAGCCGCAACCCCCAATAGTTTTGATTTACAGGGTTAATCCCGGGGTCAAAATGTATGCTTCCTCCAACGCGGTCTTCAAGATTAACTGAAACACCGCTCCAGAAACTGAACACCTTGCCGCTGAAATAAGTAAACCGGTTAAAAAGATCGAGGTTTTTAGTGAGAGGATTATCAAGGTACCCATCGTGGTTCAAATCCATTTTTAGCCCATTATAAGCTCCGTGAACAGCAGTAAGAGAACTCCATTTATTACTTATTTTCTGCGCACTTACCACATTAAGCTCTGTACGCAGGTCCTGGTTCAAATAGAGGTTTACAAATAAGAGGTCAGTGTTGACCGGCTTTTTGTACTCAATATTAATTTGCCCGGTCATACTCTCGTAACCGTTTACAACGCTACCAGCCCCTTTATTTACTTGTATTGAACTCATCCATGAACCCGGTATATAATTCAATCCAAAGGAATTACCCAACCCACGGATACCCGGCATATCTTCAACCATTATCTGAGTATAAATACCATCCAGCCCAAGCATCCTTATTTCCTTAGCGCCTGAAACTGCATCAGTAAAATTCACATCAACCGCGGCAGAATTTTCAAAGCTTTCGCTCAGATTACAACATGCAGCTTTAACCAGGTCGTTACTGTTTAATACCTCAACATTCCGGGGTGTCAATTCAAGGCGGGTTGCTTTTTTTGCTGTGGCATCTATTTCCTTTAATGTCAGCGGCTGCAGCGTAATGGTAATAATAGCAGCACCCTTTAACCAAACTGTATCTGTCTGATATCCCAGCGCCGAAACCACCAGCGCAATTTTATCAGGGTTGGCACCCATAATCATAAAAGCGCCTTTTTCATCTGTGGTTGTTGCGTTGGTAGTATTCATTACGCCAACAACCGCACCGGTAACAGCAAGTCTTTTACCATCGGGTGTTTCTTCAATAACAAAGCCTTGTATCATTTGGGCTTTTACTAAAATACATATACATAACAGCCATGTAACGGCCCATATTTTTTTCTTCATCTCATTATTTATCACCTGGTGAATAATATCTGCAGGACAACAAAACAGAGATGAATACTAACAGCGAAAAACCTGTGTAAAGAGAATACCGGCCTTACTTAAAGGTTCAGGTGATGAACCACTGATATAAAATGGAAGGCCGGAAACACCGGAAGCAAATACATTAAAAAAGCCACCAGCAAAAATTACCTGAACTGCAATTTTCAGTTGAGTTGGTAATTGAATCTTTGCAGGTACTACCTGCTTCATTAAAGCTGAATTTACCCTGCAACAATTTGCTTTATTAAAAGAAATTCCTTTATCGGTGGCTTTATTTTTACAACAAGGCACCACTTTTGCAAAGGTTATAGAAGTGCGGTTGGTTTTAAGGCAGGTATGCGCATAAATAGTTTGCCCGCTATCGGCAAACAGCAGCAATATTGTGAATGTTATATAAACCAGCCGCCTAAAAATCATGCTACAAAGATAAATGTATTTTTTTAGCTTGCTGCCGCTTAATTAAATTTACAAACCAGCTTCATTGGATATTTTACATGTTTTAGGGTATTTAGGAGCTGTTGCCACCGGCCTTGTTTTAGGTATGTTAGGCGGGGGTGGGGCATTATTATCTATACCGGTATTGGTTTACCTGTTTCATATTGAGCCTGCATTAGCCACCAGTTACTCTCTTTCGCTTATAGGCGTTACGGCCATTTCAGGCGTATATCAAAACATCCGTAAAAAACTGATTGACTATAACGCCGCATTGTATTATGGTGTTCCGTCAGTTATTTCGGTTTATTCGGTGCGCAGATGGGTAATGCCCAATTTGCCGAAAGTGATTTTTACCGTGGGGGGATTTGCGGTGGATAAGAACCTGTTTATTCTTATCGTGCTGGCAATAGTTATGCTCATTGCAGCGTACAAAATGATAACCTCTGCCAACAACGATGGAAAAGAAACCGAGCATGTGGTTAACCATTGGCGTCTTGCATTTTTTGCCGTATTTATCGGGGCATTTTTGGGTCTGGTGGGAGCCGGGGGTGGCTTTTTGATGGTTCCGGCATTAATGTATTTCGCTAATGTACACACCAAAAAAGCCATCGGCACTTCATTATTGCTGGTTGCCATAAATTCCTTTATTGGTTTTTTAGGCGACATGCGCTCTCATGTTCAGATTGACTGGCCGTTCTTCTTCACTTTTCTGTTTTTCTCAATAACAGGGGTCCTTATCGGGCATTACCTGGCCACCTATATTCACAACAATAAACTGAAAAGGGCTTTCGGCTGGTTTATATTGATAACGGCCGTTTTTATTGTGGTAAAAGAATTGTCTGTCCGGTAGCCGGATATTTACCTTTCCACCATTGATTTAATAGACCTCTTTCATAATTCAACATTTCCCTCTCCGTCGGAGCTACTGTGTGTACACATCTTTTTAAAGTAAATTCATTCATCTGTTAAAGGTAAATTTCGCTATATTATTTACCTGGCTCAACCCCTTCCGTCCCCGAA
>PMXD01000013.1 GCA_003165895.1 Bacteroidota bacterium | reverse complement strand
GTCTACCCTCACGCCGAGTCCCCAACCTTCGGAAGGGAGACTCGGCTGAGAAGGTCTTTTCTGGGTCACCAGGATTTTTTCCCTTGCCACAAGGGTGGTTACTCGCAATGACGCGTTGTTTTGCAATTACGATGTTTGCCCCAATCCAAATCCACTTAAAACCATAGGAACCCAGGTTGAAATACGTTGCTCGGTAAGTTCATCCTGGTTATCAGTATCCAGGCAGAGGCCTACAAAAATATCACCCCTTTGGGCTTTTGAAAAGTCGTGTTCGTAACCAGTTATAGGCCAGGCGCCAACCAGGGCGCCCCCCTTTTTCTCCACAATTTCACTAAACACACCTAAGGCATCGCAGAAGTAAGACGCGTAGCCGTACTGATCGCCAAGGCCGAAAAATGCCACCTTCTTTCCGGTAAAATCTATTTGCTGCATTTCGCTGATAAACTCTTCCCAGTCGCCCTGCAGTTCACCATCGTACCAGGTTGGCATGCCAAGTATCAGCAAATCGTACTTGGCCATATCGTCCTTCTTCTTCTTGTAAATCTCCAGCAAATCTACTTCGCCGGCACCGGCTTTTGCCTCTACAAGTTCCTTTATTCTTTTCGAAACCCGCTCAGTGTTTCCGGTGTCAGTGCCGTAAAACAATCCGATTTTTCCCATATTACTTTGTTTCGTCTGTTGTTACTACTTTTATTTTCTTCTTCAACTTCCCTTTTTTTCCTGAATCGTCGGTAGCAGGTGCACGTGGAAGTAATACATCAAATTTTTCGGGGCTTGATATCACCTTCAAAGCCTCTGCGTAAACGTTGTTTAAAGTGCTGTTAATAACACGATAAAACATGCCCACATCAAAAAGGTTCCGGCCTATAGTTGCCTTTAACCTTGCTTTTATCAGGATTTCTGATTTGGCGTAATCTTTGGCAAAATTACTTGCCGAATCGTTCTTTACAGCAGGAAAATAATCATCAAAGGCTTTCGGGTTTGTTCCGGGTAATAGCTTAATAGCACTGTCAACCACGGCTGCGGCCCAGTATTGCGCCAAAATGTTATTATCCACCACAAAATTGGTGTAAAAATTATCTCCGGTAGGGTAAGCTGCTGTTAAAGCCTGGCGGTTTTTATCTACGTAATCAAGGCAAAATTTATTTTCAATGCCTTTGCGCACCAGTTGGTTGAATAAGGTTGAATTCATGCTGGTGTCATAAGGTACAAAGTAGTCAGGCATTATACCGCCGCCGCCGTGCTCAACACGCCCGTTCAGGGTATGGTATTTAACAGTGTCGGCATACTTAAATGTATCTGTCCCGAACAATTCGCCCGATTCAAGCCGCTCTTTATAATCTTCCCTGTATTCCTTATTGCCCGAAGCGTAAGACTTTTGAATACACCGGTGGCTGGGTGTAAAGTAATGCGCCGTGGTAAGCTTTACTTCCGAGCCATCGCTAAGCGTAAACGGTTTTTGAACAAGCCCTTTACCAAACGTCCGGCGGCCAACCAGCAATGCCCGGTCGTTATCCTGCAGGCAGCCCGAAAGGATTTCAGCAGCTGAAGCGGAACCTTCGTCAATCATAACAACCACTTTTCCTTCCTTAAACATACCGTGGTTATTGGAGTAATAAGGATAGTAAGGAGAGTGAACTCCCTGCGTGTAAACAATCAATTCGTTATCCCCTAAAAACTGGTTGCAAAGGTCAATGGCAGTATACAGATAGCCGCCCACATTGCCCTGCAGGTCCAGTATCAGGTCTTTCATTCCCTGGCTGCGCAGTTTATCAACGGCGGTAGCGAATTCCTGCATGGTAGTAGCTGCAAACCTTTCAATACGAACATATCCTACACCCGGCTGTGCAATGTAAGATGCCGTTAAGCTGTAAATAGGAATTTTATCGCGGGTAATGGTAAAGTCAATCAAATTGCGCTCAGAATGGCGCATTATACTAACGGTTACCTTGGTTCCCTTTGGCCCGCGTAATTTTTTAATAACCCCTTCGTTGCCTATCTTAATTCCGGCTACAATTGAATCGTCCACTTTTATAATTTTATCTCCAGCCAGTAAGCCTACTTTTTCTGACGGCCCGCTGGGTATTACCTCCAGCACCATAATGGTATCTTTTAAAACCTGGAAGGTGATTCCTATGCCATCAAAGTTGCCCACCAGCGGCTCTTCAGAGCGTTTTACGTCTTTTGCCGGAACATACGATGAGTGCGGGTCAAGGTCTTCCAATGCCTTCTGTATAGCATCTTCGGTTATTTTTTCTTCGTTTACAGTGTCGGTGTAATAGTTACGAACCAGGCCCATTATTTCGGTAAACTTATCTTCAGGTTGGGCTTTTTTGCCGGTATCCTGGCCGGTTTGCGCAAACGAAAGGTTTATACCTGTGGCAAATAATATGAAGAGAAAAAATTTTACTTGATTGTTCATTCTAACTATTTAGTTAATCAATTTAAAGCCGTGCGAAAATAACAAAATACCAATGTCCTCACCCTGCCCTCTCCGAAG
>PMXD01000178.1 GCA_003165895.1 Bacteroidota bacterium | reverse complement strand
GCCTCTAAGCTATTTCCGTTAAGAAAATCATGCATGCGTTGCCAAAAGAAAGAAACGCTGTATGAGACCAAAGCACAGTAAACTATAAGGGCCTATAGCCTCACAGTAAGCTACAACAACCGCCGGTGCATCGAGTTCGTTTATTTCCTGCGTGGAGCATGATTTTTAGGAAATTGCTTAGCAGCCTTGTCCCGATAGCTATCGGGATTGGTTCTTTTTTATCAAGTCCTTAGATCCCGATTTTTCATCGGGGAAAAAAGAACGGCAATTATAGTTAGCCGACTAAACTTAAAATTTTGGTCCAGTTAGTTTTCTGAAGAGAGCGGTGTCCGTCGTAGCGGACGGGGGGGAGTTTGTATTTGGCCATTTTCTCAAAAACAGTCCAATCCGCTAAAACCCTAAATAAGTTTTCTTAACTAACCCTTTACCCGCAAGTTTGTTACTTTGCATAAACAGAATCTGTTTAACTTGAATTGAAATTAAAAGCAACCGTCCTTGCCACAAAAACCAAATATCAAAATATATCTCCTGTTCATTTTTGTCATGGTGTCATTAACCGGCCGGGCACAGATACTTAAAGCTGCTGCGCGAAAAACCGGCAAATCAAACCTCGAAAAACTGCTCAGCGAAAAAGAATGGGAGCAGTTATTCCCCAACAGGTATGGCAAAGGTGAAAACGATGTCAAATCAAAAAACGATTTCTACTCGTTCGCTGCTTTCCTGGCTGCAGCAAAAGCATTTCCGCAATTTTTAGCTGAAGGCGATGAGGCTACACAAAAAAGAGAATTGTCAGCCTTTCTCGCTAACATATCCCAGGAAACCACCGGTGGTTGGGACGATGCACCCGGAGGCTATTTTAAATGGGGATTATGTTATTTGCAGGAGCAAGGCCATCCAAATCCCTCGTACGTTGACGCCCAAAATGAATTATACCGACCGGTAAAAGGCAAAAAATATTATGGCCGAGGCCCCAAGCAATTAAGCTGGAATTACAACTACGGCCAGTTTAGCCAGGCCTGGTTTGGCAATAAAGATACCCTGCTGCAAAACCCCGATTACCTGGTTCAGGACCCTGTAGTTTCTTTTGCATCTGCCCTCTGGTTCTGGATGACCGCCCAGGACCCCAAACCTTCCTGCCATGATGTAATGACCGGTAAATGGAAACCTACTGCCGAAGATATTAAAAAAGGCCGCCTGCCCGGTTTCGGCACCACCCTCAACATCATCAACGGCGGCCAGGAATGTGGCAAGCCCGAAGGAGAAAGAACAAAATACCGCTACGGGTTTTACAAATACTTCTGCAAATACTTTAAAGTAGCCCCCGGTGAAAACATTGAATGCACAGACCAGAAGCCTTTTAAATAATAGTCAGATTTGACAACTTTTAAAAAGTTGTCAAATCTTTACTCAGCCACACTAACATCCGGCGGCAGCAACTTATACAACACCGGTGTAACCAACCTTGCCAAAAGGGTAGATGAAATCAATCCCCCAATCAGCACCCATGCCAGCGGCGAGTAAAGCGGGTTCCATTCCAAAGCCAGTGGCAATAGTCCACCAATAGCGGTCATAGAGGTTAAAACGATGGGCACAAACCTTATCTCCCCGGCTTCCCGTATGGCTGCCTCAATATCCTTCCCTTGCTTCCGCAACTGGTTCGTAAAATCAACTAACAGGATGGTATTTTTCACTTCAATCCCAACAAGCGCTATAAGCCCGATTACAGCCACAAACGATAAAGGATACCCAACCGCCAGCAAAGCCCCGATTGCGCCTATAATACCCAAAGGAACAACCGACAGTACTATTAATGTGCTCTTAAAGCTCTTAAACTCCAATATCAGAACCCCGATAAAACCAAAAACAGTTATCAGGATGATAGTTCCCAACCCCCCAAAACTTTCCTGTTTGCTTTCAACCTCACCCGCCACCACATAGCTGTAACCCTCATTAAACTTCAGCTTCTCCAGTTTCTTAACAATGGCATCATTTACATTATTGGTCAGGTACCCCGATTTAATAAAGGCTGTTAAAGCCACATACCGGTTCTTGTCGTAATGCTTAATGTTATTCGGCGAGGTTTCGAAAATTACATCCGCAATCTGGTTAAGCGGTATGGCCGTTCCCATAATGTTGTTTACGTAAAGGCGCTTAAACACATCAAAGCCCTGCACCTTGTCGGTTTTAGGCAGCGTTACATGTATGTCTTCATCGTTGTTAATGTCGTTCTGAAAAGTGCCCACATTCAGTCCAGCTACGGCAAGCCTTACTGCCCGGTTGGCATCAACAATCGAAATACCCATCATACCGGCTTTTTCTTTATTGATATGCACCCGCAAACTTGTTGATTGGGTCGACAATGGGTTATTAATATATATGGTGCCGGGCGTAGATTTAAATATATCCTCTACCCGGTATGATAAGGCACGCAGCGAATCCAGGTTCTCGCCAAACAAACGGATTGCAATAGGTGCCTCTATAGGCGGCCCCTGTTCAAAATCCTTCACTTCAATTTTAGAATTCGGGTAAGATTGAAAGGTACTCCGCAGTTCATCAATAAACCTTTGCTTCTCCAGCGGCTCGGTAGATGGCTGCAGCTGAACAAATATCTGTGCAAAATTTTCCGCTTCGCTTTGCTGAATTGCGTTGTAGTAAATACGGGGGTTACCTTTGCCTACGTTGGTAGCATACGTTTTAATTAGTTTGTGCCTGTTCAACTCACTCTCAACGTATTTGGCTATCCGGTCAGTTTCGTATAAGTTAGTTCCATCCGGTGTTTCGATGTTTACCATAAACATCGGCTTCTCACTTTTAGGAAATAAGCTAAACCCTATCACCGGTATTAAGCTAAGCGCTCCTGCAAAAAAGCCTATGGCCACCAATAAGGTAATAGCCGGCCGCTTCAACGCCCTGTCAAGAAAAACAGCATAAGTCAGGTGAATACCTTTCTTCAATCCGCGTAAAAATATATTCCCTTCTGCATTCTCGTGGTCGGCCAGTATAATACTGGATAAAAAGGGCACAATAGTAAGCGACACAAACAGCGAAGCCAGAATTGTAAATATAACCGCCATTGGCATCGACCGGATAAAATCACCTGAAGCCTCAGGCATAAACACCAGCGGTAAAAAAGCAAATATCAGAATGGCTGTGCAACCCAATACAGCCAAACCGATTTGTTTGGTTGCTTCTATAGCGGCCACGCGCCTGGATATGCCGTTACGCATAAACCGCTCAATATTTTCAACCACTACTATACTATCATCCACCAGCAAACCCAGCGCCACTATAAAACCTACAATACTCAGCTGGTTAAGGTTATAACCAAATACATTCAGCAAAGCAATCCCTATAGCCAGGGAGAGCGGAATAGAAAGCATAACCACCGATGAAGCCCTGAAACCCAAAGGCAACAACGTAATCAGCACCAGTAAAATGGCAATACCGAAATCGCGGGCAAAATGGTCAAGTCTTTTTTCAACCCCTTCGTGCTGGTCGAAAATTTTAATGAAGGCCATGCTTTTCGGCAGTTCACTCTTAAATTTTTCGGCTACAGGTTTCACACCTTTATCTACCTCAATAATGTTCTCCTTCTCTTTCAATGATGCCGTAACAAACACCGCCCTGTGGCCATTGGCCCTTACAATGTCTGTTTCTTCAGCATAGTCTTCAGTAACGGCAGCAACATCGCGCAGGTAAACTATCTGCGTGCCTGAGGTTGAAACAATGGTATTCCTTATCTGTTCCGCATCGGCATATTTACCGGTAGTTCTTACGTTAAACTTCTTTGTATTTATGTTAACCGAACCGGCAGGGATATTTACATTTTCGCTTTGCAAAGCACCGAGGATATTATTCAGCGGTATTTTATATTGCGCTATCTTCTCAATATTCAACTCAATGTTAACCCGCAAATCAGGATAGCCGTTTGTCTTTACATTTTTCAGCGATTTGTTTTTCTCCAGCTCCTTTTTAAGTTTATCCGCCTCCATACGCAATTGCGCAAAAGAGGCGTTCTCGCTTACTATGGCGTACTGGTAAATATTTACATCGCTGCTACTTGCTTTTTGTATGTCCAGGCTATAAAGGTCCTGCGGCAAATCTTTACGGAGCGCATTTACCTCGCGCACCAGTTCCTGGTATTTGTTGTCAATGTTGCTTCCGTATTTGTAAAACACGCCAATTACAGTAACCCCGTCATTAATTACCGAATTCACCTTTTTAATATCATCCAGTTCGTTCACCCTTTTTTCAATAGGGTCAACCACCAGGTTTTCCATATCCTTTGGGCTGGTTCCGGGGTATACCACAACAATGTAATATTGCGGCGCATCAAACACCGGGTCCTCACTTCGCGGCATATTCAACATGGCCGAAATACCCAGCGCAAAAAGCGCCACAAAAACAACCAGCGTAAACTGGTAGTTCTTTACTGAAAATTCGGTAATCCTCATACGTACATTTTTATATAGTCAACAGACAATAAATCAGCTCCTGTTATTCTTCAACCTTTACCGTCACTCCATCCGTTAAATAGGCCGAGCCGTCGGTTACTACTTTCATTCCCTTCTCTATACCTGAAACCAGCATAACCGTTCCGTCTTTCATAAAAGCTACTTTAACCGGCTGCTTATGGGCTTTATTATCAGCAACGGTATAAACAAATGCTTCTTTGCCATTGCCTTCAATAACGGCATCGACCGGTATGGTTACATAAGTGGCATCATTATCAGGTTTTATCCCGGTCTTGGCGAATAACCCGGTAGCCAGGGCTTTCTTACAGCCATTCAGTTTTATTTCAACCTGATACAAACCGCTCATAGGGTCCGGCGCCTGGGCCATTTGCGAAACAGTTCCCGCAAATGTTTCATCCGGATAGGCATCTATTTTCACTGTTGCAGTATTACCGGGCTTCAGGCGTGCCCAATCCTTATCTGCTATACCCACCTTAACCAACCAGTCGTTAGTACCTGCTGAGTTCATAAAAAATACCGGCATCCCGGCACCGGCTATTTCACCTTCATTCATAATCTTCTTAACTATCTTTCCATCAGTAGTGGCGCGTATCTCAGCATAGCTCTTGTTAAACTTCGCCATCTCATATTGCTGTTTAGCCACATTCAAACCAGTTGTAACGTTTTGGAACTGTTCAAGCGAGGCCACAGTATCTGTATACAGGTTTTTAGTCCGGTCATAATCCCTTTGTGCTTTATCCAGCCCTTCTTTAGCCTGCTCCACCGTAGCATTTATTTCCGTCAGGTTGATACTGGCTAATAATTGTCCTTTACGAACAGATTGTCCCTCTTCAACATAAATGCGTTCAATAACCCCACCGGTCTTAAATGATAACCTTGCTTCAGTAGCTGATGAAATAAACCCGGGTGCAATCACCGGTTCAGTTATCACCTGGCTTTGGGCCGCAAAAAGTTTTACCGGTATTTCGGTCACATCTGCAACCGAACTCACTTGCTTTTCCTTTTGCTTACAGGCAACAACAAGTACAGTCAGCGCTACTACAGCAGTTACAGTGGTGAGGATTGTTTTGATCTTCATAACCAATATTTTTATTGTTGATTAATATTAAAGCTTGCGTTCGCGCGTTCCAGTTCGGTATATTTTATCCAGGCATCGAAATAGGTAATTGATTTCTGCAGGCTGGCAAGCGTACTCTCGTTCCGCGCATCCAGGTATTCTATGTACAATGCCTCCCCCTCCTTATATTTTTTATCCATTAACCCATAATACTGGGTTGCCGAAGTTTCCTGCTCAATAGCACTACTGAAATTTTGTTTTGCAGAAACGTAGGAATTAGCTGCTGTAGAGGCCGCCAGTTGTAGCTGGCTTTTGGCATATTTTGTTTGCGCGCTTAAAGCGTTCATTTCAAACTTCGCCTGCTTCACCCGGTATACATCGCTCATGCCCTTAAACAAACTCCAGTCGCAGCTGACACCAATTAAGTAGTAGCGGCTACCTGAGTTGAATTGAAAATCAGAGGCCTGCGAGCCCAGGTCGATTGAAGCTCCTACTTTCGGAACCCATGACGCCTTTTTCAAATCCAAAACCGATTGATCTATTTTTGAAGCCAGCATCAGCTTGGCAAGTTCTTCCCGCCTGTCAGATGTTAGCGACAGGTCATCGGGTAACGGAACAGCATTTCCTAAAAGAGCTTCATCAATTGTAATATCAGTATCTGCCGTTTTATTGATTAAAAAATTAAAATAAGCAGCGGCGTTCTTTTTAGTATTTTTTGCTTCATTCAACTGCGCTTCAATTTTACTCACCTCACTTTTCGAACGCGATAAAAAATACACCACTTCTTTTCCGTTATCTACCAGCTTCTGATTTACCCGCTCACTTTCTTTAACCATGCGTAAAGCATTTTCATAAATGGTAATGGCCTGCACTGCTTTCAGGTAATTGAAGTAAGCCACCTTTATATCCTTTACCAGCTCCCGCTTGTAAATAGCAACTTCATTCTGCTGCATTTTTATCTGGTCTTTTTTAATACTATGGTTATACCACACCTCAGCGTTAATAACCGGCATCGCCACCTGGAAATAAGCATCATAAAAATTAGAGGGGTTCAATTGGTACGAAACATTACTTAATGTGGGATATTTTGGGCTACCCGGTGCCAGCACCGAATTTATCCCGTTCAGGTTTTGATACACGGGGTTCATCATATCGCCAATTGGTACATCAATTGTTCTCCCGCCCTTATCATCAATATAATTTGCCTCCAGGCTTATGCTGGGAAAAAACATCCCCGTTGCTTCTTTTAAAGCATACATGCTTTTGTGCAGTTCAAAATTTTGCTGATGGATAGCTTCATTGTCGGCTATGCCCTGCTGCACATAGTTACTCAGTATATCGCTTTGCGCATTTACAACTGACGATGTAATAATCAGCATCAAGAATATTTTCAACGGTCGCATACTTTTATGTATTAAATTTATGAACAGTGTTTAGTTTAAGGACAAAAAAATATTATGTATGCATTAACACCATAAACTCATCCAAACATTGGAAAAGCATCTTCTTCAATTGCGGATCGGTCAGGTTCATAACTGAATAGCGATCTCTTATTTTCAAAGACACCAATCCATGCACTGCACTCCAGGTATACATCGATGCTACCACCGGGTCCTTCGTTCTTATCAGTTTTTGCTCAATACATTCAGTTATTGTTGAAAGTAAAAGTGAAAAAGTAGTTTCCCCATATTGCCAGCATTTCTCATCCCCGTGTTTTTCTTTCAGCGCATTCATCGGCGAGCGCATAATAAACATCAAATCGTAATACTCCGGATTCTTTAAAGCAAACTCTACATAAATCCCACCTATTTCACGAAGACGCTTCAGCGGATTTTTTATTTTCGCGGCTTTCTCCATTTCTTTTAACAACAATTGAAAGCCGATATTATGGATGGCAAAAAATAATTCATCCTTATCCTTAAAGTACAAGTAAATGGTGGCCGGGCTGTATTCAATCTTCTCCGCAATATTTCTGATAGATGTTTTTTCATACCCGTCTTCCAGGAACATAAGCGTAGCCGCTTCCACAATACGATCGCGCATTTCCATTTTTTCCCGCTCTTTTCTTTCAACTATGCCCATAATATTTTTTAATAACAGTGCAAATTTACTAAACAGTGTTTAGTAAATCAAACTTTTCAAAAAAAAAATTCTTCCCGGGTTCATTCAACGATAGAAAGCCGATTAGTTATCCCAATTGCTTTTCATCGTAAAGATCATAATTAATCAGCGTTCCATCTGAATTAGAATTTCCCAAAATCAAAAGTCCCCTTGAAATTATCAAAGGGACTTCTGTATTTTCTCAATACTTTATACTTGCTACTTAATACTCCTAAGAAATACTCATTTGTATCTTCTTCTGAATATCAGCAACTGCTTCTCTGAATTCCTGGTCGGTATCTATCAGGTTCTGAACTGCCTGGCATGAGTGAATAACAGTTGAGTGATCCCTTCCGCCAAAATGTTTTCCAATTACTTTCAAAGAATTCTTCGTATAGTTCTTAGCAAGGAACATCGAAAGCTGGCGCGCCTGAACAATCATTCTCTTTCTTGTCTTCTCGCGCAACATATCTACAGGTACTGTAAAGTAATCGCAAACAGTTTTCTGAATATAGTCTATCGAAACCTCGCGGCTTATGCTCTTCACAAAATTCTTGATAATCTTCTTCGCTAAGTCAAGGTCAACTTCTTTCTTGTTCAAAGATGCCTGCGCAAGTAAAGAAATTAATGCAGCCTCCAGTTCGCGCACGTTAGTGTTAATATTGTAAGCAACAAACTCAACTACTTCGCGGGGTAATTCAATACCATCAGCATACATTTTCTTTTCAAGTATTGCAATCCGTGTTTCAAAATCCGGAACCTGCAAATCTGCACTTAGTCCCCATTTAAAACGCGAAAGCAATCTTTCTTCCATTCCTTCCAGATCTCTCGGAGGCCTGTCGGAAGTAAGAACAAGTTGTTTTCCATTCTGATGAAGGTGATTGAAGATATGGAAGAAAATATCCTGAGTCTTTTCTTTGTTGCCAAAGAACTGGATATCATCCATAATCAAAACATCAATCAATTGATAGAAGTGAACAAAGTCGTTAACCGAATTATTTTTTACCGCGTCAAAAAACTGGTTGGTAAATTTTTCACTCGATACATATAATACCGTCTTGTTCGGAAAATTTTGTTTTACCTCATTGCCTATAGCCTGGGCTAAGTGCGTTTTTCCTAAACCCACTCCTCCGTAAACTACCAAAGGATTGAAAGCAGTACCACCTGGTTTTTGTGCAACCGCATAACCTGCACTGCGGGCCAAACGATTACAGTCGCCTTCAACAAAAGAATCAAAATTGTAATTCGCGTTCAACTGCGAGTCAATGTTGATTTTTTTCAAACCCGGTATAACAAACGGGTTTTTGATGTGGTTGCCGGTTAAGAAATAAGGGAACCCAACTTCCGGGTTCGATGAGTTTCCTGAATTATAGTTCGGATAATCAACTGTAGATGGTAAATTTCCGTTGGAAGAATTTTCAACTACTATTCTGTACTCCAGTCTTGCAGTGGTGCCCAATTCGCGTTTAACCGTTTTGCGCAACAATGATACGTAGTGCTCTTCGAGCCACTCGTAAAAAAACTGGGATGGTACTTGAATAGTAAGAACAGCTCCTTTCAATTCTACAGGTTTGATCGGTTCGAACCAGGTTTTGAAACTTTGTTGACTTACATTGTCTTTGATAATTTCCAGACAGTTGTTCCAAACGCTATTAGCCGATTTTTCCTTCATGCTCACTAAGTCTGTTTTAAGGGTGTAAATAATTTGTGTCTCGATGTGTGATGTGAAAATGAACAAAAGATTGTTTACAAAAAAATTTTTTGCACATGATTTTTTAGAAAAATTTTACGTGGTAACGAATAACTTTTTTTTTGAAAAAAAATTCAGCAAGTCTTCACTTTTTAAAAAAAATTGCTACTCTGTTATTTCTGCTTTCCAAACTGAAATCGCGAACAATTTTGCCGATCTGAGTTTTTTTACTTTATCGTGAAACATAATCCCAATAAGGCTTTCAGCCCATCACGCAACCGTTGTTGCCCTCAAAGACATTTTCCTGAAAGTACAAATTCTAAAAATTAATTCCGCATTTTCAACCAAAACAATTTCTTTTTTTAAACCAATTTCTGCAAAAAATTTTTTTCGGTTTTTAATTCCCGTTTGAAAAAAAATACCCTAAATGGATGAGTCTTTTCTCAATTAATTTATTAAGGTCAAACTGAAGTTTAAAAAAAGAAAATTGTTTTCCCCAAATTGCACTAATAAGATAGCTCTTAATCAGTTGTTTATCTGCCTCACAAAAATCTTTTAAACACTTTAAAAGGGATTCACCCGGCTAAAATCTCCGTATCCATGTCCCAAAACGTTCTCTTAAAACTAAACTAATGAAGGTACAAAAACGATTAGCCGTGATATTCGCCGTAAATCTCTCGCAGCGCATCCGCTATTTCGCCAAGTGTGGCGTAGTTCTCAACCGCCTCAATTACAAATGGCATCAGGTTTTTATCTTCCCTGGCAGCGTTCTTAATATTCTTCAGGCAGGCAATAACATGCTCCTTATTTCTTTTTGCTCTCAGCTTCACTAACTTATCAGCCTGCAGCTTTCTTATCGAATCATCTACACGCAGCAGGTCAGTAGGTACATTTTCCTTTTCAGTAAATTGATTTACCCCAACAATAATTTTTTCTTTCAACTCTACAGCACGCTGATATTTATACGATGCATTGGCAATTTCAGTTTGCATAAATCCCTGCTCAATAGCAGCCACGCTTCCTCCCATCTCATCAATGCGTTGAATATATTTCCAGGCTGCCGCTTCAATCTCATCAGTCAGCGATTCAATAAAATACGAACCGGCCAGGGGGTCAACAGTGTCCACAACTTCGCTTTCATAGGCGATAATTTGCTGCGTACGCAAGGCAATTTTCGCAGCCTCCTCTGTCGGTAACGAAAGCGCCTCATCATTACCATTGGTATGTAAAGACTGTGTTCCGCCCAAAACCGCTGCCAAAGCCTGAATAGTTACCCTCGCAATATTATTTTTTGGTTGCTGTGCAGTAAGTGTTGAACCTCCCGTTTGAGTATGAAACCGCAGCATCTGCGCCCTGGCATCTGTTGCACCTAACTCCGAACTTATCTTAGCCCACATTCTCCGCGCCGCCCTGAACTTGGCAATCTCTTCAAAAAAATTGTTGTGCGCATTAAAGAAAAACGACAGGCGCTGCCCAAACTGGTTAATGTCTAACCCTTTATTAATAGCTGCCTGGCAATAAGCTTTTCCATTGGCCAGCGTAAAAGCAACTTCCTGCACTGCAGTAGAGCCCGCCTCGCGAATGTGATAACCCGAAATTGAAATCGTATTCCATTTCGGCACCTTATTATTACAATATTCAAAAATATCGGTAATAATTTTCATCGACGGCTTGGGCGGATAAATATAAGTTCCCCGCGCAGCATACTCCTTCAGAATATCATTCTGTATGGTGCCCGAAATCTTTTTCAGGTCGGCGCCTTGTTTTTTTGCCAGTGCTATATACAGCGCCAGCAAAATAAATCCTGTAGAGTTAATGGTCATTGAAGTAGAAACATCTTCCAGCTTTATACCCTGAAAAAGTATTTCCATGTCCTCTAATGAGTCTATAGCAACACCAACTTTTCCAACCTCACCCTCGGCAAGGTCATGGTCACTATCGTAACCAATTTGCGTAGGCAAATCAAAGGCAACACTTAGCCCGCTAACACCCTGCGATAATAAATAATGATAGCGCTTGTTACTTTCTTCCGCAGTCGAAAACCCTGCATATTGCCGCATGGTCCACAACTTACTGCGGTACATTTCTGAATGAACGCCCCTGGTAAAAGGAAATTTTCCAGGCTCTTCTACCTGCCTTTCAACAGGCTCGTATATACGCTTGATTTCAATTCCTGAATCGGTAGTAAATTTCTTGCTCATGCTGCAAATATAAATTCCATATGCTCATCGTCCGCCGAAAGCGGTTTTAAATATAACCCTTTTGCGCATCACAAGACAACAAAATGAAGAGGGCATCAGGGCAAAGGCATTAAGTTAAAGGGATTCTGACCTCAGAGAGGTCAAATATTTATAGCAACAACAGGTAAAAAACGATACGACTCCAGGAGTCGCATGAGAATTTGCCTAACTTAACAGTATTGCCTAAAGTGGCCGCAATAAATTATCCTGAGAATCAGGTTTTGCCTTACTATAATATAGACAGAAATCTTTTGCAGCATTTTTTAAAACAACTCCCTGCACTCTGCTTTTAAAACTTCCAGGGCCTGTTCAGTGGGCAACGGGGCATTTGCCCTTTGTATACCCGTAAAAATGGCATTTATCAATTGCCCCGATGTTGCATCGGGCGGAAGTTGCTGGGCTATCAGGTTCACCATTTTTATAATTTCATCTTTTGACGCCACTATCAGGTTCCACGACGTGGATGATACATACACCTGCTGCGAAAGATTATGCTCGTACTCCTCTCTTATGTTTTTCACCATAGCATATTGAAGTTCAGTGCATATCATATCCGGTACCCTCACCCTGGCTATCACATTGGCCGGGGCAATTCTCTCTAAAAACAAGGCAAGTCTTTCAAAAGCCTGCAGGCGCAGCATGGTAATTTCCTTATCGCGCTTCATCTTCATTTCAATAACTTTAGCAGTAGCCTCTTTTTGCATATAACGCGTTAAAAGAAAATACGCCGTTAAAAACACCATCAGGGCCGGAAGGGTATATTTTAGTATCTCAAGAATATCATTCAAAATCATAAACAAAAGGTTTAGTTAACCGTTATAACGTCAAATTAGCCTAAATTCGTGTATTAAGAGACAAGTATTTGCCTGTCAGGCTGCATAAATAATAAAATAGCGGTTGTAAAGGCCACGCATCTTAAAATATAAAAGTATACAATATGGAATCTCTGGTTCTTGAAAGTGGTATCAAAAAAGGAGTTTCACTAACCCCCGGGGCTGTAAAAGAAATAAACAGGCTATTGGGCGAACTTAAACCTGGTGAAAATCAGGCTTTGCGCCTGGGAGTAAAGGGTGGAGGCTGCGCAGGCTTTACCTATATTTTTGAGTTTGATGCGCCCAAAGATGGCGATGCTATATATAATATAGACGGAATCAAAATTTTGGTTGAACCAATGCACGAGTTATACCTGGCAGGTACCGAAATAGATTTTCAGCAAGGACTAAACTCCCGTGGCTTTCTCTATAAAAACCCAAATGCGTCCAAAACCTGTGGTTGTGGTGAGTCTTTTGGCTGATTAGCGATATTGGTCTCCTTCAATCCTCATTTTCAGCTTTTCAAGAAATTCCTCCATATTTTCATCATGGCTGGCTTTTGCGCGCTCAATCTCAGCATTCAGGCGGCCTGTATATTTTTGCTTTAAAGGCTTTCCGTCAATTATCATATTCATTGCCGCAATTAATTCGTTTTGCAAAAGCTGATATTTGCCTTTGCCCAAATACAATTGATTAATAAACCACGTAAAATCATATTCGGCAAGTAGCATCACCGCATCAGTAAAGAGGCCATTTGTTTTTGCCAAAGGGTTTTTATGGATAATCGTTAAAACACTTATATACCTTATATCCCTGATTCTTGCAAACATCATCGCTATGCTATCCAATAGAAGGTCTTTACAGTCAGCTGTTTCAGTAAAAATCATTGCTGCATTTTGCCTTATAAAAGGAAGCTTTTTATCAACGCTGTCTTTTAAAAAACAGGGAGAATAATTTACCATTCCGTTTTGCGCATATAATACCGTCACGGATAACAACAGCATTAAAATTGAAAAATATTTTACAGCCTCTTTTAAACTTTTCATCCTGAATTATTGCCTGATTTTGGAACCAAATTACATTCAAAAATCTGTTTAAACCAATTTTTCCTTTTTCCCTGAGAAGCTGTTTAAAATTAAAGAA
>PMXD01000309.1 GCA_003165895.1 Bacteroidota bacterium | reverse complement strand
AACAGGATGTGTGCATAGACAAGACCCGGAAGGGGTGAGAGAAACCCCTTCCGGGCAGCGCGTTACGCGTAAATATGATCAATAACCGTTTTGTATTTTTCAAGTACCACCTTGCGTTTTATTTTGGTAGTAGGCGTTAGTTCACCGCCTTCAATGGTCCATTCTTTAGGCATCAGTTCAAATTTCTTAATGGTTTCCCACTGGCCAAAATTTTTATTCTTCTCATCAATAGCGCCTTTAAAAAGTTTAAGCACCTCGGGGTTCTTAACCATGTCATCGGGCGTGGTTGCGTGAACGCTGTTTTTAAGGCACCATTCTGAAAGGTTCAGAAAGTTGGGCACTATAAGCGCCGAAACAAAGTTGCGGTTTTCGCCCACGGCCATAATCTGCTCTATGTAAGGAATCTCCTTCATNNGAAATGTATTTGCCACCCGAGGTTTTAAATAACTCTTTTACGCGGTCGGTAATTTTTAAATATTTACCGCCTTTGTAATCAACCCAGGTTCCAACGTCGCCTGTACGTAGCCAGCCATCAACCACAGTTTCAGCAGTCAGGTCGGGGCGTTTGTAATAGCCCATCATAATGTTGGGGCCTTTGGCCAGTATTTCTCCCTCTCCCTCGGCCATACCCTCGCGGTGTTCCAGTTGCACCGTTACATTTTCAATGGTCATACCCACGGTACCAAAGCATATTTTATTCAGGTCAAAAGGATTAACCGTAATAACAGGTGAGGATTCTGTTTGCCCGTAACCCTCCATAATGGGAATACCTGCGCAGGTAAATACCCGGGCCAGCAAAGGGTTAAGGGCCGCCGCACCTGCGCAAATACCTTCGCACTCGCCACCTAAGGCTTCGCGCCATTTAACGTAAATCAATTTGTCGTATACTGCCTTCTTCAGCTTGTCTGAAAAACTTAAAGGCTTTGCCAGGTCGTATTTCCTGGCAAACTCAAGCGCGTTGGCATACAAGTCTTTTTTCCAACCGGTAAGGTTTGCACCGGCACTTTCTAACCTGATATAAACTTTTTCGAGCAGGCGCGGTACTGTAGTAAAAAAATGAGGGTGTACCTCTTTTAAGTTGTCGAGGAGTGTTTCTACACTCTCGGCATAATAAACCGATACGCCGTGCATCATATATACATACACCACCACACGTTCGAAAATGTGGCATAAAGGCAAAAAGCTTAGCACCTGCCTGGATTCGTTCAGCGGCAATAAGGGCGATACCCCCTTAACATTGCTTACAATGTTGCGGTGCGAAAGCATAACCCCTTTAGGGTTACCGGTAGTGCCTGAGGTATAAATGATGGTAGCCAGCGTTTCTTCTTTAATAGAAGCTTTTATTTGCTCAACCTGTTTTATATCCCCCCCATCGGCGAGCGCTAAAAACTCGGTGAAATGTTTGCAGCCCTCTACTTTTTCGAAACTATAAATATCTTTTAGTGAAGGAACCTCGCTTTTAATATTCGATATTTTAGTAAACAGATTTTTATCGGATACAAAGGCATATTTTATTTCGGCATCATTAAAAATGAATTTGTACTCATGCTCGCTGATGGTTGGGTAAACCGGCACATTAACAGCGCCTATCTGTAACATACCAATATCGGTAATATTCCACTCGGGGCGGTTGTTAGATACGATGGCGATTTTATCATCGGGTTTAACGCCCAGCTTTAAAAGTGCCAGGCTTACTTTATTGGCCTGGTCAATAATTTGCTGCGTTGAATATTTGGTCCATTGGCCGTTTGCTTTTGACGCAAAAGCAACTTCCTGCGGATACTTTTCTTTTTGGTAATAGATAATGTCGAAGAGGCGCGTAAAATCTTGCATAACCTGGGGCTTTAAGTTTTAGTTGGGATTGACAGTAAATATATGAAAACGTACAAAGTACCGTAAGGGGGTATCAGTTTTCCGCTTCACAAGTTTATATATTACCTACAGGCGGTGTGGCCAGCGATTTTCCTTTATGCATACCGCCAAAATTTACAACCAATTGCACGGTGTATGACCGCGGAGAATCGGGCCTGGCTACCCGAAATACAGTGTAGGTATTAAGCACGTTTTTTACTAAAAAGTTTAAGCCCAGGTTTTTATTAAACTGGTAACCTGTCCTGAGGTCCCAGGTAGCTTGTCCTTTATTACGGGTTTGCTGCCTGTATTGATCTACCCCAGGTATAAAAACAGCAAATATGGGGTCAACCTGGGTCATGTAACCATAATACTGTAAAGATGAGCCTAAATGGATTTTTTTATACAAAATGAAATCAACGTCGGCTTTAAATTGCTGCGGATTCCTGTATTTAAGCATACCTGCAGTTTCCTTATTCCACGACTCATCATCAATGTAGGTTTTAAGTATGTAATGGGTAAAGGCATTTTTAAGGAACGTGCCTACATTGTTATTATACTGGTCGGCAGGGTCATTTAAATCTACTCCGTAAAAATAGGTATAGCCCATTAAAGTAACTACATCAACGTCAGGTGTTAGTTTTCCTTCACCGTATAGGGTAAGCTCCCAGCCAAAAATCCGGGCCTTGGCTATATTCTGCGATTGAAAGTATGGGGTAAGGGTAGTTGGGTTAAGGTTAAACACAAACTCAATCATATTTTTAAACTGGGTGTAAAATGCAGATGCATCCAGATATCCAAGCCAGTTTCCAATCTTTATACTTCGTTTATAACCCAGCTCTGTAGTATAACCGCGCTCTGGCAGCAGGGAGGTATTCGGGATTATTTCAACTCCCCCCAGGCTATACAGTATATACCTTTCAGCAATGCTGGGTTGCCTGAAAGCCTGCCCAAAGGATAATCGTAAATAATTATATTTTCTTATCTCAAAGCTGGCCCCCGCACTGAACACCGGGACCGTGGGATAAAACGCACTGTCTTCATGTATATATTCCTCGCGCACACCGGCATTCAATGTTAAAAACTTATAGTTAAGCTGAGCGCTTACAAAAGCGCCCCCATAGTCGCCTTCGTGTGTTCCCAAAACACCATCAACAACTTTATAATGTTCATTATCAGCCCCGGCTAACAGCCTCACAAGCTTTCCAAAATCATGTCGGAAATGATAATAAACGGCGTTAATCCAAAAACCGCTTACCCCACCTAAGTCTGACTGGCGGTAAATGCGGTAAAAAACTTTATGTTCATTTTGTTTTTTATCAATGTATTTAAATTTGGCGTCAATATACGCGTAGAACCAGCGCTCGTCGATATTAACTCCCGAAGCAGGAACATAAGGATGTCCGGCATCAACCCAATAAAATTGAAATCCATTGTTATCGTACAAAGTACTGGCTTCTAACTCCAGGGTCAATCGCTGCAACTTGTGGGGATGCCAGCGCAGCTTGCCGCTAAACCGGGTGTAATAATCGTAATCGCCCTGCAGCCAGCTTTGCGAGCCTTTCAGCATACCGCTTGCTACCATTTCAAAGTCTCCGAATTTCTGACTATGCAGAAAGCTCATACCAGCAGTATTGGGGTTCTGGAAAAAATGCCCGCCCCTTTTCCACCATTGAAACGAATCAACCGGTGGCTTGCCAATGCCCTCATAAAAAAACGTAAAGCGGGTAGTAGGGGTATCGCGGGCATAGGCCGTGGTAATATTCATTACCCCATTAAGGGCAGATGCCCCGTATTGAACGCTTGAAGCGCCCTTTACCAACTCCATCTGCTCAACATTTTCTATAGGTACAAACGGCCATTTAATATCCTGGCGGTCGGCCGTCATTAAGGGAATTTCATCCACTACCAGCTCAACCCTGCTACCTGCACCATAAGCATAGCCACTGCCACCCCGCACACTTATTGATCCATCAAGCACGGTTACCCCAGGTATCTTGGTAACAGCATCTTCCATGTTGGTAATGTTATTGGATTCCAGCATGCGCGGTTTAATCACATCTACCGACTGAGTTATTTTTTGTATCTTTTCTCCAACCTTGTTTTCGGTAACAACTATGGTTTGCAACTCGTTGTCGCCCCCGCCAAGGGAAATATCTCTTGTTTTTAACTGACCCGGTTTAAGGTTGAGGTGAATGGTATCCTGTTTCATGCCGATATAGCTGATAACCAGGGTTACTTCACCGGGTTCTGTCTCTAATTTGAAACTGCCGCTAATATCTGTGGTAGTTCCGTTTGTGGGGGGCTGAAGCACGGTTGCCCCTTCAAGATACTCACCCGTACCGGCATCTCTAACGGTACCTTGTATAGTGGCCTTTTGAGAAAATAATGTATAACTAAGCGAAACACTGAATAAAACGATGAGAAAAAACTGACGCATGGGTAAACACTTTTCTTATCAATAACGGTCGCAATTTAAAGAAATATTTTACTGTACATGATCTTAGACGAAACGCATTGGTTAAAATTGTAAAACATGGTTAAATGTTAAATATGCATGCTGTAATAAAATTAACGGACACTTGATACCGGTAATATCAGACCTCTTTCATAATTCAACANNAGAGGGCCGCTCTGGGGTGAGGATTCAAAAAAAGCGAATTGTGAAAGAGGCCTATTATGAGGCACGGGTACTTTTAGAATAAAATTTCAAACCGGAACGAAAGGTTTGTCAACCTACCAACCTTTTTTAACTTGCAGGTTATTATGGAATTAGAAGACTTCATTAACAAATTTGCCGAATGCTTTAATCAAACCGGTGCTTCGGCATTTAAACCTGAAACAGAATTCAGAAAACTGGATGAATGGGGTTCCATGATGGCACTTATTGTTATTGCCATGATAGACGCAGATTTTGGCAAAACCATAACCAGCGAAGACCTTAAAAACGCCGGAACTGTTGCCTCGCTTTTCGAAATTGTGAAAAACAAATAATGCATGGCTGTTTTTAGCGTGCCGAACATACAGGTAAAAGGCATTTCGGCCACGGTTCCCAAACAGGTTGAAGATAACAATGACTTTGCATTGCTAACCGGGCCGGAAAGGGCACTATTTATAAAAACAGTGGGCATCAGATACCGCCATGTGGCCGCGGCCGGTGTTACTGCATCGGACCTGTGTTTAAGTGCTGCCGGAAAACTGCTGGCTGATTTGGGCTGGGGGGCGGCAGAGGTAAATGTGCTTGTTTTTGTTACCCAAACACCTGATTACATTATACCCAACACGGCTTCGCTATTACAGGAGAAGCTCAATCTTTCCAGAAACTGCATTGCTTTTGATGTTAACCTCGGTTGTTCGGGTTATGTTTACGGATTATCAATTGTGGGTGGGTTATTGCAAAACATGCCGGGGGCAAAAGCCCTTTTACTGGTGGGCGATATTTCCACCGCTACTATTTCAATGCAGGATAAAAGTACCGCCCCGCTTTTTTCAGATGCGGGCACCGCTACTGCACTTGAATACAGTACCGATGGCATTATTCATTTTAACCTGCAAACCGATGGCAAAGAATTTGACGACATTATTATACCCGGAGGCGGATACCGGAACCCGTTAAACGAAACGTCCCTGGAATACACTGAATATGAGAAAGGAATAAGCAGGAACCAGCTGCAGATGAAACTGGATGGCATTAAGATATTCAACTTTGGCCTGAGGGAGGTAGCGCCCAATATTGAGAAGCTGCTGTTGGAAAAGGGAATAGAAAAAGATAGTATTGATTATTTTGTTTTTCACCAGGCTAATTTGCTGATGCTGGAAAGCATCCGCAAAAAGCTGAAAGCTGCACCTGAAAAGGTGCCATATAGCCTGTATGATTACGGTAATACCAGTTCTGCAACCATACCGGTTACAATTGTATCTGAATTGAGAGAGCAAATGGAATCGGGGAAAGTAAAATTGCTGCTTTCGGGTTTCGGCGTTGGATTATCCTGGGGAAGTGCTTATATTGAAACGAAAAATATTGTTTGCCCAAAAATGATTGAGATATAGTATGAGGTGGACCCCTGAATATTCGGTTGTAGTGCCCGTTTACAACAGCGAAAAAACGCTGCGTGAACTGTGCGGCCGTATTGCAGCCACTTTTGAGAAAATGAGTGCTGATTTTGAGATTGTGCTGGTTAACGACAGCAGTTCTGACGGTAGTTGGGGAGTTATCAGGGAGATTAAAAATGAAGGGGCTAAGCATATAACCGCTATTAGTTTAAGAAAAAATTTTGGCCAGCATAAGGCCCTTTTATGCGGTTTTCAGTTTGCCAAAGGAGCGTATATTGTTACCATTGACGACGACCTTCAGTTTTTTCCGGAAGACATTGCTGTTTTGGTTGAAGAGGCCCAAAGGAGTAAGGCCGACATGGTTTACGGCTATTATAAAAGCGAACGCCAGCATTCTAATGTACGCAAAGTGGGGAGTGCCTTTATGGCCTTTATTTTCGAAAAATTCGGCAATACATCGGGCCAGGGCAGCAGCTTTAAATTGATACATCGCAGTGTTATTGATAAGATAAAAGATTACAACCACAGTTTTACTTTTTTAGATGAGATACTTTCATGGCATACAACATGCATTGGTTATGCAGAAGTGCATCACGCACCGAGGAGAGAGGGGCAGTCGGGTTATGGTTTTTTTAAGCTGGTACTGCTTTCGCTAAATCTTATTTTTGGCTACACCACCATCCCTTTAAGATTTATGACCTGGTTCGGGCTTACCTCGTTTTGGGTTTGCCTGGTTTTTGTTTGCTACTTTGTTTATTTAAGAATGAGCACCGGGGCGCCACTGGGCTTTACGGCACTGATAGTTTCGATATTTATGTCTACNNGTCTTATCCTTTTCAGCCTTGGCATTATTGGCGAGTACCTGAACCGGCTTTTTGCTTTACAACACAAAAAGCCACCTTACCTTATACGGGAAGTATTGAGATAGCTGCGCTTTTTTATTTTAGCGTAAGTTTATTCTATATCCGGGTGCAATCAAATTATCGCAGTATGCCAAATACAGGCCTCTCCCCGANNCCGGTCGGGAGAGGCCTGTATTTGGCTTGCTGGTTCAGTGTTCATACGCAAAAGCTTCTACCAGATGAAAATTACCCGTTACGGCGTTACGCTTGAAAGGCTCCTTCCCGAACATTCTGAAATGGTTCGCAACTGGCGTAACGACCGGAAGATATCGCAGTTTATGTTTTACAAAGGCGAAATAACTGAGGCCATGCAGCAGGAATGGTTTGCCTCAATTGATAACGAACAGAATTTCTTTTTTCTTATCAACTATAATTCGGCACCTATCGGGCTTATTAATATTTCATCTATTGATTGGGAAAATAAAACCGCATACACCGGCCTGTTTATTTACGATGAAAAATTCTGGGCCAGCGATGTGCCTGTAATGGCTTCGTTAGCTATGCTGGATGTTTTCTTACTGTTGTTTGATATTCAAATAGCGTATGCCAAGGTTAAGGGCACCAATATGGTAGCGCACAAATACAATACCGCCCTTGGTTTTACCCGGACCAAAAAAATTGAACTCGGCCTTGGATGGGAGTATGCGTTGCAAAAAGATACTTACCTGCGCGAAACCAAAAACCTGCGCAAAGCTGCCATCAGGCTTAAAGGAAACGATACTTTGGTTGAGCTTTTGAAAGGCCATCCGGTAGATACCTGGATAGGGGAGCGGTTAGCTAAGGTTAATAAGGAGGTTGTTAAGGGGTTGGATGTGAGGATGGGATGAAAATACATCTACGCAAACCCTNNGAGAACCGCTTCCCAGAAATACAACCAATGGGCAAATCTGCTCTCTTTATTGAAGGAAACACGTGTGTGGCTATGCTTTTTAACCTTCATCATTAAATTTGTGCATGAGAATAATTGCTGGTATGCCCATGTATTATGGAGCAAAACCAAAACTTTTTGAGTATGCCAAGCTAATGCGCCATTCACCTACTGAAGCGGAAAAGCTGATGTGGAAAATTTTAACTTCAAATGAATTGCTGCAATATAAATTTAGAAGGCAGCACCCCATGTCTACCTATATAGCCGATTTCTATAGTCAACCCTTATTATTTGCAATTGAAGTTGACGGTGGTTATCATTTAACTAAAGAGCGGTCGGAAATTGATACCATCAGAGATGAAGACATGCTGCTACTAGGAGTAACTATTATGCGGTTTACAAATGATGAAGTACTGCTTCAGCCAGAAAACACCATAATCAAACTAAAGGAGGTGATTAGCAAACTGAGCCGATAGGCCCGTTCTTTTGGCTCTATGTAACCTCCCAAGCTTGCCTATGCACTTCTTGTTTAAACCAAATTTATTCTGTTTATCGCAGCAAAATACTGTGTTTATCTACGTGTCTCANNCGTTTCGGGGACGGAAGGGGTTGGCTGTTGGGAATCCGACAATTTGGTTTGCACCCTGCGGGAACGCCTGTTAATTTCTTTTTTTGAAAGAAGGAATACATTTGCCCTTTATTGCAGTGCGTTGGGACTGGCTTGTAAGGGCCTGAAAAGCGCAACTATAATTTCAAATAATCCCGTTGTACTATGCATTCTGGCTTTACCATCAGTAACCAAACCATCACCATTAGCGACCTCCGCAATTTTCTTACAGATAACCCTAAAATAATTATCGGGCCCGATGCAAAAAAGAAGATAGAGGCCAACAGAAAATACCTGGAAAAGAAGATAGCTGAACCAGGCGCAAAATACTATGGTATTAATACCGGTTTTGGCGCTTTATGCGATGTGGAAATAGCCAGCGACCAGTTAGAGCAACTGCAGGAAAACCTGGTAATGAGCCACGCCTGCGGTATGGGCGATGAAGTAAAGCAGGAGGTAATAAGATTAATGGTGCTGCTTAAATTAAAAGGTCTTTCGCTGGGTTACTCCGGTATATCGCTGGAAACAGTACAACACCTGGCAGACCTGTATAATCATGATATTTTACCGGTTATATGGGAAGTTGGCTCCCTGGGCGCATCAGGTGATTTGGCCCCCTTGGCGCATCTCTCATTACCGCTGCTGGGCATGGGAACAGTCAGGTATAAAGGCGAAAAACAGGATTCGGCTACTGCATTAAAAAAGGAAGGCCTGGGCACCATTAAATTGAAAGCCAAAGAGGGCCTGGCGCTGTTAAACGGCACCCAGTTTATGAGTGCCTGGGGCTGCTATTCTATTATGGAGGCAGAACGCGTTGAAAAACTGGCTGACCTTTGTGCCGCAATTTCAGCCGATGCTTTTTATTGCCAGCTAAGTCCGTACCATCCTGCCATACAAAGGGTTCGAAACCACGCGGGCCAGATAGAAAGCGCAGCAAACGTGTTGAAATTTTTAGAGGGCAGCGAAATTGCCAAAGAGCCCAAGAACAATGTGCAGGATCCCTACTCGTTCCGCTGCGTTCCGCAGGTGCACGGTGCGGTAAAATTTGCCATTGGCCAGGTAAAAGAAGTTTTTGAAAAGGAGATAAACGCTGTTACTGATAACCCTTTGATTTTTGAAGAGGAGGACCTGATTTTAAGCGGCGGAAATTTTCATGGCGAACCTTTGGCAATTGGTTTGGATTACTTAGGTATTGCGATGTGCGAACTGGCCAGTATTTCAGAGCGCAGAACATTTCAGCTGATTTCAGGCAAACGCAATTTGCCTAAGTTTTTGGTGGAGGATGGCGGCCTTAACTCGGGGTTAATGATTCCGCAGTATACGGCTGCTGCTATTGTATCTATGAATAAACAGCTGGCAACGCCTGCCAGTGTTGACACCATAACTTCATCAGACGGACAGGAAGACCATGTGAGTATGGGTGCCAATGCCGCAGTTAAGACTTACAAAATAGTTTACAATATTGAAAAGGTATTGGCCATTGAGTTTATGACCGCCATGCAGGCACTTGATTTCCGCAAACCCAAAAGCTCACCACTGATTGAAAAGATTAAAGCCGATTACCGTAAGCTGGTTCCCTATTATGATAAAGACCGGGTGTTGTATGATGACATCCAGGTTACCGTTGATTTTATGCGGGGGATAAAGTTGTAATCGGGTGTACGACAAATTTCCNNGGAAATTTGTCGTACACCCGTTGTAATCCGCTTACAAATAATACTTCCGTATACTTTCTATATGATGTATGTTGTGGTAGATGGTAAAATAAACCAGCTCGCGCATGGTTAGTTTACCTAAAATAGGAGGTGCTACGCAATAGTTATCCAGTTGCTCCTCGGTCCATTTTTGGCTTATAGCACTCACCTGCTTCTCTCCAAATTATCAGGTAACGGAATGGCCATAATGCCCTTAATTAAATCCAGGGTGCCGGGCTTAATAGTCTCGTAGTGTAGCATTTGAAGTTTTCTTTCGGGATATTAAATACAACACTACAAAAAGTCCAGGCCTTATCAGTAAGCCATTTTGAGGCTGTAGTTGCGGTTTTTATTTTTTCATCTTCATAATATCTTCTGGCAGCCTGCCATTGCTCCCAGGTTCCGTATTCCAGAATCCGGATAACAACGCTTTGCCAGCTCCGGTCAATGTCCAGCTTCTCAAAATCAATATCCCAGAACAAAGATTGGCTCAACCTGCTTTTCAAATCATCCATACTACAAATTTCGGTTATTGTTCGCTAATCTTTGTAACGTTTTATGTCATTTTACTTCCTTTGCCTTTCAGCACTACCTCACAACACCTCCAAAGTTTCTCCCCCGTTAATTGCCAGCTGAATTTTTGCAATTGGACTTTTCCCTTCGATATTAATTCAGCCCGTAGCCTTTCATCTGCTGCAAGTTTTTTCATGGCAGTTGCTATATCAGTTATTGAAACCGGGTTAACCAGCAGTGCTGCGTCACCTGCTACCTCCGGCATGGAAGTGGTATTAGATGTTATAACCGGCACTTCACAATTCATGGCCTCAATAATCGGTATCCCGAAACCTTCAAACAGCGATACATAAACCATGGCATAAGCCGATGCCATAATATTGGCGAGGTCAGCCGGCGGAAGATGACCCATAAATTTTACATCGTCTTTAAATTTCATTTTTGAATATGCTTCATCCACATCTTCAAAATCCCAGGCTTTTCTTCCTATCAGTATCAGTTTAAAGTCTGAGCCGGTTTCAGTTTTAAACTGCTCAAAGGCCAGCAAAAGGTTTTTAATGTTTTTGCGTGGATGTATAGAACCTACATATAAAAAGTAACTGCAGCCACCGGCATATTGGGCTTTAATTTTGCTTTTTATTTCGTTGCTAACGGGTTTATAAACTTCTTTGGCCCCGTTATAAACTACATCAACTTTATCTGCATCAATATTATAAAGCCTTACAATATCGCTTTTCGAGAATTCCGAAACCGTGGCAATGCGTTTAGCCTTCCTCGCAAAACGCGGCGTAAAATATTTGTAGTAACGATGGGTTAAACCATAAACATGGTCGGTAAAATGCTCAAAGGCCAGGTCGTGTATCACCATTACCTGCGGCACCTCTGTTTTAAGACAACAGTAGCCATCGGTTGAAAGGAAAAGGTCGGGTTTATTTTTGCTTAACCAGCCGGTTACTGAAATTTCAAACCACCAGTACCACAAAAAAGGATGCCGGGCCGGGGGAAATAAAACCACCGGCTTAACGTTTTCTCCAAAAATAAATTCAGCGTCATAGGGGCGGTCGAACAAAAAATAAAATTCAATATCGGGATGGGTTTGCGTAATATGCTTCAGGGCCTCATAAGTAAACAAACCTATGCCCTCCAGTTTATTTTTTATCAGAAACCGGGTGTTTACCGCTATTCGTTTCCTATAGTTCAAATCAGCAAATGTTAATTCGCAATAATACCTATTTTTAGCCGTCAACTACCCATGCGCCAGAAATTTGCCATTAATCTTGGTTTCTTACTTACGGTCAATCTGCTCATCAAACCATTCTGGATATTTGGTATTGACCGGGTTATCCAAAACAAGTTTCCGGTGGGCGTTTACGGAACCTACTTTGCTGTTTTTAACTATTCGTTTTTGCTGAGCATTATTCTCGATTTCGGCATTAATAACTTTAACAGCAGGGCTATTTCGCGCAATAATAAGCGGCTGGGAGAGTACCTGCTTAACCTGATGATGGTAAAGGGCGTACTCTCCATCATTTATTTTGTGCTTACCTTTTTATCTGCCCTGGCTACCGGCTTTGACGAATTGCAAATGAGGATGTTGTTTTTCCTGGCGGTTAATCAAATCCTGTTATCGCTTATTATTTATTTGAGGACCAACATAGCCGCCCTGCAGTATTTTAAAACCGACTCGCTCATCTCTACGCTCGACAGGCTTTTGGCCATTATATTCTGCCTGGCATTGTTATACCTGCCTGCGTTTAAGGATTCGTTCAACATTATGTGGTTTATATATGCCCAAACGCTGGCCTTGGTTATTACCGCCATTGTTGCTTTCCTTATTATTATGGGTAAGTCCCCCATTAAAATAAAAATATGGAAAGGCAAGTTTACCAGGATGATTTTATTAAAATCGGCCCCTTTTGCCACGCTTGCCTTGCTGATGGGAGTATATTACCGGATTGATGCTGTAATGATTGAGCGTATGTTGCCCAACGGTGATAGTGAGGCAGGTATATATGCCGCGTCTTTCAGGTTGCTGGATGCGGTGAATCAATTCGGGTATTTGTTTGCCACGCTGCTGCTACCCATGTTTGCGGCTATGATTCGGCGCAACGAGCACCTGAGGCAGTTGGTAAAATTCAGTTCGGAGTTATTATTCGTAATTGCCATTATTACAGCCGCAGACTGTTATTTTTTCAGAAACGAGATGATGACCCTTTTATACAAAAACTCAACGCCTTATTGGTCGCAGATATTCGGATGGCTCATGTTCACCTTTGTGCCTATGAGCAGTATTTATGTTTTTGGCACCTTACTTACGGCTAACGGAAATTTGAGGGTGCTCAATTACATTGCCCTTGGGGGTATGTTTCTGAATGTTGGCCTTAATTTATACATGGTTCCGCATTACGGGGCTTTGGGAGCCACTTTTGCAACACTGATAACACAATTTTTAGCGGCATGGGCACATATTGTAGTAGCCAATAAAACGTTTGGATTTGTCTATAAAGCACGTGAATTTTTTAAGCTGCTGGCTTTTGCCATGTTAAGCTGCCTGGTTTTGGCGCTGATAAAAATGCTGCCTGTTGATTGGGAAATTGGCCTGGTATTATCGTCGCTTGCCTGTTTATTGCTGGCGGCTATTGCACGCCTGGTTCCGGTAACGGAATTTATGGCAATGATACGCTTGCGGGGCACTTCGTAAATTATTTTACTTTTGCGCGCTTATTCAGATACAAAAACAAATTTTAAAAGTTAAAACATGGATAAAGAATTTAATCTTGTAACCGCAGTTAGAATAGTATTAAAATGGAAAAAACCTATTCTGATACTGATTGTTGTTTCGGGTATTGCTGCCGGGCTTTTTTCGGTTTTTGTAATGGATGAGTATTTCCTTTCATGGTCAACTATATATCCTACCAACCAATATGTAAACGACCGTAATGTGATTTTCAATAGTATGAGCAGCTCGGGCCAGGTTGAATATTTTGGCAGCAAAGGTGATGTAAACCGGGTAATTACCATTGCCAACTCAGAGCCTATTATTGATTATATCATTGATTCGTTTAAGCTGGTCGACCATTATAAAATTGACCGCAAAACGGCTTACTGGAAAACCAAAGTGAGAAAGAAGTTTGATAAGAATTACGAGGCCATAAAAACCGAGCATGATGCCATCCAGATTTCAATGTTTGACACCGACCCCAAGCTTGCCTCTGACATGGTAAATGCCGTGGTTGATAAGGTAGATGAGGAGAATAAATCGCATGTTAACGAAACCAAGAAGAACCTGTATAACCTGATATCTGCTCAAATAACAGAGCAGCAAAAGAATGTGAATGGCTATGCAGATACACTCTCTATATTATCAGCGCAATACAAAATAAAAGTATCGGCAGGTGCGCCGGGCACTGTTATAGTGGATGGTAATGATGCCAGGGCTGTACAGCAATACAAGGCCTTACTTGCCAAACAGGAAAATGCCGAAAAGGAATTGAATAACCGGTCAAACATTCAGCAACAAATGGAGGTGGCTTTGAAGAGTAACTCTTCTTCTCTGTTCATAGTTGAAAAAGCAACTCCTGCGGATCGCCGGGAGAAACCGGTAAGGTCTCTGGTAGTGATTATTACGATGTTGTTAACCGGTTTTATTTCGGTGATAGGAGTATTGCTGATAGAACAAATGAAGGATTTAAAAGCGCAGCTTTAATTTGAACCGTACCATTGATAAGCTTGAGCTAAGCGTATTTGCTTTATTCGGGGCAGCCACCATCATCTCCATCCTGGCTGCCTTCGAAACCGGTTTGCATTACCTGGCCCTGATACCTTTTGGAATAATGCTGATTTACACCGGTGTTATTAATTTTAAAATACTGTACTACCTCCTGCTGGTAACCATTCCTTTCTCTATTGAGTATAGTTTTTCCGATTCGCTGGGAACTGACCTGCCGGATGAGCCGATGATGGTGGGTTTAATGGCGGTAACTATCTTTTATTTGCTGAGTAACTACAAGGCTTTGCCCACCGGTTACTTTGCAAATTTCATCATGGTGGCATTGTTGTGCCATGTCTTCTGGATATTTCTCTCTGCTTTAAATTCGGTTCACTTTGTTGTTTCGTTTAAACAGTTTTTGGCCAAGCTTTGGTACGTAACAACGTTTGGGGTACTTACCGCAGTTATTATAAAAACAAAAGATGATTTAAAGAAGGCATTCTGGTGCGTTTATATTCCGCTTTCCCTGCTGATGGTGCAGGTAATTATAAGGCACGCCATGCAGGGTTTTTCTTTTGAGGACATTAATAAACCGATGTACCCGTTTTTCCGCAACCACGTTAATTATGCGGCTATTGTTTCTATCTTTTTTCCGTTTTTGTTATTAGCGCGCACCTGGTATAAAAAGGGGATCTATACCCGCTACCTGCTTAATTTTTCTATCCTGTTTTACGTTGTGGCTATTTACCTTTCTTATACACGCACCTGTTACCTGGCATTGTTGCTTATTTACCCGCTTTATTTAGTCATCAGGCACAAATGGATGAAACAGGTACTGCTGGTTTTATCGCTTGGTTTATCGCTTTTTGTGGTGCATCTTTTTCAGCACAACAATTTTATGAAGTACGCGCCTACGTTTGAAGAAACCATTTATCATGATGATTTCGGGCAGCATCTTTCTTCAACCTTTGAAGGGAAAGATGTTTCGAGTATGGAGCGTGTTTACCGTTGGGTGGCTATTACCCGTATGTTCCAGGACCATCCGTGGATGGGCTTTGGGCCGGGTAATTTTTATCCTTATTACCAGCGGTATACCCTGTCGGATTTTGAAACTTATGTAAGCGACAATCCTGAACGTTCTACTGCGCATGATTACCTGCTTTTGCTTTTGGCAGAACAAGGCACCATCGGGCTGGCCATTTTCCTTTTTCTAACTGCCGTTATTTTTATTTATGGACAAGGCATTTACCACCGCATGGTAAATGAAGACGATAAAAGGATTGTGCTTACGTTGCTGCTGGTGATTGCAACGGTTTACGTAAACCTTTTGCTGAGCGATTTGCTGGATTCGGATAAAGTGGGGCCCTTTTATTTTATAAGTATTGCTTTGCTGGTGGCCTGGGATATTAAAAGCCGCAATTCCTCCACATCACTTAATGCGCAGAGTCAATAAGGTAATATCATCATCAAAATCGGTATCCTGTTTGTAGGCTATTACAGTATCGAGTAATTGCGTATTGAAATCTTTCAATTCAAGAGTACTATGCCCTTCCAGATAGGCAACCAGGCCCTCTACTTCAAACAGTTTGCCTTCGTTATTTGCAGCTTCTGAAAGTCCATCGGTATAAAGCACTATCATAGATTCGGGCTCTATTTTCACCTCGCCGAAATTTACATAAGGTAGGGTATCGAACATGCCCAAAATGGTGCAACCAAGGTCAAGCAACTGAACTTCGCCATTGCTGTAAAGTATACATGGATTGTGGCCTGCATTTACATAAGTAAGAATGCGGGTTTTGTAGTTATAGGTAGCTATAAAAAGGGTAATAAACTTTTCGCCCTTTGTAATTTCAAGCACCTTGGTATTTAAAATATCAATGAATTGCGGCAAAGGATATTTGCGTGTAATTAAGGTGCGCAGGTTAGCCTGAAAGTTGGCCATTAAAAGGGCAGCCGGAATTCCTTTGCCCGAAATATCACTGATACAAAAAGCAACTTCATCTTCCGATATATTTACAAAATCGTAGTAATCGCCGCCAATGTTTTTGTGGGGCTTGTAATAGGCTGCTGCCTCAATTTTTTCGTTGCTGGGTAAAGACGAAGGCACCAGCATATTTTGCATATCTGCCGCCAGCTTTAACTCTTTCTGCATTACCATCTGGTCCAGCTGGCTTTTGAAGAGTTTTTTGTTCTCGTTGGCAACAACAATAATGTTTGTAATGGTTTGTATAAACTTCAGTTTCTCCTCTTTGGTATCGCTTTGGTCGTTGCCAAAAGGCCCTATCAATACATATCCAATGGGCTCTTTTTTATGTGTTACCGGTATCAGGTATTCAAAGCCTGTTAGGGCCTCATCTTTTATACTGGCAACAGTTACAATGAAGGAGAATTTCGAAAAGCTGCCATGCACGTTATAGTTCAGGATATTATCAGGAAGGTCAGAAGGAGTGATACACACCCAACTGCTATCATTTTCATTAATAAAAAGGGCAATTTTAGAAACCCCTAACTGTGCGTGCAGAATGTTTTCGTATATACGGGCAAGGGCCGTAATAGGCATGTTGTTATTAACCGCCCGTGTAATTTCGAGCAGCGAATCAATTTGCTGTTGCTTTACAGCAAGCAAACGCTCGGTTTGGCCAAGCCGTTTCTTAAAAAAGTCAAATTCAGAGAATTGCTGGGTAGACACAAATCCAATTTAATAAGGTAACGGCAAAAAACAAAACTTCCTTAACTACAACGGAACAAGCTACTGAATGTTACAGACTAAAGTATAACATCGGCTTTTACTCCAACTGCCCCTTTACATCAAGCGCATCGCGCAGCCCGTTCCCCACCAGATTAAATGCCAGCACCAAAAGCATAATGGCCAAACCCGGAAACAGTGCAAGATAGGCTTTGTTTGAATCAATAAAGTCTTTATACTCGTTAAGCATGCTCCCCCAGCTTGGCGCAGGTGGCTGTATACCCAGACCAATATAACTAAGCCCCGATTCAACCAAAATGGCATTGGCAAAATTGGCGCAGGCAACCACAATAATAGGCCCCCAGATATTGGGTACAATATGCCGGAAGATAATACGCAGGTTGCTAAACCCGAGGCTTTTAGCGGCGGCCACAAATTCCATTTCGCGCAGTACTATAAACTGGCCGCGCACTATACGGGCGGTATCAACCCACATGGTCATACCCACGGCAATAAATATCATCACCAGTTTATTTTCTATCAAACTGCCGGCACTGATATACAGGCCCATGGCCAGCAATATGGTGGGTATGCTCCAGAAAACGTTGATAACAAACATAATAGCCTCGTCTACCCAACCCCGGAAGTAACCTGCAACTGCCCCCAAAAAAATGCCGATAATGAGGGAGATGCCTACGGATATAAGGCCTACCGAAAGCGACACCCGAACGCCAATCAGTAAACGTGAGAGAATATCGCGGCCAAACTTATCTGTTCCCAGCCAGTACGTTCTTTTTTCTATCAGGTGGTGCTCAATAAAGTCCTTTTGTTCGGCTAATGAACGTTTCAGTCCATCACTCCCCAGTAATTCGCTGAATGCCATGTGCCCCCCCTCAGGTTTAAACGACTTGCCCATGTATTCGGTAAATAACAACGAATCGCCTTTAAATGAGTAGTCAGTAATTGGCAGCGGCTCGTAATCTTTATTAAAACCGTTCCAAAGTCCGCTTATCAGATTTGACTTTTGTGCACCTTCTCTTGGTCGCTTTAAAATTTTGATGCTAAAGCCCGGAGGATGCGTTTCAAGCTGAAGTATCTGCTCATTTGCTGAAGGGGAATTATCAGGAGCAAGGGCATATGCAAAAAAGGCCAGTAATACCGAAATAACGATAATAACCAGGCCAAACATAGCGCTGCGGTTACGCTTTAACCGTTTCCAGGCTTTGGCGTTTAGAGACTGGCTCTGTATTTCAGTTGCAGGTAAGTTTATTTTATCAACCGATCCTTCCATCTATATCTGCCACTCAGGCTCAGCGCACCGATGATAACCACATAAAGCACATGGAAAATTTCGATGACGGGTAAAAGTAGCAACAAAATCATTTTATGGAAGAAGTAGGTTAACGGGAGGTCAAAAAGCAGGTCGGCCAGTAATTTACTGCCTCCTGCAACCGCCAGTGGCAACCAGCTTTGTTCCTCCGGCTGAAAACTCATTAAGGCAGCAACAATAATAAACAGGTTAAAAAACCATGCAAACACCAGGATAAGAGCGGTCTTCCAATCGCTGAAGCGTTTTGATTTAGACACCCACCTTACCCGCTGGGCAATAAAACCGCCAAAAGTATTTTCAGGTTTGGTAAAAACGCAGGCCTCAAAACTTTTTACGTAGCCAATTGAATCCGGGTAGTGCTCATCAATTTTGTGCATCAAAAAAATGTCATCGCCGGTGGGTACCTCGTGATTGCCCTTAAACCCTTCTACTTCAACAAAAACTTTTTTCGAATACATCAGGTTTGCCCCATTGCACATGGTAGGAAATCCGTTGCGGATGGTGGCGCCCGTTATACCCGCCATATTAATAACGTCCAGTTGCTGAAACCACGCCAGCGGGTTTTTAGCTGGCTTTATCATTACAGGCCCGGTAACCAGTTTAAAAGAGTTGCCCAGGTAATAGTCCGTCATGGTGCGCAGCCATTGTTCACTCATATAACAATCGCCATCGGTAGTTAAAATAAGGGGGCCGCGGGCATTTTTTACACCCAGCGAAATGGCTTTTTTCTTGTTCGGCGAATACTCTCCGGGCCTGCCCAGGTATTGTTGAAGGTCGAGCACTAACAAATTGCGCTGGTTAACCTCACGGGCCACGCTAAGGGTGTTATCAGTAGAGTAATCGTCTATTACAATTACCTCGAAAAGGTGTGCGGGGTATTGTTGTTTAAATGCAGCCTCCAAACAAGCCTTAATATGCTCTTCTTCATTACGGACAGGGATAAGGATGGATACAAAGGGCAGTCGGTTATCACTCGCACCTTCCATCTTTTCAGTGGCCTTTTTAAGCCGTAGCCAGCCCACAAAGAAGTACAGCACCATAACCAGGTATAGTGCCGAAAGGGTGATGGAAATAATCAGTAGCGGACTTATAATTAACACGGAGCGAATTTGGGTATTTGCTATTGAGTGAGAAGGGGTAAATACTAACAGGGGGGTGGGGAAAGAAAGATTAGATGACAGAATTGTAGGAGTAATACGATAAACGTTGTAATGAACCGATACATGTGATAAAATGTTGTTAGCTTTAAACTTTTAGTTGCGCTATTAATTAAAAGAATAAATTAGTGGATAAATTTTAGCAAAATCAAATTGAATGATTACAAAGATTGCCATAAAGAATTTTAAGAAGTTTAGCGAAGCTGAGGTAGAATTAGGTGATAGAGTTGTTTTTATTGGCCCTAACAACGCAGGCAAAACAACCTGTCTACAAGCATTGGCCTTGTGGTCTTCTGGGTTAGTTTCTTGGTTAGGTAAAAAGTCTGGAAAAAATATAAGTAAAAGAACTGGAGTCGCCATCAATAGAAAGGATTTAATTCATATCCCCCTTCCAGAATCTAAATTGCTTTGGAAAAACAAACACGTTAAGAATTCAGAATATATTGATGGAAAACAGACAAATGAGAACGTAAAAATTGAAATAGTTGTTGAAGGGGTTGATTTTGGCAGACCCTGGAAACAAGGCCTTGAATTTGATTACGCGAATTCCGAATCAATTTATTGCAGGCCCATTGGTAATTTTGACTTAACAGAAGATATTGTTGAAGTTCTATTAAAAACACAAATAGCATTTCTGCAACCAATGTCTGGTCTGGCACCAATTGAGCCTAAGCTTGAAATGGGTAGAATAAATGTTCTACTCGGTGAGGGGCAAACCGCGCAGGTTTTAAGAAATCTTTCATACCATATTTATAGTAATCTGCCACAAAAATGGGAGGAGTTAAATAACCATATTGAAAAATTGTTTGGGGCAAGGTTGAATAATCCTGAATATATTGTTTCCCGTGGCGAAATAACATTGACATTTTCCGATAGAAGTGGTGTAGAGTTGGATCTTATTTCAGCCGGAAGAGGTTTTCAACAGACATTGCTATTACTCTCTTACCTTTTTAGTAATCCAAATTCTGTTTTATTATTGGACGAACCTGATGCCCACCTTGAAATTTTACGACAACAGCAGATATATCAGGTATTATCCGATATATCGAGGCAGCAACAGTCCCAAATTATTATTGCAAGTCATTCGGAAGTTTTATTAAATGAAGCGGCAGACCGCGATATTGTCGTTGCTTTTGTTGGCAAACCACATCGAATTGATGATAGGTCAGCAAAGAGCCAAGTGCTAAAATCACTCAAGGAAATTGGATTTGATCAATATTACCTTGCTGAACAGACTGGCTGGGTCTTATATTTAGAGGGTTCAACTGATTTGGCAATACTTAGAAAATTAGCTGAGAAGTTAAACCATGAGGCCAAATCTTTTTTAGAGCGTCCATTTATACATTATGTTTTGAATCAACCTGCCTTGGCGGAAAAGCACTTTTTTAGTTTGCGAGAAGCGAAAGAGAGTTTAGTAGGAATAGCTATTTATGACCGTTTAAAATCTAACCCTAATTCGTTGGATTTCTTTATCCAGGCGACTTGGAAAAAACGGGAGCTTGAAAATTACTTTATTGATAAAAACGTTTTGATTAGGTATGCCCGATTTGGCTTTACCAATGATTTATTTGGGACTCAGGAGGCCAACAGAAGGGAGCGTATAATGAACGATTCTATTGACAAAATTACAGAGGCCTTAAAGATATTAAGGCAGCCTCTACCATGGACAGATGAGATTAAAATAACGGATGATTTTTTAGATAAGGTTTTTGAGTCTTATTTCGAGGAACTTCAAATGCCCAATCTTCTAAGAAAAACTGATTACCACTCATTAATTGACTTCTTTGATATTACCAATATTGATAGCGAAGTGGTTGAAAAGTTGGACTTAATAGTGTCAATAGCGAAACAAGCTAAGCCAGAAACTGAATAGCTTCTATTAATTTCTTTGAGTAATTAGCTTTTTACGCCGATTTCAATTTTATAATTTCCAACTCGGTACCAGTATTAAATCTTTCATCGGCGATTTCCAAAAGCTTGCGGGTAGTGGCCTGGTCGATCACGTAATTACCACAGATGTCGCATACCTCTGCTTCCACATCCCGGATTAAAATAATCGCATCTCCTCGCTCTGGTTTCACCGTTACTTTGCCGGGTACGTAGGTTCCGTGTCTACAGATTAAGCAGTTCATTATTCAAATTATATGGAAACGAAGGTAAATGATAAAGTGGCCGACACCCGAAAGGGGTGAGAGAAACCCCTTTCGGGCAGTCGTATTTACTCCGCCGCCTTAATCAAAGCGGGAATAGACAAATCCTCATCTACATCCGGCCAGTGGATACCATAACCGGAAGGAGAAACCACAAAATTTTCGCGGGAAGCCTTAGAAGCAGAGGCTAAGCGCTTTGAAATAGCAGACAACTGAAAAACATAATCTTTCCCTTTAAGCGTTATTGTAAGCTTATCATTTACCACCTCTACTTTAGAGGGCTTTACGATTATTTGTTTTTCTGAAACTGGTTCCATTCTTTTACAAAGTAGTCAAAATGATCAAAAATTATTTTCCTAACCTCTCTGGTCTCTTTAGAATTCATGTTATAGCTATAAGCCTCCTCAACATCATAAATATCCTCTTTCAACCAAAACTTGCACTCCATTTCAGCTTTTTGAACATGAATATGCACGGGTTCATTATTCTCATTAGCATAAAAATAAAACCGCCAGCCATTGAGTAAAAGTATAGTAGGCATTCTTTTTATCAAAAATACGAAGTTTTAAAGGCACGTCAAAATGTATTCCTTCCTGCTATTGGCCTGCGGGAAGGGTCCAGTTCAGATTTGACAACTTTTTAAAAGTTGTCAAATCTCCCTCCCCCAAACCACAAAATATGAACATACCATTAACGTATCGTCAAAATTGGGTGCATTTTCTATCTTCGCACGAATTTTTCGAGGACATCCCATAACTCTCTGCATGCCACGCGACACATCCATCAACTCGGTACTGATTATTGGAAGCGGTCCTATTATCATCGGACAAGCTTGTGAATTTGATTACTCCGGCTCGCAGGCTGCCCGCAGTTTACGTGAAGAAGGGATAGAAGTAACCCTCCTTAACAGCAACCCCGCCACTATTATGACAGACCCCGTGGTGGCCGACAACGTTTATTTAATGCCGATAACGATAGATTCTATCGTAAAAATACTGGAAGAGAGAAAGATAGATGCCGTGCTGCCTACCATGGGCGGACAAACAGCCCTGAACTTGTGCATGGAAGCTTACGAACTGGGCCTTTGGGAAAAATACGGTGTAAAAGTTTTAGGCGCAGACTTTAAAGCGATTGAAACTACCGAGAACCGCGAAGCCTTCCGCAAATTTATGGGTGAGCTGGGTATTATGGTGGCCCCTTCGTTTGTGGCTAACTCATTTTTGGAAGGAAAAGAGGCCGCCCAGAAAATCGGTTATCCTTTGGTTATCCGCCCATCGTATACTTTGGGTGGAACAGGCGGTTCGTTCGTTCACAACAAAGAGGAATTTGACGAAAAACTACAACGCGGACTTGCCGCATCACCTACGCATGAGGTGTTGATTGAAAAAGCGGTTTTGGGTTGGAAAGAATACGAGTTGGAAGTAATGCGTGACATGAACGACAACTTTGTGGTGATATGCACGGTAGAGAACTTCGACCCCATGGGCATTCATACGGGCGACTCGATAACTGTTGCACCTGCCATGACTTTAAGCGATACTTCGTATCAGAAGATGCGCGAGTATGCTAAAGACATGATTCAAAAGATAGGAACCTTTGCCGGCGGTTGTAATGTGCAATTTGCCATTGACCCGGTAACTGAAGATATTATATCAGTAGAAATGAACCCGCGTGTTTCGCGCTCATCGGCCCTGGCTTCCAAGGCCACCGGTTATCCTATTGCAAAAATAGCTGCCAAGCTGGCTATTGGGTACACGCTGGATGAGCTGAATAACCAGATAACAAAAACCACCTCGGCATTTTTTGAACCGGCGCTTGATTACGTTATTGTAAAAATACCGCGCTGGAACTTTGATAAATTTCAAGGCTGTGATGACACTTTAGGCTTGCAGATGAAAGCGGTTGGTGAGGTAATGGCCATAGGCAGAAGTTTCCAGGAGGCATTGCAGAAGGCTTGCCAGAGCCTGGAGAACAACCGGATTGGTTTGGGTGCCGATGGTAAAACATGGGTAAGCACCGATGATATGCTGCAGGGTATAAAAACGCCTTCATGGGATAGAATTTTCAGGATTTACGATGCCCTGAAATTGGGAGTGCCATTGAAGACGATACAGGATATTACCCGTATTGACCCCTGGTTTTTGAACCAGATTATGGAATTGGTAGAAACGGAAAGAAAGACCAGGAAGCTGAATTTGAAGGACATTGACCACGATTCTATGCTCGACCTGAAAGAGAAGGGTTACAGCGATTTGCAAATTGCCTGGATGACCCAGACCACTGAGGATGACGTTTATTTCTACCGAACCAAAGAGTTGAACATCCGCCGGGTTTACAAGCTGGTTGATACCTGCGCTGCGGAGTTTGAAGCAAAAACGCCTTACTATTATTCGACTTTTGAAGCAACAGGTAAGGGTACGGATATACCGGCTTCAGAAAGCAAAGTAAGCGAGAAGAAGAAGGTAATTGTGCTGGGTAGCGGCCCTAACCGGATAGGACAGGGAATAGAGTTTGATTACTGTTGTGTGCATGGCGTACTGGCCATCCGCGAAGCTGGCTTTGAGGCTATTATGATGAACTGCAATCCCGAAACAGTTTCAACTGACCCGGATATTGCGGATAAGCTTTATTTCGAGCCGGTGTTTTGGGAACATTTGCGCGAGTTGATTGAATATGAAAAACCGATGGGCGTTATTGTTCAATTAGGCGGACAAACTGCGCTAAAGCTTTCGAAGAATTTGCATGATACAGGTATCCCGATTATCGGTTCTTCGTACGATTCCATGGATATTGCCGAAGACCGCGAACGTTTTTCTGATATGCTGAAGAGCCTGGGCATTCCATACCCTGAATATGGCGCGGCAAAAAGTGCTGAGGAGGCCATAGAAGTTGCGAAGAAAGTGGGCTACCCGGTTTTGGTGCGCCCGAGTTATGTTTTAGGCGGACAAAGAATGCGTATTGTAATCAACGATGAGGAACTGACAAAAGCCGTTATCAAGATTCTGAAATTCTTCCCCGATAATAATATCCTGGTTGACCATTTCCTGGACAGGGCTGAAGAGGCAGAAGTGGATGCTATTTTTGATGGCGACCAGGTAGAGATAATGGGTATTATGGAGCACATTGAACCCGCCGGTATCCATAGTGGTGATTCAAACGCTGTATTACCACCATATAATTTATCCGAAAATGTGATTTCGCAAATGCGGGAATACACCGAGAAGATTGCCCGGGCACTGGATATACGTGGATTGATAAACATACAATTTGCTATTAAAAAAGGGCAGGTGTATGTAATTGAGGCAAACCCGCGCGCAAGCCGTACTACACCTTTTATCTGCAAGGCATATAACATACCTTACCTTAACTACGCCACCAAAGTAATGCTGGGTGTAAATAAGCTGAAAGACTTTACCTACTACAAGCGCCTGTTGGGCTATGCCATTAAAGAACCGGTTTTCAGTTTCGATAAATTTCCTGGCGTAAGCCGCGAGTTGGGGCCTGAAATGAAATCAACCGGCGAATCAATCCGCTTTATCAAAGATCTTTACGACCCTACTTTCAGAGAGCTGTTTAAGATGAAGAGCATGTATTTGTCGAGGTAAATAAAGCCCACGCCTTGCATCCCTTAAATGGGCACTTATAAAACGGAGTAAATATATTATAGATAATTTAAGCAAGTCTGGTTTTGTCAAAGCCCTGTTCGCCCGCTGTTCTGCTACTTTGCTATTAATTTTATTTACATCAATCCCGTGCTCTAACGCTCTAATCTTATTCTCCCGTTAACATGGTAATTGGTTGGAATTAATTAAACTCTAACTTTCACCCCGCATTGGAACTTTCGAATCCCTACTTCTGGTTTCAAATGGCATTTTAACAAATGGGGTGTTAAACTATTTTAAAATCAGCATGTCTGATTCTGTTTAAAATTTTTAGGGAAAGCAATATTTTTTACGCTGAGCAGGTAAGAAAGCAAAAAGAAATTTGAGCGCAGAATTTTCTGTTATTTAACTTTAGACCATTGACCCTAACCGATATATACATTTAAAAATAAATCAATATTCGCAAAAATATAATTACTGACTAAAACCAAGTGTTATGAAAAAAAGCCTGACCCTGATATCAGCTTTGGTGTTATCGATTAGCAGTTTGTTTGCACAAGTGCCCCTGCCATCGTTCACCAGTTCTCCCACCTGCCCGGTTGCGGGAGGCACAGTTAGTTTTACCAATACCAGCACCAACTACATTTTTGATGTATGGCGGTTCGGAGACCCTACTTCAGGTACCAGGGATACCAGCACATCCGTTAATGCAACGCATGTTTTTCAAATAGCAGGTACTTATACCGTTACCTTATATATATCTAACGGCGGTGTTATAGACTCGGTAAAAAAGCAGGTAACTGTTTTAACGCCGCTGGCAATAACACCTGCGGCAGATACCATTTGCGGAACCCCTACCCCCACAACCCTTACTGCAAGTGGTGGGCTTACTTATGTTTGGAGCACGGGGGCGATAACTGGGGCAATTAATGTTACACCTACCGCTTCTACCACATATACCGTTACGGCAACTTACCTGGGCGGTTGCAGAGTTACTGACAGCATCAGAGTGGTTGTAAATGCCGCCCCTACAGTTACTATCAATCCTCCTACTGCAAGAATTTGCAGCGGCACAAGCACATTGCTCACCGCAACGGGCACCGGCACCGGCCTTAGCTATGCCTGGAGCGATGGTAAAGATTCGGCTGCGATTACAGTTAGCCCTGCAATTACAACGCCTTATACGGTTACTGTTACCAACGCAAGCGGTTGCACTGCAACGGCAAGCAGAACAGTTACTGTTACCGCGGCGCCAAACGCTGGCATTACACCGGCAACGGATACTATTTGCGCTGGCACCAACACAACACTAACCGGAACCGGTGGCGCTGGAATTGGGCCCGGGGGATATGCCTGGAGCACCGGAGCAGTGACCGCGGCTATTACGGTAGCGCCGGATAGCACCACTACCTATACCGTGACGGTTTCTGCCGGCGGCGGCGGTGGCGGCGCTTGCACTGCAAGTGCAAGCAGAACTGTGGTTGTAAAAGCAGCGCCTGTAGCAGGCATAACCCCTCCAAATGCTTCCATATGCATAGGAGGCAGCGCAACCCTTACTGCTGCGCAGGGTTCTGGAAATAGATATGCATGGAGTAATTTAACTACCGGCAATTCAATAACTGTTAGCCCGGTGGTAACAACGCCTTATACCTTAACCGTTACCGGCGCTGACGGATGTACGGCTACTGCAAGTGCCACGGTTACAGTAAATCTTGCCCTGGTAGTTACAATTGCCCCCCCCCATCCTTCAGTTTGCCCGGGCAATACAGATACTTTAGTGGCAACTTCGGGTAATACATATATATGGAGTACCGGTGCTACAACGCGCTTTATCACCTCAACTCCTACGGTTGCAACTACATATACCGTAACTGTAAGTGACGGCGGAACCTGTACCGGTTCTGCAACGGCACTGGTTACTATAAATCCGGTTCCGGTTGCGGCTATTACTCCTTTAACCGATACGGTATGTAGCGGCGGTGCTGCAAGACTTACCGCCACCGGTGGCGCAACTTATGCATGGAGTACGGGTGCTGCCACTGCGGTGGTTACGGTCAATCCTGCTATTACTACTTCTTATACGGTTACCGTTAGCAACGTTACAGGTTGTACTGCTACTGCGGCGGCAACTGTGGTGGTTAGGGGTGCCCTAAGTGCAGCTATAACCCCGGTAAGCGATACTGTTTGCGGGGGGACCACCGTAACACTTACAGCAACAGGAGGTGGAACTTATGTCTGGAACAGCGGACAGGCCAGCCCGGCAATAAATGTTACCCCAACAACAACAACAACTTATACAGTTACCGTATCGGCACAGGGAGGCTGCACGGCTACGGCCAGTGCGGTAATTACCGTTAATCCTGCCCCGGCAGCTGCAATTGCCCCGGCTGGTGGTGCAACCATTTGCAATGGCCAAAGTGTAACCCTGGTAGCCAGCGGAATTGGCACTTATGTATGGAACACCGGTGTTGATAGCTTCAGGATTACAGTTTCGCCCGCAGTTACTTCGGTTTATACTGTAACGGTAACAGGGCCCAATGGCTGTACCGCATCGGCCACTGAAAGGGTTACAGTAAATGCTACTCCAACAGCAACTATTAATCCGTCTTCTGCGGCTATTTGCGAAGGCCAGAGCCAAACCCTTACCGCCGGCGGTGGAGGTGCAGGAAACACATATACGTGGAGCAATGGAGGTGCGGCGCCTGCTATTACCGTAACGCCTAATGCCACTACCACATATACATTAACAGTAACAAGTTTTGGAGGCTGCTCAGCAACTGCAAGTTCTGTAGTTACTGTGAATAGTGTGCCCGTGGCAAGCATTGTGCCTGCTGCTGATAGCATTTGCAGCGGACAAACTGCTACACTGATAGCTTCTGCAACCGGAGCAACAGGATATAGCTGGAGCAACGGTAGTGCTACCCAGGCCATATTTGTAACTCCAATTGCTAATACTAACTATACTGTAACAGTAACCAATGCTAACAACTGCACAGCCACTGCAAGCGCATCGGTAGTTGTAAATGCATTGCCTGTGGTTGCTATAGCACCCGGCAATACTGCTATTTGCGTTGGCAACTCCGCAAATTTAACTGCCAGCGGCGGTGCAAATTATGTTTGGAGTAATGGCAGCACAACTGCGGCTATTACAGTTAGCCCTACAGCCACAACTACTTATTATGTAACTGCAACCGGCCCAACAGGCTGCACTGCAACCGACAGCGTTGTAGTGATAGCGAACCCGCTTTTAACACCGGTTATTACCCCGTCAAATCCGGTGGTGTGTCCTGGCGATTCAATTTCTTTATCTGTAACGGCAGGTGCATCTTATGCATGGAGCACCGGAGCTACTACCCAAAATATCAAAGTTTCCCCTTCATTAAATACTACTTATACGGTTACTGCAACTAATGGCAATGGATGCAGCGGCTCGGCTACGGTAAACCTTACTGTTGCCGGTAATCCGGTTGCCGCTATTAACCCTCCGGTTGACAGCATTTGTACCGGAGGCACTACTTCATTAATTGCCAGTGGCGGAACATCATATGTATGGAGCACCGGAAGTGATAGCGCCACTATAAATGTTAGCCCGGCAGCAACTGCAACTTATAATGTAACAGTAACCAATGGTAATGGCTGTTCAGCAACCGACAGTGTGATTGTTAAGGTAAATGCTAAACCTGCTGTAACTATTAACCCGCCTTTTGTAACTGTATGCAGTGGTTCAAGTACTACACTTACAACCACAGTTACAGGTGTTACCGGAACTTCAACCTTTGGCTGGAGCAGTGGAAGCGATTCTGCATCAACCACTGTCAGCCCCGTTATAAGTACAACATATACAGTAACGGTTACCAGTGCCAGCGGGTGTACCGCCACGGCAAGCAGAAATGTAACTGTAAATCCAACTCCGGTTGTTATTATTACCCCTGCAACAGATACAATTTGTGCAGGAACAAATACCACTTTAACAGCCAGTGGCGGCGCCGGTGGCCCGGGTGGTTACAGATGGAGCGTTGGTGGCCCTCCGGGAGGAGCGTCAATTACTGTTGCACCTGCAACAACTACAACTTATTATGTTACCGTTACCAATGGTGGCGGGCCGGGTGCATGTTCTGCAACCGATAGTGTAGTAGTAGTAGTTAAACCTGCACCAACAGTGGCAATAACTCCGGCAACAGTTACTGTTTGTGCCGGAACAAGCGCAACCCTTACCGCCAGCGGCGGCGGAACCTACGCCTGGAACACGGGCAGCACAATTGATTCAATAGTGGTTACCCCAACAGTCACAACAACATATACCGTAACCGTTACAAGTGCAAACGGATGTACCGCAACTGCCAACAGAACGGTTAATGTTAATCCTGCCCCTGTTGTTACTGTAAACCCGGCCACTTCATCTATTTGTATTGGCAACCCCGTTACTTTAACCGCTACCGTTGCCGGACCAGGTTTTGGTAACAGGTATGTATGGAGCAATGCCGCTATTACAGCCGCTATTACAGTAAGCCCCACTGCTACTACTACTTATGTAGTTACGGTAACCGGCACCAACACCTGCACCGCAACTGCCAGTGCAGAGGTTGTTGTTAACAGTAGCCTTGTCCCAATCATTACACCTTCTAATCCTACAAGTTGCGCAGGAAGCCCGGTAACACTTACCGTTACTCCCGGTACCACATACGCCTGGAGCAATGGTGCCGGAACACGGGTTATAAATGTTGCACCCGCAACCTCTACTACCTATACGGTAACTGTAACCAACGGGGTTGGCTGTAGTGGTACCGCTTCGGTTAATGTTAGCGTTAACCCCGCTGTAACAGCTGCGGTTAATCCTGCTTCGGCTACGATTTGCGCCGGGGCAAGTGCTTCTTTATCTGCGAGTGGAGGAACCTCTTATGTCTGGAGTACAGGAAACGACTCTGCCACCATAACGGTAATTCCAGCGATAACAACCATCTATAGGGTAACTGTTTCTGATTCTGCGGGCTGCTCGGCAACGGCCAGTGCAACCGTTACGGTTAACCGGGCACCGGTGGCTGGTATTACACCACCAACAGCAGCAGTTTGCGCCGGTTCAGGCATTACGCTTACAGCGGCTTCAGTTGGAGGTGGCGGCGGACCCGTTACCTACGCATGGAGTACCGGCAGTACTACTGCGGCTATTACAGTAAACCCTGTTGCCACAGCAACTTACACAGTAACAATAACCAATACTACCGGATGCCCTGCCGCAGCCAGCAGAACCGTAACAGTTAATCCTTTACCTGCTGCAACAATAACCCCTGTGGCTGATACCATTTGCGCGGGAAGCTCTGCTACACTTACTGCCAGCGGCGCTGCCGGTGGCGGAGCAGGCGGCTACAGATGGAGCAATGGCGGATTCGGGGCAGCCATCACTGTAGCACCAACAGCAACTACCACTTATACTGTAACCGTAACCGGTGCCGGTGGCTGTACTGCCATAGCTACCAGCACAGTGCTTGTTAAACCTGCGCCTGCTGCAACTGTAACGCCGGCTAAAGACACCATTTGCGGTGGTAGCAGCACGGTGCTTATCGCCAGCGGCGGAGGAACTTATGCATGGAGCAATAGCGTATCTACCGCAATTAATGCGGTTTCGCCAGCGGCAACTACTACCTATACGGTTACTGTTACCGGTAGTGACGGTTGTTCGGCTACCGCAGCCGGAACTGTTACGGTTAATACTGTAAGTGCGGCGATTACACCTGCGGTGTCTTCATTATGCACCGGCCAAAGCGATACTTTGGTGGCCAGCGGCGGAACTACTTATTTATGGAGCAACGGCAGTAGTTCTTCTTCAATTACAATTACGCCTTCTGCCAGCACCACATATAGCGTAACTGTTTCGGCAGGTAATAACTGCAGCGCGTCAGCTACTGCATCGGTAAGTGTAAATGCAACGCTTGTACCGGTTATTACGCCTGCTACATCCAACATATGTTATGGAGGAGTGGCAACACTTACTGTATCTGCGGGCAATTCGTATCAATGGAGCAATAACTTAACTACTCAATCTATTGTGGTTGCACCTTCAGCCACTACAACTTATACCGTTACCGTAAGTAACGGCGCAGGATGTAGCGGAACGGCCAATGTTACGGTTAACGTAAACGCTAATCCAACAGCAACTATAACTCCCGCCACTGTGGCAATATGCCGCGGTCAAAGCACTGTTATTACCGCTGCCGGTGGCACTGCTTATGTATGGAGCACAGGCAATGATTCAGCAAGTATAACTGTAAGCCCTGCGGCAACAACTGCTTATAAAGTAACGGTTTCAAATGCAGCGGGTTGTTCTGCAACGGCTACACGCACCGTTACGGTTAATCCTTTACCAATTGCAACTATTAATCCTCCGGTATCTAATATCTGTACGGGTGGAAACGCAACCCTTACGGCAATAGGTGGAACCTCTTACCTGTGGAGTACAGGAGCAACCACTGCGGCAATTACAGTATCGCCTTCGGTTACAACGCCATATACAGTAACTGTAACCAACGCAACAGGTTGCACAGTTACGGCAACAAGAACAGTTACCATTACACCGGTTACTGCAACTATCACCCCAACAAGTGATACAGTTTGCAGTGGCACTAATGTTACCTTTACTGCCACCGGTGGCGGTGGTGGGCCAGGCGGTTACAGGTGGAGTACCGGAGCGGGTGCAGCAACTATTACTGTGGCGCCAACGGCAACAACAACCTATACGGTAACGGTAACTAACGGTACCGGCTGTACTGCCACCGCAAGTAGTGTTGTTACTATTCTGCCTGTAACTGCCAGTATTACGCCTGCAATTGATTCTGTTTGCAGTGGAAGCAGCACAACATTAACTGCCAACGCAGGTAATTCTTATTCATGGAGCAGCGGTGTTCATACCCAAACTACTACAGTTAGCCCTACGGCTACAACTACTTACACGGTAACAGTAACCAACAGTCACGGCTGCAGTGCAACAGCCAGCAGAACGGTTGTAGTTAAAGTTAAACCAACAGTATCGCTTGCGCCTGGTGTTGATACCATATGCGGTGGCCATTCGGTTACCATTACAGCCGTTGGAACCGGCACTTTTAGCTGGAGCAGCGGGGCTACAACGGCCGTTATTAATGTGTCGCCAACAGTTACAACCAACTACGTTGTAACACTGACCGCAGCTAATGGATGTACAGCTTCTTCAACTTCAGATATTGTAGTAAGGCCTGTAAATGCCGTTGTAAATCCGGCCATCAGTTCATTATGCACCGGGCAAAGCGATACTTTATCTGCCAGCGGCGGTGGCACCTATGCATGGAGCAATGGAAGCACCGCAACAACTATTATAGTTAGCCCTTCAAATACTACCACCTACACGGTAACAGTAACGGCAACCAACGGTTGCAGTGCTACTGCCAGTGGTGTAGTTAATATAAACGGAACGCTTTCGCCGGTTATAACACCAACCAATCCTGCTATTTGTCCGGGTGGCCAGGTTACTTTAATAGTAACGGCCGGCGGGTCTTATAGCTGGAGTAATACCGATAATACACAAAGTGTTACGGTCTCTCCAACATCGTCAACTACTTACACCGTTACAGTTACCAATGGAGGAACATGTAACGGAACTGCTTCTGTAAACGTTACCGTTAACAGCAATCCTGTTGCCGCGGTTAACCCTTCAAATGGCAGCATATGCAGCGGCCTCGGTGCCACATTAACTGCAAGCGGTGGTATCAGCTACCAGTGGAGCAATGCTGACACCGGTGCGGTAATTTCAGTAAGCCCATTAGCCACTACCTCTTACATAGTTACCGTCACCAACAACAACGGTTGCACCGCAACGGCAAATGGAACAGTAAATGTGTTGAGCAATCCGAATGCAGGCATCAACCCTAATGCTATTGCTATTTGCAGTGGCAGTAATACTACTTTGACTGCTTCAGGCGGCGGCACTTATAATTGGAGTAACAGTTCAACTGCAACTTCTGTTACAGTTAGTCCTCTGTCAACTACTACTTATTTTGTAACGGTAACTGGCAATGGCAATTGTACTGCAACAGCCAGTGCCGTTGTAACGGTAAACAGCGCTCCTATAGCTACTATTAATATAAACACTAATCCAATCTGTAATGGCCAAAGCGATACGCTGAATGCCACTGGTGGCGTAAGCTATGTATGGAGCAGCGGCAGCAATGCGGATACTATTTCAGTAACTCCAACTGCTACTACTACTTATTCTGTAACTGTGACCGGAGCCAACTCGTGCACGGCCACAGCATCTGCTTCGCTTACGGTTAACTCATTACCAAGTGCTTCAGTAACTCCGTCAACAGCTACAATTTGTCTTGGTTCAGGAACAACACTAACAGCATCTGGTGGTGCAAGCTATAACTGGAGTAACAACAATGCTGTTGCTGTGAATAACGTAAATCCAACTATCACTACTTTATATACAGTTACGGTTACCAGCGCCAATGGTTGCTCGGCAACTGCAAGCGGTAATGTGGTAGTTAACAATACGCCTTCCATATTTATTAATCCTGCATCTGCTTCAATTTGTGCGGGTGGTAGCACTACCCTTGATGCGATTGGCGGTGTATCTTATAGCTGGAGCAATTTAAGTACTGCTGATTCTATTATAGTAAGCCCGGCTGCCAATGCAACTTATACTGTTACCGGTACCGATGCTAATGGTTGCTCAGCAACTGCAACTGTAGCAGTAACTGTTAACAGTAACCCGGTTGCATCGGTAAGTCCTGCAACGGATACTATTTGCAGGGGAAGCGGAGTTACACTTACTGCTACCGGTGTTGGTTCTTTTGCCTGGAGTAACAGCGCTACCGCAAGCGTAATTATTGACAGCCCATCAGTATCTGCCGTTTATACAGTAACTGTTACCAACACTATAACCGGTTGTTCGGCTACTTCATCATCAACGGTTGTTGTTGACAGCGTGGCTGCTACAATTAACCCTGCTATAAGTTCGATATGCACCAACCAAAGCGCAACCATTACAGCCGGCGGCGGTGGAACTTATGCCTGGAGTAATGGCAGCACTTCCGCTTCTATTACAGTTACGCCTTTAACTACAACTCCATATACCGTAACCATTACGGCGGCTAATCATTGTGTGGCAACTGAATCTTCAACTGTGAACGTAAATTCGGTGCTGATACCGGTTATTAGCCCATCTACTCCGGCTGTGTGTGCGGGTAATTCGATAACGCTGAGTGTAACCGCAGCCAGTACCTATCACTGGAGTACAGGGGCAACTACTCAAACAATTTCACCTTCGCCTGCAACAAGCGGGCCTTATTCAGTAACGGTATCTAATCTGGTGGGCTGTTCAGGCACTGCCAGTGTAAATGTTACTGTTAATACACCACCTACTACAGCCATTACCCCTAATGCCATTAGTTTATGCGCAGGGCAAAGCACAGTATTGTCTGCTTCGGGCACAGGATTGAATTATGCATGGAGTAACAGTGCCGGTGATACTTCTGCAATTACGGTAAGCCCTTTAGCTACAACCACATATTCTGTAACAGCTACTGACATTAACAGTTGCACTGCTACAGCCAGTGCGCTGGTAACGGTTAACAGTATACCGGTTGCTGCTATTAACCCGGCTAACGTTACTATATGCGCAGGCCAGCAAACCAGCCTTACAGCAACTGCCGGTGTTGGTGCTGCTTTTGCATGGAGCACCGGTGCTACTACAGGCACAATCACCGGACAGCCGGCCATAACTACCCCTTATACGGTAACAGTCAGCCTGCTTGGTTGTACCGCTACTGCCAGTGCTTTGGTAACGGTTAATGCCGTGCCATCGGCGGCCATTAGCCCCGATACAATTTCAATATGCAATACGCAAAGCGCAACATTTACAGCTTACGACTCTACCGGCCTTGGTAATGACGTATACAGCTGGAGTAACAGCAGTACAACTTCTTCAATTACAATAAGCCCATCGAACAATACTACTTATACCGTTACTATAACTTCCAATAACTGCACGGCAACAGCAAGCAGCGTATTAATAGTTAACAGTATCCCGGTTGCCGGTATCAATCCATCATCAACATCTGTTTGCAGCGGTTTAAGTACTACGCTTACTTCAAGTGTTGGCACCGGCGGTTATGCCTGGAGCAATGGCGAAACTACGGGCTCAATTTCCGTTAGCCCTGCCTCAGCCACCGCTTATACCGTAACTGTTACCAATGCCAGCGGTTGCTCGGCAACTGCCAGCGCTTTAGTTACGGTAAATACACCTCCTACTGCCTCCGTGGACCCTTCGTCTATTTTAGCGTGCAGTGGAGGTTCAACTACTATTTCTGCTAACGGTGCAGCCGGATTTGTGTGGAGCAACGGTAGCACTACAGAGAGTATTATCGTAACCCCAACTATAACTACCGTTTATGACGTAACTGTTACGGATGGAAACGGCTGTACCGGCAGCGCTGCTGCAACTGTTAACGTAGATGTTTTTGTTACTTCCATTAACCCGGCAGGTAGCACTGTTTGTTTTGGTTCGGTTGATTCATTGACGGCCTCGGGTGGCCTCAATTACCAATGGAGTACGGGCGATATTACGGCCGTTATAGGGGTGTCTCCATTAGCTATTAATACAATTTATACAGTAACTGCTACAGATGCCAACGGATGCACCTCAACTGCAAGCGCGAGCGTAAATGTTATTGCAGCCCCGCAAGTAAGTATTGACCCATCTGTAAGTTCAATATGTTCAGGGCAAAGCACAACCCTTAGCGCACTGGGGGGTGGTACCTATGCATGGAGCAACGGGGCTACTACCACCAACATTTTAGTTTCTCCTTTAACTACTACTACTTACGTTGTAACCGTAACCGGCAGTAATAATTGTATTGCAACCGCACAATCTGTAGTAAATGTAAATACGAATCTAGTGCCCATAATAACCCCGGCTAATCCTTCGGTTTGTTTGGGTAGCACAGTTAATATAAGTGTTACCGCAGGTACTACTTATACATGGAGCAACGGTGCAACAGTTCAAACCATTGGTGTTTCGCCTGTAACCAATACTGCTTACACGGTAACAGTATCATCAGGTGGTAACTGCAGTGGAACCGCCTCGGTAAACGTGACTATTAACAGCCTTCCTGTAGTTAACTTTACACCTGTCTCATCATTTACCATTTGCTCCGGTGAGGATGTTAATGTTACAGCCAATGGCGGGGTTAGCTATGTTTGGAGCACAGGCTCAAATTTACCGGTGCTAAATATTCATCCGTCTGCCAGCCTTACAGATACTGTGGTAATAACTGATGCCAACGGATGCACGGCTTCAGGACAAGTAGATATAATTGCTATCCAGCCGGTGGTAAAAAACATATCAGCAGGTGTTTGTTTGGGCGGCAGTTATAATTTTAATGGCCGCAGCTTAACCGCAGCAGGGACTTATACCGATACATTAACCAGTGCCAATGGCTGCGATAGCGTTGTAGTGTTGACGTTGCAAATAAGCGGTGTAGTTACCACTACGTTAAACGAAAGCATTTGCCAGGGTAGTTCTTATCCTTTCAAAGGGCAGAACCTTACAAATGCGGGAACATACGTTGATAGTTTAACAGCGGCAGGTGGCTGCGATAGTATTGTTACACTTCACCTTGCAGTGGGCGTGCCTTCAACAGGTACTGTTACAGCAAGCTTCTGCGGAGATACCGGATATACTTACCATGGCCATGTTTATACCACCGGTGGAACCTATCTTGATACCCTGGTGAATGCCGGTAGTTGCGACAGTATAGTAACCCTGAACCTTACTGCCCTTGCAGCACCGGTTATTACCTGGAATGTGCGCGATACTATCTGCAACACGGCGGGTATAACATCTGTAGCTATTCCATCAGCTACACCTGCCGGAGGGGTTTACTCAGGAACAGGAGTGTCAGGCGATAACCTGAATGTGGGTGCCGGAGGCTCAGGTACCTTTAATGTTACTTATACCGTGCAAGGCACCGGTAGTTGTAACGGAGTTGCTACCAAAACTTTTGTAGTTGAAATTTGCTTAGGCGTAGATGAGTTAAGCCTTGAAAACGCTGTTCAGTTATATCCAAACCCGGCTAATGAAGTGCTTACTATGCAAAGTGAGTTGTTCACCTCCGATAACCAGGTGCCTGTAATACATGATATAACCGGCAAAGTTATTGAGGTGGGATATAACCGCTCAGCCAATAAATTTATCTTCAATACCGAAAAGCTTGCTGCTGGTGTTTACTTTGTTGAAATAAGTATACAGGGAACTACTGTAAGCAAGAAGTTTGTGAAAGTAGATTAAGGTTGTAGCAACATAGTTACTTAAAAACAGAAAGGGCGGCTATTATGGCTGCCCTTTCTGTTTTTGGGGATGCGCTTTGTTTAGATGCATTTTGATTTGGCAGAAATATTCCGCATCGTAGTGTCGAATACCAACTTCGAACTTAGAATAGTCGTTTGAGACTAGGTAAATTCATATCCAGCCATATCGTTGTGGTAGAATTTATTTTGGCAATTGCGGCCCGGGGAGTTGTATTTTTATTTTACTTTAGGGTGATGTGATAAGTTGGTGCTTCTAAATGGCGGCTATCACCAACCCCAGGATTGTCGGCTGAAGGGTTAAACTATAAAAAGATCAAAATGAGGCTAAAAGAAATCGAGCTTACGTACAAGAATCATTTTGTGGGAATGGAATATTACTTTCTGATATTAAACCGAACATTCCTTATTTTGAAGTCAAGCGGTTTTTTAATAGGAATACAGGGGAATGGTTCCGTTAGTGTTGAAGGTGGAAGAGATATCCTTACGCGGCAAATTACTTCGTCTTTAGCAATTAAGGGCGATTTAAATAACCCATATTCTTACATTAAAAATAAGTACATAGAAAAAATCGACAATACAGACCTGCTTGACGGGAGCCTTACTAAATTAAACCAGACAAACTTTGTGATAAAACTTACCGACATTACAGATGTGAAGTATAATGCAAACAAAAAGTTTGGAATGGGGCCTTATCCGCACGATGGAACAGTAACTATCAATACATTTGATAATAAAAAAAGAGAATTTATTATTCTTGGGAATCAATCGGGTCAGGAGATCGCAAATTGGATTTTATAAATTAAATAGCTTCTTCCTCGCAGAGTCGCGCTTCCGAAGGTTGGAGACTCTGCGAGGAAGTTTGTTGTTTTTGATAGTTATATGCAGGAACCGCTTGCTCGCCCGTTGATTTTACTTCTTCGAAGCCAGCAACTCATTATACTCCGTCGGATTGCCAATTAACTCAATGGCTTTAGCCACTTCGCTATCGTTCTGATTTCCCTTTTTAACACGGCCGTAGGCGTAATAATAGCGGCCTGCAATTTCATTTTCAAGCAGGGTAAGTATTTCTTTTTTGTTTTTGGCCAGGTCCTGTTCCTTATCGTGGGCCAGTTTCTTTTTTATTATTTCGTATTGCTCTTTTAAAGCATCAAAATACTTTTCATCGGTCGAGGCCTCTTTCAGGGCATCCAGTTTTTCTTCGCTTTCGGTTTTATAACTCAGGTCTTTCGATTTTACGAAGGCCACAAAATCATCAAAGTCTTTATCGGTTAAGTGAAACTTAGCAGGGTCATCAATTGTGCTATGCAAAATGGTATAGGTAGTGGCAAAATCAAAAATGTAATCTTTTGAAACCAGTGCATCAACCAGCTTGCTGTCTTCGGGCTTTGGTAATTGAAGGTCGGGGTCAATACCGCCGCCATCATAAACAGTCCTTCCTTTATTCAGGGTTTTAAACGCCACTTTTAAAGAGTCGGGTACGTGTTTTACACTTCCATCGGCATTGCGTTCGGCATAATTAATAGCTTGTATGCAACGGCCCGTAGGTATATAATATTTAGCGATGGTAACCTTTAGCATGGTGTTATAACTCAGGTTGCGGGTAATTTGCACAAGGCCCTTGCCGTAGGTGCGCTGGCCTATAATAACGCCGCGGTCATAATCCTGTATAGTACCCGAAACAATTTCGGAAGCCGATGCCGAACTTGAATTGGCGATAATAACCAGGGGTATTTTAGCATCGCTGGGTTCGTCCTGGGTTTTAAAAGTGTTGTTCCACTCATCTATTTTGCCTTTAGTGGTTACTACCAGCTCATCCTTGTTTACAAAAATATTTACAATGTTAACGGCTTCAGTAAGCAATCCGCCGGGGTTTCCGCGCAGGTCAAGTACAACGCCCTGCATATCGGGGTTGGCGCGTTTAAGGCTGTCAAAAGCATGTTTTACATCCCGGGCTGCATGTTCATTAAATATCTTCAGTTTTATAAGGCCAACTTCAGGGCTTACCATACCGTAAAAAGGCACATTGGTTTCCTGTATTTCTTCGCGCTCCAGCAGGAAACTTTTTTGCTGGGTATCAAACAACGAAATCCTGCGCTCTATCTGCAGGGTTACTTTTGTTTTGGGTTCTCCTATCAGAATTTTGTTGATTTCTTCTTTATTCCTCTTCTCAGTGGGGTTGCCGTCAATGCCTTTTATAACGTCGCCAACTTTAATCCCGTTTTTATCGGCCGGTTGCCCTTCAGTTACCGAAGTAATTACCGGAAACCCATTCATAATTTCAATATCAACACCCAGGCCTCCGAATTTACCACCTTGTTGTATCCGTGCATTTTCTATCTGCGATTCGGAATAGTAATTGGTAAATGGGTCCAGCGTTTTAAGCATGCCATCAATGCAGGTGCGCATTAATTTTGATGGCTCAACATCATCCACATAAAAAGTATTTACCTCTTTAAACAAAGAGGAAAAAATATCAATGTTCTTCGATATGTCGAAATAGTAATCGGCAAAAGACATGGAGCCGATGGCAACCACCACAAGCACTATCCATACCCGCCCCTTTTTTAAAGCCGATACTATGAAACCTGGTTTATTTTTTAATGAACTCATTTCGTTTTTTTGCCCCCGCACATGCAGAGATTTGTGCTAACGTTTACTTCCTGGCCAATATATCATTCATCTTTGCCGGGTCGTTTAATACTTCCATCGCTTTCTTTAATTCGTTGTCGTTTTTAAACGATGCCTGGATCCTGCCTGGGTTTAAATAAAACCGCGCGGCAATTTCTTCTTCCAGTATGCTTTTTATCTGTACCTTTTCCTTTTCAAGGTCGTTGGCTTTATCATGCATCATGGTTTTTTTCATGGCATCATAATCTTGTTTCACATCGTCGTAATACTTTTCTTTTTCAGCGGCGTCCTTAAATTCATCCAGCAGTTTTTCGCTGCGGGTGGTATAGTCATAATCCTTTTTAGAGACCCACTTTACAAAATCCTCGTATTCGGCATCCGTTAAAACAAAACCGGCCGGGTCGCTTATTTTGTCGTGGTCAATGCGGTATTCAGTAGCATAATCCGATACCAGGTTTTTGGTAATCAGGCTTATGGTTATACGCGCATATTTTTCAGGCTCCAAAACCACATCAGGCTCAATGCCCCCTCCATCCATAACCTTGCGGCCGTTTTTGGTTTTAAAGGCCACTTTTAATGAATCGGGCGTACGCACCGGGCTGCCATCGGCATTGCGTTCGGCATAATTAAGCGCCTGTATGCAGCGGCCCGAAGGGATATAATATTTAGCCGTGGTAATTTTTAGCTTGGCATTAAAAGGCAGTGAGCGGGTAGACTGCACCAGGCCTTTGCCGAAAGTTCTTTGTCCTACAATAACAGCGCGGTCCAAATCCTGTAATGAACCTGAAACGATTTCAGCCGCTGATGCTGAGCCGCCATCTGCCAGCACCACCATCGGTATTTTCAGGTCAACCGGTTCGTTAAGGGTTACAAATGATTTATTCCATTCGTCAATTTTACCCCGGGTTGCCACTATCTGTATGTTCTTATCAACAAAAACATTGGCCACATTAATGGCTTCGTTTAGCAGGCCGCCGGGATTGCCGCGNNTTGCCGCGCAGGTCAAACACCAGGCCTTTGATATGGTGGTTTGTTTCCAGTGATTCCAACGCGCTCTTTACTTCAGCACCGGCCCTGTCAGTGAAGCCGCCCAGGCGGATATAGCCGATATGGTCGTTTAACATACCAAAGTACGGCACGTTTTTAATTTTGATTTGCTCGCGAATCATTTTCACCATAAACTCGGTCTCTTTGCCACCCTTCTCCAGCCGCTTTATTTTTACATCTACCTCTGTTCCCGGCTTGCCTTTAAGCATAGCGCTTACCTGGTCGGTTTTGTAGTTTTTGGCGTCTTTGCCATTGATGGAAAGTATCTGGTCGCCGGCCCTTAAACCTGCTTTATCCGCAGGGAAACCTTCGTATGGTTCGCTTACTATTACCCAATCGCCGCGGGTGCCTATTACCGCGCCAATACCGCCATATTGGCCCGTGGTTTGGGTGCGGTAATCCTCCATATCTTCTTCAGGAATAAAGTCGGTATAAGGATCCAGTCCATCCAGCATGGTATTAATGCCGGCGTGCATTAGCTTTTCGGGCTTCAACGTATCAACATAATAGGTGTTCAGCTCTTTATAGAGCGTAGTAAAAATGTCCAGGTTCTTGGTTACCTCGAAATACGAACTTTCGGTAAACGCAACAGGCACAAACGCAATTACCAGTATACAACCTATCAATAAAAACTTTTTCGATTTCTTCATTTCGCTTTATTCAGGAACCGGATTTAAATTTATCCTGGGAAAGTTGGTTCATGCAATTATTATGCTTCTCTGCCCGCAGTATTCGCTGTTTATCTTTGTAAACATAATTTTTAACGCGGAGATAAGGAAATTGTTTGCACAAGGCCATACCCTTTTAGAGGATTTTATGAAATAGGGACTTAAATAAGAAAAATTAACCACCAAGGGTTTAAAAATTAATCCCAATACCGGTTAACACAAAGAGCACAAAGGAANNCTGCATTTCTTTTCTTTAATTTTCATTTATGAGCAATCGCCAAATCCCCATTATTGATTTCAGTAAGATAGATGACCCAGAAGCCTCTGCCTCAGTGGCCAAACAAATCTCAGAAGTTTGTCGTGAACATGGCTTTTTTTACGTAGCAGGCCATGGGGTAAGCACTGAACTACAAAAGCGTATTGAAACATTAAGCCACGCTTTTTTTGCTTTGCCTGAAGAAGAAAAAATGCAAATAGCCATGCGCAAAGCAGGCAGGGCCTGGCGGGGCTACTTTGCTGTAAACGATGAGCTTACCAGCGGTAAACCCGATAAAAAAGAGGGAATTTATTTTGGATTGGAACTGGGCAAAGACGACCTAAGGGTAAAAGCCGGACTACCCCTTCACGGCGCCAATTTATTTCCTGAACATCCTGAACATTTTAAAGAAACTGTTTTAGAGTATATAGCTGCCGTAACGCAGGTGGGGCATAAGGTAATGCGGGGAATAAGCCTGAGCCTGAACTTGCCGGCTGATTATTTTTATCAGAAATATAACCAGGACCCGTTGATACTGTTCCGTATTTTTCACTATCCGCCGCAGCCTGTTAATACCAGTGATTGGGGCGTAGGTGAGCATACCGATTATGGTTTGCTGACTATTTTGCTGCAGGATGCAGTGGGAGGGTTACAGGTAAAAAGCCGGGGCGAATGGATTGCCGCGCCGCCCATTGAAAACACTTTTATTTGCAACATTGGCGATATGCTTGATAAAATGACCGGCGGCATTTACCGCTCTACGCTNNCTTCGGGCAAAGGGCGTTTATCATTTCCTTTATTTTTTGACCCTGGTTTTGATACAGTGATTGAGCGGATTGAAAATATACCGCAAAACAATACTACAGCCGTACCACGCTGGGACAACGCCGATGTGCACCAGTTTGGCGGCACTTATGGGGAATATTTGCTGAATAAGATTGGCAAGGTGTTTCCGGGATTGAAGGATGAGGTGTTGTGATTCGCTGAGTTGACCTGCTATTTTTGAATATTCCTATATCAAAAATAAAAATTGTGTTTTTCAATCCTAAATTGTAATTTAGGCTAACATAAATCTGTTTTTAGGTGTTCTTATCTCAGTAATTATAACCATGTGGAGTCCAGCAACCACTATAAAAAACGGGGCGCATCCGAAAAGCCATACGAGTAGGAAACTAAATATCCCCTGCCATGAAAAAATTTATTTTATGCGTTATGCTGCTGGCCGCTTCAATGGCTGGTTTCAGCGGTAACCATGTAATTGTCAATTCGGGTTACACTTTTTCTCCTTCAACCGAAACAATCAACTCGGGCGATTCAGTTACTTTTCAGTTAGCTAATATTCATAATGCCGTTGAGGTAAGTCAGACAACATGGAATGCCAACGGCACCACGGCACTTTCCGGAGGGTTTTCAGTTGCTTTTGGTGGTGGATTGGTTTTGCCCGCGGCGCTACCGGTGGGTACTCATTATTATGTATGTCAAAACCATGCCAGCATGGGTATGAAGGGCATTCTTACCGTTACAGGGTCTTCATCCGGTATCGCCGAGGTAAGTTGCCCTAAAATAAGTGTATCTCTTTACCCAATACCCGTTAGCAATGAAGCAACCGTAAAAGTAAATGCGCAAGAGGATCTGAAGGGAAGTAATTTTGTAATATACGACGCCGGAGGCAAAGAAGTAGGCCGGGTTATAGTAGTTGAAGATCAGCAGTTTAATATCAGCTGTGGTACTTTATCAGATGGCCTTTACCTATACCAGGTTGTAAACAGCAACAGGGTGCTTTGTAACGGGAAGTTTTTGGTGGCGCATTGAGGAGCGCCTGCCTCTCCTATAAAAAAATGTCATTGCGTCCCGATAGCTATCGGGATTCCAATAATAAATTTTAGAGCAAACGCTGTGGCCCTGCCTGCCGGTAGGCAAGAATCTTCCGTTGTGTCTTTATGGCACACTACCCTCAAAGACACAACGGAAGATTGCCACAGCCAATAACTTTTTTATTTTTTTCGGGAATTGCTTTCGCAATGACAGCCGCTTTTTTTATTTAATACAAGTTGTCAAATCTCATGCAGCGCCGCGGGCACAGGTTTTCACGGCACCGGGTCGTAACCATGCCCACCCCAGGGGTTGCAGCGCAAAATGCGTTTAAGAGCCAGCCAGCCACCTTTGAAAGGGCCATACTTTTTAATAGCCTCAACCCCATAATCTGAACAGGTTGGATAATACCTGCAACTGGGTGGCAATATGGGCGATATCAGCGTTTTGTAACCCCTGATAATAAGCAGCAATAAATAACTGAGCGCCTTTGAAATCATAACTTAATCCTGTTTAAACAAGCCAATACAGTTTTGGTTGCTGCTTCCTGGCTGGGTAGTTCCTTGCCTTTATAGACGAACATAAGCGCCATTTGTTGTTTTTGTCCGGTCAGTTTTTCGTATAACAGGTTTTTATTCAGGCGATATGCTTCGCGCGTAATGCGTTTAATACGGTTGCGGTCAACAGCATGTTTGAAAAACTTTTTAGGCACTGTAAAGCCTGCCTGAGCGGGGTAAAAGGAAAGGAGAGGGCCTATTAAATAAACAAGGGTAAACCCGTTTTGTGAAACAGATTTACCCTCGTTAAAAAGTTTATCAATGGCCTTCTTGCTTTTCAGCTTCTCCTCTGCACAAAACCTGTTGCCTTTTAGTTTGGCAAGCTCGAATTGGGCATAAGATTTACTTAAAGAAGATCTATTTAAGTCTGCTTTCGTCAGAAACCGTGAGTTTTTTTCTGCCTCTGGCTCTTCTTCTTGTAAGAACTTTTCTTCCATTTTTTGTACTCATTCTTTCTCTAAAGCCGTGTTTGTTGATTCTCTTTTTGCGGCTTGGCTGGAATGTCCGTTTCATTTGGTACTAATTTATAATTTTCGTTTAAGGGACGGCAAAATTAATTATTCCTTTCAGAATACCAACCCCGGATTTCGTAATTTCAGCCTAATTTGTGGTTCTAAAAGCGAAAAACACCGATTTTTGCAGAAAATGCCCCTTCCGCAACCCGAAATTATATAATAGACCTCTGCGGAAAATGGCTCAACAGCCAACTCACCCCGTCCTTCGGACACCCCTCTCTTTGAAAAAAAGAGAAGGGAACAGCCAATATAAAGGCGGACATCAGATTTGTCGGGGAGGCCTAATGCAACGGCAACCAGGCTTTTTGAAAGATGGCAGAAACTGCCTTTACTCTTCAGTTTCCTCATCTAAACTATCCTCTGTTGCTTCCTCTTCCGGTTCTTCCGTTTCCTCGTCAACTGCTTTGGCAAAGTCAGCAAACCAGCCGCCTTTTTCCACCAGTTGTGCCGGGCTCCCCTCTTCAATCACTTCGCCGGCCGATAAAACAATAACATGGTCGGCATCGTGCACCATAGAGTAACGGTGGGCAATAACGATTACAGTATTCTTTTTTCTTACTTCGGTAATGGTCTTTTTTATTTCGGCTTCGGTAGCATAGTCAAGGTTAGCGGTGGCTTCATCTAAAATAAGGATGCGTGGTTTGGCCACCAATATCCGGGCAATTTGTATTCGCTGTCTTTCACCTGCTGAAAGGCCCATGCCATTTTCGCCCACCGGTGTCTGCAAGCCGTTTGGCAGACGGTCCAGGGTGGTTTTCATACCGGCTGCTTTGGCTGCTTTCATTACTTCTGCATCCGTTGCATCGGGCCTTTTATAGCGGATATTATCTGCCAGCGTACCACGAAAAACAGCACCATCGGTGGCCACAATGCCAATTTGTTTTCTTACAGACGAAGCATCGCATAAGGCCAGGTTTTGCCCATCAACCATAATTTCCCCACTGGTGGGTTCATATAATTTCATCAGCAAATCAACCGTGGTTGTTTTGCCGGCGCCCGAGGTGCCTACCAGTGCGGTAATTTTACCCGGCTCAATAGTTATATTAATTCCCTTTAAAATTTCGCGTTCAGCGTTGTAACCAAAATGCACATTTTTAAACTCGATGCGGCCGTTTTTCAGCTTCAGTTCTTTTCCCTGTGTGGGTTCTGTATCGCTATCCAGCAATTTGAAGGCGCGGGCAATAGATGCAACATTCTGCTTCAGGTTTACCCATAAACTGGCCAGCGAATCAATGGGGCTATACAGCCGGTCAAGGTAAGCAACAAACATTACCACATCGCCTGGGGTGAGCCGGTGCTGCAGGGTTAAATAGCCCCCATAGCCCAGCACCAGTGCACTTGATAAATGGGTTAACATCCCTTCGGCAAAAACATATTTGTTGCTGCGCCGGTTACGGGCTATATAATCT
>PMXD01000306.1 GCA_003165895.1 Bacteroidota bacterium | reverse complement strand
GATTTAGGATGAGGAGGCTGTTTGCATTTACAGCATCAACACAAATTTTATTCCGTCAATCTTCTTTCCGTCTTTTTCATAAAGGGCATGAACCCTCTCTACCGGGGTAAAGCCGGCTTTTATCAATGCCTTGTGCGAAGCGATGTTAAAGTCAAAAACATGGGCCTCCAGGCTTTTTAGCTGGTATTGTTCCTTTGCCAGCGCGGCCATTTTTTTTATCGCTTCTGTCATAATACCCTGGTTGCGGTATGGTTTGCCCAGCCAATAACCAAATTCGCTTTTATCGGCATCGGCGCCATAGTTGAAATGAAGGCCAATGCAGCCAAGCATTTTACCGGTTTCACTTCTTATCGCATAATTGCGCTTAAAACCCTGTTCGTCCTCATAAATCTGGTTATCTTCCACCCATTGCTTTGCGTGTTTAAGGGTATAAGGATATGGGATACGCGAAGTGCCTTCCGAAATTTCTTTGTCCTGCATATGGGTTACAATATCTTCCTCATCAGTGGGGGTTATACCGGTAAGTTCAATCTTGTTCAATACAAATGCCATGTAGTCAAATGCATTTAAATTTTTGGAACAGTGCAAAATTACTTTGCGTAAAAGAAGGAGTGCATGCGTAATCCTTTACAAAGATTCNNTTTTATCGCAAAGGCGCAAAGATAGAATACAAGAAATGAGTATTTGTCTTTTATTGCTAAAATACCAGTGCAATTAAATATAGTGGCATTATTAATAACCTTCGGCTGTTCCTTTGCTCTCTTTGCGCCTTTGCGATAAATGTATTGCACCTATTCAGCTATCGATTCAACGGCTACTACTTCAGGCACCATCCTTTTCAAAAGCCCCTCGATACCCGATTTAAGCGTAAGTGTGGATGACGGGCAACCACTGCACGAACCCTGTAAGGCAAGCTTAACCACTCCATCTTCAAACGAGCGGAACTCGATATGCCCGCCGTCCATTTGTATGGCAGGCTTTACATATTTTTCAAGCAGGTCTTTTATTTTGCTTTCCACGTCAGTTAGTGTTACCGGCTGGCTTCCTTCGGCAAGCAGGTCGGTAGGCAACAGGGCATCATCTACCGGCTTAACGCCACTGGCTATAAACTTTTTAACTGCTTCTTTTAATTCAGGGGTTATTTCAAACCAGTCGTATTCGGCCTTTTTGGTAATAGTTACAAAGTTATTTGCAATAAAAACGCCGTTTACAAAAGGTATTTCGAACAATGCCTTTGCCAGCGCGGAACCCGATGCCAACTCGCGGGTTTTAAAGTCGAGCTGAAAGTTGGGCAGAATGTGTTGGTTGGTAATAAACTTCACACTCTCCGGGTTCGGGGTCATTTCGGTGTATATCTCTATTATGCCTGTAGCTTCCATAATTGTTATTTAGCGGATGCAAAGGTATCGCTTTGCCTTGTAATAACATTGGTAAACCCCGATTGTTTTAAAATTAACCTATGCTGCTGCGCATTAAAGTAAAACCCAACTCGAAAACAGATGAAATTATCCGCGAAGCCGACGGTTCACTAAAAGTAAAAATCCGAGCTCAACCCGTTGAGGGCAAGGCTAATAAATACCTGTTGGAATACCTGGCTAAGGTGCTGGGCTTGCCCAAATCAAGCCTTAGTTTATTAAAAGGGGAGTCGAATTCGTTTAAAACGGTGGAGATTGATGCAACTGAGCAAAGCGTCCTCAATATTTTAAATGCAGTTATTAAGTAGCAAAACCTCAAACCTCCATCTCCTTCACCGCAGCCATTACCTTCCCCATTTCAAAACCCTTGCTCAATAAAAATCTTATCAGTTTGTTCTTTTTATCTTTAGTGGTGCCCGTTCTTATACTCTTCCACTTTTTTTGCAACAGCTCTTTTATTTGCTCATCATAGTCGCCTTCTTCTATCAGGTCCAGGTATTTTTTTATTAACCCGCCATCAATTCTTTTGCCCGAAAGGGCGGACCTTATTTTTGTTTTCCCCCACTTCTTTTTGGAGTGGGCCGAAATAAAGGCTTTTACAAAGCGCTCTTCGTTTAAAAAATTCTGGTCATTCAGTTTGGCAATGTATTCATCAAAATCATCCTTGGGTACTTTGAGTTTGTACAGCTTCTCCAAAACATCCGCTTTACACCTTTCCTGGTAAGCGCAGAAGCTGGTAAGCTTTTCGTATATCGCTGAATCGTACATAGCAGATGGTAAATAATTTTAGTTTCGTTGCCTCAGAGAATGTTTTGAAATTAAATCCAAATGCAATTTAACACAAAGAACACAAAAGAAAATGCCAATACAAAGGCCACTAAGAGTATATTTTTTGGTGTCCCCTCCCTACCGGCAGGCAGGTTTGTATTAAACTTTGTGTGCTTCGTGTTAACCCGTATTTTTTATTTAATACTACACAGTCTCTTAACCGAAAATAAGCATTGAAAAACAGCCGGGCCATATTTCTTTTACTGCTGGCTAATTCCATATCGGGTGTGGCACAGGGTATATCCATGCTGGCCATACCCTGGTATTTTACCGCCCTTATACACCGCGAAACGTTGTTTGGCCAGGTATATTTAACCGTTACCTCCATCTCGCTTATCTGGGGCCTTTACGCAGGTACGCTGGTTGACCGGTACGACCGCAAAAAAATATTCCTGGTAATAAATGCCGTGGGGCTTGCTATTCTTTCATCCATTACAATTTACGGTTTCAGTGCCGGGTATCTGCCCTGGTACCTGGTGGCCATAGCCTTTGGCAATACCATGTTTATTTACAATATCCACTTTCCTAACCTGTATGCCTACGCCCAGGAAATAACCCCCCGCGAAAATTATTCGCGTATTACTTCCCTGCTCGAAATCCAGGGCCAGCTTACTTTTACCATAGCCGGTGGCCTGGCCGCCATTTTGCTAAAGGGGCTTAACAGCCACATCCATTTTTTAAACTTCAGTTTTAACCTGCCTTTCAGTATCCGGGCCTGGAAGATATACGAGATATTTGCCATTGACTCCTTTACTTACCTGGTGGCCTTTCTCATTATTTACCGCATCCGGTCGCTGCCTGTTCAGGCAAAAAATATTGATACCAGCAGTTTAAGTCAAAGGGTTAAAACGGGCCTCAGCTTTTTAAACAGACACCGGCTGCTCTTCATTTTCGGCAATGCCTCGTTGTTTGTGTTTTTAACCATTATCATTTTTGGCACCTACGTTCAACCAGTGTATGTAGATTCTTTTCTGCACCACGGCGGTGGCACTTATGCAGTGGGCGATATGTCGTTTTCGTTAGGGGCCCTGCTGGCAGGCTTTTTAACCACCCGTATATTTGGCGAAAAAAGCGCTGTGGCGGGTATTATCGTACTTAGCGTGTTAGCCGGCGCTATGTATCTTTTTATGGCCCTTAATACTTTTGTAATACTGTTTTTTGCGGCCAATTTTATTATCGGCTCATGCAATGCTGCCATCCGTATTCAGCGGATTACTTACCTGTTCCATCATATCCCCAACCATGTAATAGGCAGGGCTAACAGTATATTTTTTGTTATCAATGTTTTTTGCCGCATGTGCCTTATTGCGGCGCTTACTTTACCCGTCTTTCATAGTGGTACCAATATCATTTACTCGCTGGGCATTATGGCGGCTATTTGCTGCGCCGGCGCGTTTATACTGGTTGGGCAGTACAAAAAGCTGATGCAACAACCCGAAGTGGGGTAGCAGAAAGCCGTAAAAAATAAAAAGCTTTTCAGGCCCCGGCAGGGCAATTAAGCCTGCTCTACCTGAAAAGCTTCTGTTTCAATTTTTTGGTTTTACTTCAACCGGCCAGTGTGGTGCAGTAGGTTCAATTGGTATCATGTCTGCTGGTTTTGGTAAATACAGTTTACGCAGCAGCTGCGGATAAGGTTACAAGACGGACTAAATTTATTCGGCGAACCAGTGGTTGGCTGGGACGCTACTGCTGTTCGGAAGATTCAAAATGCATCTACGCAAACCCTCTAACTCCCGAAACGGGAGGACCGCTTCGCCTTTTTGGGTCTGCCTTTCTGCCCTGGTTTCCCCGTTTCGGGGACGGAAGGGGTCTGGACTTTGGCGGTAAAGGCACACCTAAGTTTCTTCCGAACGATTAGGGCGTCCCAGCCAACCGGCATGCCCAATTAAAATTTGAAATTTTAATGTCCCGTAATTCTGTTGACCTTATATTTGCGCATCTTACCCCTGATGAAAAAAATTCTTGGTGCTTTACTGGTAGTCCTTTATCAATTTTCGGCGGCGCAATACCCGCTTAAATCACATCCTTATTCCACTCAGGGTGAGGAGGGGTTTTCACCGTGTAAAGATACGTTCACCATGTTTAAAAGAAAGGCGGCCTATGATATTGGGGTTATTTTACCCTCATGGCTGCCTGTGGTCGATAAAAACTATGTAGCCATTGTAGAAGGCAAGGTGGCTTATAATGGCCTGGATGGTACTGACGGCCCCCACGTAAGCGAAGAGGACCTGCCCTTTTACCACTATTCGCACGACATGGATTTTGATGTGATACCCGATAAAACCCCCGATAACCGGTACACCAACTACCTGCCTTTTCTGATATATCCCAAGCCCAGCGGCAACGATACCATTTTAAGAAACGCAATTGGTATAGAATGGGAATGTGGCCTGGCAATGGGCAATAAAAAAAATCCTTTAAGTGCTGATAACCAGGAAGGCAGAAGCGGAGGATTTTTCAGTGCCGGCCACGAATTAGGCGACCTGATATGGAACTGGCCGGTAACCGGCGATTGGGTGCATGTTGAGGGACAGCTGGTATGGGACAGGGGCCATCCGCCAGCCCAGGTAGAAGTACACCCCCCAAGGTTTGTAGCCATTAAACGGGGTTTGCCTGAGCGGCTGATTATTGGCGATAGCTCGGTAAAATTTGCTACGCGTATAGACATGTTTGCCAGTGGCGATGGCAGCGCCTTAATGAATAACCGCTACAACTCGCCCAAGTTTGTAAGGCGGGTAAATATGACCAGCAAGGATTACGAGTTTACAGTAAAGCTTGATATACCACGCCCCTCGCCAAATGCCCACCTGCGGTATCAGTTAACCACGCATAAAGGCGATAACTTTTCGGTTTATGAATTGATTGAACTGAATGAAGACTCAGGCACCGTACATATTACCATACCCTGGAAAACCAAAAATGCCAACGACCTTGAAATTTACGCCCGCTCGGTATTAGTTTACTGGGATGAAGGCAAAGGCGTAGCCGCCGACCTGCCGGTTGATATTTATAAAATAAAACTCACCAACCTGAAGTTTAAATACCTGGATGAAATACTTACCAAGGCCGAAATACGCATGTTTGTAAACGTTGGCAACGACTGGATTTTTTTGAATGATTTTTTTGGCAAAAAGGGCCAGATACTAAACAGGGGCTTAGGCAGAACTTACAAGCACAAGTGGACTTTAAATAACGAGTTTACCGTTTACGTACCGCGCGGCAAAAGTTTCAGGGTATATATGAATGGCTGGGAGGTAGATGGTATTGATGGATTAATGGGCAACCTCTTAGATCCTGCCTCGCCATGCAACCATAAAACAAAACGCTTCTTTAAAAACAACATTTTTTCATTCTGGCACATGTGGCTGCAGGGTTGCCTGGATGATAACTACGGCGAAACCAGCAAACTACACAACTACAACAACCTGGGCAAAATTGACCACATAGTAAGCTCACCCCAAAGCGGCGTTAACGACGACCCCTGCCCCGGCAGCAAATACCCTTTAAAAGACAGGGTGTTTTTGTATTATACTATTGAGAAGGTGAATTGATGGAGGTGAATTACTTTTGACCCGTTACAATCCCCATTTTGTGAAATTATGATTTTTTAAACGAAGGAGAGTTAATATGCACTTTTCTCGCTTCCTTTTTGGCAACCGGTGGTTTTGCTGCGGGGGAGGACAGTGCGGGGTGGTTTTGGTTTGCTGCCAGTGTGTTTTTAGGC